>JAFXLS010000141.1 GCA_017530965.1 Fibrobacter sp.
GACGTCCTGATTCTTCGCCACCATCCCTCGTTGAAGTCGAAGTAGGTCATGGATTCCTCCGCGTTGCTTTCCAGCCAATCCGCGAAGGACTGGTGCTTCTTGGTCTCGGACCAGTATTGCACAGCACCGCGTAGCGCCATGAGCGCATTCGCCTTGTCCACTTGGGAAAAGATGTTCCGCATTGTCCTGGCGATCTCCTTGCGCTCCTCGATTTTCCTCGCATACGCCTGCGCGTTCTGGCAGAGATGGAAGTAGCAGCGCTGCCAGGGAACCGCCGGGAACACGGCCTTCCTCGCCGCCTTCATTCCCGGGTGGTCGTCACTCACTATCAGCGTCACGCCGTGCATGCCCCGATTCACCAGGCTCGTGAAGAACGTCCTCCAGTGAACCTCGGCTTCGCTAGTAGAAACAGACATCCCGACCACCTCGCGCTTGCCTGCGGCATTGATTCCTATAGCCTGCAGTACTGCGGCATCTACGACGGAACCGTTCATGCGGACTCGCTGATATTCCGCATCTACGTAGAGAACCGAATAGCATCCAAGGGGCCTCTCCCTGAACAGCCGTATCTCCTCGTCGAGCGTCTTCGCCGCATCCGACACCTGCGTGGAACTGACTTCGAGCCCGCACATTTTTTCGAGGATGTTCTTCACCTTGCGGGTGGAGACTCCCTGGACGTACATCTCCGCCATGGCGAGCGTCAGCGCCCTCTCGGAACGAAGCCCCTTTGTCAGCGATCGCGGGTAGAAGTCGCAGTCTCGTGTCTGCGGTATCGACAGGGCCACGGATCCGGAGCGCATTTTGACCGTCTTCGACTTGAAGCCGTTGGCGTAGCCCAGGCGGCCTTCGGTACGCTCGTACGCACCCGCGTTCAGGAATGCCTCCCGTTCCAGGCGCATCGCCTCGTTCATGGCCATCTGAAGATGAATACGAAATTATTCTTCCCGCCGAAATCGCCTCACCAATGTCCGAAATTATGAAAAAATAAGGCGAACCTCGTCATATAGAAGTCTCGTTTGGATATAAATAACCCAGCCGATATTGGCTGGGTTATTTATTCTTTGGGAGTTTGCTTTAACAATTTATAGAAAGTCGTCCGCTTTAAGTTCAACTCCGTCATCGCCGCTGTTGCCGTCATCGAACCTTCTTTGACCTTGCTAATGACCGAATCCCAACCTTCGGGCTTTTGGGTAGCAACTCGACCGAAATGAATTCCTTTTTCGAGTGCAATTTTAATGCCTTGAGCTTGTCTTGCCTTAATGTTGATTCGTTCACGTTCTGCCACATAAGACAGAATTTGCAACACCAAGTCTGCCATAAATCGGCGGTCAAGATTGTTGTTGTCCGCTGAGGTGTTGAGTAGGGGCATATCCAGCACTTTGATGTTTGCGCCCAATGTTTGGGTTATGTGTTTCCATTCTTGCTGGATTTCAGTGTAGTTCCTCCCGATACGGTCAAGAGATACCACCACGACAAGATCCCCGGACTGTAAGGCTGGCAATGTCGTTTCTGTTCCGACAAGAGCTCGCCAAGCACGACGGTCAAAATCTTTTCCCGACGCCTTGTCACAATAAAGGTAACGCTTGTCTGTGATGTAAGGCGTTAGCGCCTCGATTTGTCTGTCAAGGTTTTGGTCGGTCGAGCTGACTCTTGCATAACCAAATGTTGCCATTTAAATCTCCTTGTTCGATATATGCTAAATATTTATGTAGGGGAAGCCCGTTAAAGTGGTGACAGTGTTCGGAAAGGTTATGTATAACCAAACGAACATTCGCATAAGTAGATGGGTGCTATGCGGTAATTCGAGTTGCTATTTGTGAGTTTGCCGAACAGATTTTACCCTTGTTTTTATGGGTGTAAACTTAATTCGCTCAAGTACACAAAAACGAATAGTTTTTTGCGCTTGAACAAAGGTCTAGTTAGGGGTGGTTTGTGAAAATGGAAATAATTTTTTGTCTGCTTCTGCTTGCTTGTGCTATGGTGAAGAAAATTTGGGGGATAACTATATAAACTATAGGATGCCTTAGCGGTTGTATCTTGATTTGGGTTCGGATAAAAAAATCGACGAAGATATAAACTACGGTTATAGGTAACCAAGGAACGAGCGGATGGCTTCCTCGTTCATAAACTGCCAAGTTTCTCAGCCATCCGCTCGTTTTTATTATTTATTTTCATCCATCACGAACTGAACCGCTTTTTCCGCTCGGCTTGCTGCTATGGCGATTAGACTCACATCGTTATTTAAGGCTCGAATCCAGCTTTGGATGTAAGCACTGTTTTGCCGTAGGGTTTTGTCGTTGTCTATGTTTAACCGTTTTAAGAGAAACGATGCGCCCATTTCCGCTACAAGCTCTTCGCGTGAGTAATCCGGCGACCCAAAGGGTGACAAATGCTCGTCTGGTTTGAATCGGCCAAGCCTCTTTTTATGGCCTGTGGAATGAATAATTTCGTGAAGTAGGGTCGAATAGTAGGCTTCGGACGAACGAAAATTATTGATTGTAGGAACATTTATGAAATCTTGTCTTGGGGAATAGTATGCCTCGCCTGAATTTTTATGTTCCAGCTTGATTCCTTCGCGGTTTAAATACTGGTTGGTTGTGTCTTCGGCTTGGATTATGGGTGATACCGTTGTGGTGTTCCCTTGCTTTGCTTGCCAATGATTTTCAATGCCGTCGCAATCATCGACGCGAAAAACGGTGTAGGTGCGCAAATAGGGTATCTTTTTGATGATACGCTCGCCTTTTTCGTTCTCTTCGGCTTTCTCAAAGGTGTTCCAGAAATACACCTTGCGACCCTTGCTGCCTTTGATGATGCGAGCCTTGAGCATTTGGATTTGGTGCCAAGTTACAAATTCACCTGATTCGCCACCCAAAATCATTTGGTTCAAAAGCGAGTAGGCTTTTCCAGTCGAATGTGAAATAGCACCACTAGTACCAAACCAAGGTTGCTCCCAAGGGATGATGCCTTTGGCTAGCTGTGCGACGATTTTATCGGTGATTTCTTGATATACCTGATTCATTTTGGCCTCCGTTTCGTTTCATAGAGTTAATACCCTGCTAGGAGAGACCCGGTTATCCATAGACAGTGATGAATTTGGTGGAATGCAAAAAAAATCCCGCGCCTCCACGCGGGATTGGATGTGGTTGTAAAAATGTTATCGGCCAGTGACTCGTTTCTTTGTCGGTCTTAGAAAGATTGGCTTTTTAGCCATTGGCAGCCTCCGTGGATGTCGCGATGGATTGCTGGTATTTTTCTAGTACAGTTGATTCAATGTGCTCGCGCATTGTTCGCGTAAGAGGATTGCAAAGTGAGCGGAACTCATCTCCCTTGAAGAATGGGTCTATTGGATAGTTGACAAATAAGCCGTTTTCGCCTTCCATAACGCGGAGACCTCGGATTAGGAATTGGTCGCCAAGGATTATGTTTGCAAGAGCTTTCATATGCCCCATTGATGGGCCTTCACGAAATGGAAAAACCTTGCAGTCAGTGACTTGCATTGTCGTGTTCACTTGTGTTTCGAGCTCTTGGATGCGGGCAATCAAGTCCGCTTTTTTCATAGCGTTATAGTTCATATTGCTTCCTTTACAGGGTTGTTGTTTCGTGTCATAGATGTAATGATTGGTTATGGGAAACCCGGCTGCTCGTAGTCAGTGTAAATCCGCGTAAGGTCAAAAAAAATCCCGCAGTTATATGCGGGACAACTTATCTAGCAATGCTCCATTGGGTCGTATTCGCGCGCGTCATAGGTACATACATAGCGGCACTCGGCGTAGAGGGTGCCTCCCTTGACGATGTGCTTGGGGCGGCTCTTGTAGGTCTTGTGTTCCGTCTGCTCGACTACGTGGTGGTCTTCGATGTGACGCACCTTGCGAGAGACGACCCATCCAAGCACCCCAACCAAGACCGCGTTACAGGTGTACTTGTCGGCCCACTCATCGACAATGGGGTTCGGTTTCTTGCAGAACCGTTTCCAACGTGCGGACGTGAGCCGATCCTTCGAATGGATGTTGACAACCACGCGACCGCAGCCGTCTCGCTCGCACGCTTGCTGGCTTTGCCAATAGCTTTTAAAGTCTTCGGTGAAATATCCTGGTCTTACCAAGACATTGTGCCATTCCCTTTTTACACCATAGTGCATAGGTTTCTCCGTTGTTGGTTGTTTCTCTTGTCATAGAGAGGATGGAGAATGTAGGGACGCCCGGTTATAGATAGACAGTGCCATAGGCGGTTCGCGCTGAAAGCCGATATTATATAGATGGAAATCGCCGTAAGTGTGTTTTTAATGGGTTTTCGGTAATGGATATTACAAACTCAAAATCAATATGTGGGTACGGTTTTTTATTCGAAAATGAGGACTCCATAAAGGGGATAGGGGGAAAAAATGAACGGTGAAAATGTCACTCGAAAAAAACTTTTTTGGGGGGGGGATAAGAAAGGCCTCCTGCATAATGCAAGAGGCCTTTACTATACCCGGGCCGCGACTCGAACGCGGATATCATCCTTAGGAGGGACGTATTTTATCCCGTTAAATTACCCAGGCGAGTGGCGCAAATATAGAAACATACGCATTAATTGTCAAAAAAACGGCTTTTCTGCTATTCAATTGGATAGAACGCGAAAAGGTGTTTTTGCGAATTTTAGATTCGAACACTTGCCGAACAGTAAAAAAAGCAGTGTTTTGGAGCGCGTGCTATCTGAAATTTGAGACAGTGACTGGCTTTGACGTGATTTATAGAACGCGGAACTTTTTTCAGTTCGAACTTGACATTGAATGGTTTTATAACTATTTTCGAACTCGTGGATAGAACGAGGCTGTCGCCGAAAGTGTTCGACTAATTGACGAAATGCCTTGTCTTTCTTGACATAAACGCGATATGAGACTGTTCGAAAATCGTTCGATTAAGCCGATACACATCACGACACGGTGTTCGACACAAAGTAGTCGTAGAAGTGTATGAAATTGGCGATATTAGACGAAAAACGCAAGGTTTTGTGTTCGGGCGCGGTATATCCTAAATAGATTGGATAGTTCAGTTGGATAGAACGGGTCCCTCCTAAGGATCAGACTCGCGTTCGAATCGCGATCCGGGTATTTCGCTGGTCGCTTCGGTGGCCAGCGCTTTTTTTTGTTATTTTTCCGATGTGAAAAAGCTCTATATAGCCTTTGTTGTTGTGTTTGCGGTCATGCTGCTGCTCCCGTTTTCGGCGCAGACGATTGCGGACTTGCGCGGTGAAAAGCGTTTTGTAAGCCTTGATATCTTTAAAGATGTTGTTTATACGCCGTTTAAGCGTGAATCCAAGATGGCTGAATCGGCTGCCAAACTGAACGAAGCCTGGTTTGCTGCCCGCGAATCCATGGCTGGGGGTGGCGAAGTGGGCGAAGCCCTGGAGCCGGTAGTCGGAGCTCTTTCAGACCTGGAAGCGGTGGTTCTTTCGGTGAACAGCTATGCGGAGTTGGACTCTGCCGAATCGGACTACAAGTTGCTGAAGTTGGCTGATACCTTGGTGGCCGCCCTTGAAGACGAACCGGAATCCTTCAAGACGGTAGATTCTACGCTGAAGGCGGTGGTGGCTGAATTTGGGCATTTTTCGCTTTGGCGTGCGCTTTGTGGCATTAAGCATTACGGCGTATGGACGAGCCGCTACCTGCGGGCGTTCGAGAAGAAAGTGGAAGACGAGAACGTGCTGGTGCTGAAGTTCAGGCCCCAGTACCAGCTGGCGGTGTGGAATGTCTTTAATGAGCCGGGCGAAAAGGTGGTTCTGGGGGCGGGCGAAGGTCGTTGGCTTTTCTACCGCCAAGATGTGGAATTCCTGGTGCAACCGTCTCCGCTGGATGTCCGCAGCGCAAAGCTCGACAACCCGATTCAGGCGATTCTCAAGTTCCGCGAACAGCTGAAGAAGAAGGGTGTTGAACTCCTGGTGGTGATTACACCGGGCAAGCCCAGCATCTATCCGGAACGTTTGACGGGAGCTTCTGGTGAAAAGCCGATTGCCTCTCACGGCAAGGCGATTCTGGATTCTCTGACGAAACTTGGGCTGAATACGGTGGACTTGTATACGCCGCTCCTTGCCGCAAAGGCAAACGATGCAAACCTGGGTGAACTTTATCTGAATGACGATACCCATTGGACTCCCCGGGGCGCAGAACTTGCCGCCGGTGAAATCGCGAAGAAGGTGAACTCCATGGTGAATGCGGGCTTGATCGATATCGGTGAACCCTCCGTGGATTATGAGGTCACGGATTCTTTGGCAGACCGCATGGGCGATATTGGCGAAATGAGTGGCCTCAACAAGTTCAACGTATTCAAGGTGCAACAGGTGACAGGCCACGTGGTTTCGCCGTTCAAGGATGACTTCCGCAAGTCGAAAATTTTGATTCTGGGCGACAGCTTCAGCCGTATTTACCAGACCGATGCGCCTGTGAATGCGGGCTGGATTGCCCATTTTGCAAGAAATATCAGCCGACCGGTATCCTCGATTGTGAGCGATGGCGGTGCTTCTACACTCGTGCGTGAAAAGCTTGCTCGTAAGGCGGGCGTGCTCAAGGGCAAGAAACTCCTGATTTGGGAATTTGTAGAACGTGACCTGCGCTTTGGCGCCGAAGGCTGGAAAACGATTGAATTTTAGGAATTGACTATGGCAAGGCATGGAACACCCACTCCGGGGCAGGCAATTTTAGAAGGCATTGAATGGCTCAAGATGGACAAGGCGGAATTTGCCCGTCGCATCGGTGTCCCGATGGAAACTCTCGAGGGCTTGATTGCGGGAACGGTTGAAATTACCCGCGAACTTGCCGAAGCGCTTGAATCTGTGACGGGTAGCCCTGCTGCCTACTGGCGCATGCTCGCCAGCAAAGCCAAAAGGGGTTGAGTGTCATCCTGAGTCCTGAAACAAGTTCAGGATAAACGAGTCGAAGGATCTGTTATGAATATTATTGAAGCAGTAAATTGTATGTGCGACCTCGCAAAGGGCGAGGCGGAACAGTTTGATGTAATTGCCTCGAATTCCCATTCCGAGGGCTTGTCTGTTTTTCAGGGCCAGGTGCAGAATACTGAAATTTCGGATTCCGTAGGGCTTGGCATTCGCGTGATTAAGGATGGCCGTCCCGGCTATGCTCACACCGAACGCTTGACTAAAGAAGCGATAGCGCAGACCATCAAGGATGCCGTTTGCCACACCCAGTGGACCGAGAAGGTGGACTTTGAATTGCCTGCACCGGCAAAGATTCCGGAAGGCAATCCCAACTATAATCCGGAGCTGGAATCACTCACGTTGGCAGAACTCAAGGACTTTTGCATCGAACTTGAAAAAGAAACATTTGCACGTTCTGCTGACATCAAGAATATTCCGTACTTGGGTGCCGACCTGAACCGCGACTTTTCCATTGTGGCAAACCACAAGGGCCTTTTCTACACCGATAAGGGCAACTCCGTGTCGGTGGGTGCAGGCGCAGTCGCTGTGCGCGATGGTATCAGCAAGCTCGGCAACTTTGTCAAAAGTGAGCGCGACTGGAGCAAGTTCACCGTTGCTGAAATCGCTGACAAGGCCGCCAACTACGCAACGGAACTTTTCGGTGCCAAGAAAATTGAAGGCGGCAAGATTCCGGTTGTATTCTCGGAACGCATTTCGGGCCGATTCATGAGCATGTATGCTTCGCCGTTCATCGCCGAATCCATGCAGAAGGGCACTTCGCGCTTGGCGGGTAAAGAAGGCCAGAAGATTGCCTCCGAAAAGCTTTCTCTCTGGAGCGATCCGCTCGGAGAAAATTTCTGCCACAAGATGTATTTTGATTCCGAGGGGAGCCTGACTCGTCGCGTCGATGTTATCAAGGATGGCATCTTTAACGAAGCGCTCTACAATCTGGAAACTGCTGCGAAGGCAGGACGAACTTCAACGGGTAACGGCGCCCGCGATTTCGGCTCCAAGATGTCTACCGCGTTTTGGAACATGTTCGTTCCGGCAGGGGAGTATTCTTCCGCAGATCTTTTGAAGCTTTTCCCCAAGTGCCTCTTGGTGGTTCGCCTCGAAGGCGGCTCCGGCTGTAGCTCCGTGAGTGGCGAACTCAGCATCGGTGCCCACGGTTTCTGGTGCGAAAATGGCGTGATTCAACACCCCGTCGATGGCGTGACCTTGTCGGGGAACTACTTCGACATCATCCAGAATGTGGTCGGAGTCGGCAACGAATATTACAATCCGTTCGCCGGAATCAAGGTCCCGGCACTCGCCATTAGCGAACTTGCGGTGAGTTGTTAGCCCTTTTCTGCCTGTAAATCAGCACAATCAGCCAGATTAAGCCGGTCAGGAACATGACACTGCAAAGCGTCTGTCCGCGGCTCATGCCGAACAGGTCCACGCGGCCGAGGTGAGCATCGGGTCTGCGGAAGAATTCAATGAAGAATCTAAAGAAGCCGTAGCCCATCAGGTACAGGCAGGGCATCTTGTCGCGCAGCAGCGGAATGCGTCTTAAGTTGTACAAAACCGCAAACAGAATCACGCCTTCGAACAGCATCTCGTAAAGCTGGCTCGGGTGGTGCAGAATCGGGTTGGTAATCGGGCTATCGTGGGCGAGGGGAAACCACATGCCGATACCGCTCGTGGTGACTTCGCCAAAAAGCTCGCCGTTAATGAAGTTACCCCAGCGGCCCCAGGTGTAGGCGAGCGGAGCCAGCATAAAGCAAAGGTTCAGGCCTTCCCACACGTTCATCTTGTTGCGCTTCAGGCCGATGTAGGTGAAGATCGTGCCGAGAATCATGCCGCCGTGGTAGCTCATGCCAGAGATTCCGGCAAAGTGGAAACCAAGAGCGTCATGTGTCATGGGCAGAATGATTTCGGTCGGGTTGGCCAGGTAGTAGCCCGGCTTGTAGAAGAACACGTAGCCCAGGCGCGCACCGATGATAATGCCCGCGATAATCCAGGTGAACAGGCTGTCGAACTGGTCCTTGGTGTAGCCCAGCTTTTCCTTCTTGTTCACGTGCATCAGCGTCAGGTAGCCGGTCACGAAGGCGAAAATGTACATGATGCCGTACCAGCGCACCGGGAAATTTCCCAGCGTAAAGGCCGTTCCGTCAAAATAAGAAGGGATTAGATTCCACCATGTCGGTTCCATTTTACTTTCCTTTCTTGGGTAAATATTGATGTGCCCAGTAGTTAAATAGCATTCCGGCGACTTGGGTTGCCGGCTGCGAGCGCATGCCCTGCAAGTCGTGCACCTGCATAATCACGAGCACCACCGCCTTGCTCGGGTCTGCCTTGGACTGTGCGAACCCCATGAACCATTCGTAGCGGCCGTAGGGGTCGTGTCCATCGAGCGAACCTGTCTTTCCGCCGATGGTGAGTGCTTCATAGTTCTTGCGGGCCATGTGCCTAGTCGAAATGTTCTTGCGGGCGGTGCCGTGGGTCACCGTGCGGATCATCGCTTCGCGGAGTCCGTAATAGGTGTTGTCGCTGAATTTGCCCACATCAAGTGCGATGCGGCTCTTGGGGGCGAAACCGTCCAAGTTTGCAGCCCAGGGAATTTCCAGCGGCTTTTTCATGAGAATGGAGCGGACCTGTGCAGCGGCGAGGAGCGGAGTCAAGGTGGTTGCTTCCGTAAAGCCGCTGCTGACTTCGGCGAGGCCGTAGCCGGTGTCGGGCGGCGCGTAGTTGGAACGCGGGGGGAGTGCGCCTGGGAAATTCATGTTGTAGCCCAGCTTCTTGGCGGCGCTGCGGAGGCGTTCGGCGCCCACGTTCATGCCCACGATGGCCATGGGCGGGTTGGCGGACTTGGCGTAGGCGTCTTGTAGTTCAATAAACGGCCCCTTGTAGCCTTCCTTGACGCGTAGCTGGCTCTTGTAAAGGTGAATGCTCGAGCCGATCATCGGAATTTGCGATGTGAGCGAGTAGCGGTTCGATTCCATGGCCGCCGAAATGGTGACCGTCTTTGCAAGGGACGCTGCCGGGAAGGTGTTCTTGATAAAGTAGTCGGGCTTTTCTTGCACGTGGTTGTTGCGGCGTTCGCCCCAGGCCATGATTTCGTTGCTCTGCGGGTCTACCATCAAAATGACCGCGTGTTCAGGGCGGAATCTGCGAAGCAGGTTGTCGATTTTTTCGGCCATGAAAACATCTTTCTGGGCCTTGATGTGCGCGCTGTCGATGACGTCTGCTTCGGCGGGGCTTTCGGGGACCACGGCGGCTGCAACTGTTGCCTGCGTATTCGCCAGGTCTTCGGAATCGGCCTTCGGGAAAATCTCCGTGTTAGGCGCCCCTGTTCCGCTTAGCTGTCCGGCCTGCAGGGTGTCATCGTTTGCTGCTGTAGAATCAACCGCTTCGGCATATTCGTCTTCTTCAGCGGGCTTCGGGGGTTCTTTCTCGCTAAAAATGCAGGTGCCCATCAGGGCGCAAATTCCCATAAAAACGGAAAAAACGATAATTCGGTTGCGGATCCTGACTGCGTAGGGGACCCTTTTTTTCGGAAGGTAATTATTATAGTCCATCTTAAAGTTTAAGCTTTACTTAAAAATCGTCTTGCGGTAGTATTCGAGTTCGGCGATGCTTTCGCGGATATCGTCCAGAGCCTGGTGCTTTTCCATCTTCTGGAATTCCGGCAAGTCCGGGTACCAGCGGAAGGTCAGTTCCTTGATGGAACTCACGTCGATATTCCTGTAGTTCAGCCAGCCGGTCAAAAGCGGCATGTACTTGTACAGAAAACGCCTGTCCTGCGTAATAGAATTCCCGCAGAGCACGTTTCCGCGTTCGGTGGTGAAGGGTTTGATGAAGTCGAGGGTCATCTTGTCGGCATCGGCCATGGTGAGTGTCGACTTGCGGCAGCGTTCCACGAGTCCGCTCTGGGTGTGGTGACGTTTGTTCCAGTCGTCCATGCCTTCAAAAACGTTTTCGGTCTGGTGAATCGCCAAGACGGGCCCTTCGGCCAAAATATTCAAGTTCGGGTCGGTTACGATCGTCGCAATTTCGAGAATGACGTCCCTCTCCGGCTCAAGACCCGACATTTCGAGGTCCATCCAGACGAGGTTCGGTGCGCTTTTAATTCTTGCCATAACGCGGACAATGTAGAAATTTTATAAAAAGGGGAAGTCTCCCCTTCGCGTAAGCCTTGTCTTACGCTATCCCCTCTCCTGGGGAGTACCCCAAGCCCCCATTCACCGCATTGTAATTAAAATGTAAGTGTATTGTATCAAATATCTAAAAATTTAAGACAAAATGCTCCCAAGTTACTTTGCTTTTTTCTATATTTGGGCGCACTATGGAAGAAGTTGTAATTACAGGTATGGGGTGTGTTTCCGCCCTCGGCAATACGCCGGAACTCCTTTGGAACAACCTGCTGGAAGGTAAATCCGGACTCGCAACGATCGATCGCTTCGACGTGACCAACTATCCGATCAAGATAGCTGCCGCCGTCAAGGAATTCGATGGTTCTGAATTTATTTCCCCGCGTGATTCGTCCCGTCTGTCCAGGTGCATCCAGTACGCTGTGTATGCTTCTTTCCAGGCACTCAAGAACGCCGGTATTTCTCCCGAAAACGAAGATCCGACCCGCTCTGGCGTGATTATCGGTTCCGGTATCGGCGGTATGCAGATTTATAGCGACTCCGTCGTTTCGCTTTCGAACCGTGGCCCGAGCCGCGTGTCCCCGTTCTTTATTCCGATGTCTATCGTGAACATGCCCGCTGGCGAAGTTTCCAACCGCACTGGCTGGATGGGCCCCTGCTACGCAGTGGTTTCCGCTTGCGCCACCTCTAACCACTCTATCGCCGCCGCCTACGACCAGATCCGTCTCGGCCGCGCCGATATCATGCTCGCCGGTGGTACCGACGAAACCGTGAACAATGTCGCTCTCGCTGGCTTTACCTCTATGAAGGCCTTGAGCAAGCGCAACGACGATCCGACGACCGCTTCTCGTCCGTTCGATAAGGACCGCGACGGTTTCGTGATCGGTGAAGGTTCTGGCATTCTCGTTCTCGAAAGCCTTACGCATGCCAAGAAGCGTGGCGCGAACATTCTCGCCCGCGTGGCCGGCATCGGCATGAGCGCAGACGCTCACCACATGTCCGCCCCGCGTGAAGACGGCGAAGGCGTTCGCCTCGCTATCGAAATGGCTCTCCGCGAAGCCGGTATTTCCCCGAAGGATGTGGGCTACGTGAACACCCACGGTACTTCGACTCCGCTCGGCGACGTTGCTGAATGCTCCGCACTCGAAAAGGTCTTTGCCGGCGCCACCGACAGCCTCAAGGTGAACTCCTCCAAGTGCATGATCGGCCACGCTCTCGGCGCCGCCGGTGCTCTCGAAGCCATCATCACCGTGAAGTCCTTGCAGAATCAGATGATTCACGCGACCACGAACGTGTTCAACCAGGACGAACGCATCCACCTCGATGTGTGCGCCAACAAGAACACCAGCCACTCGTTCAACTACGCCATGTCCGACAGCTTCGGCTTCGGTGGCCAGAACAGCGTGCTGCTCCTCGGCCGCAACTAATTCAATGTGAAGTGTGAAATGTGTAATGACTAATTAAAAATTATTCATTTCTCATCACAC
>JAFXLS010000142.1 GCA_017530965.1 Fibrobacter sp.
AGCGCCGCCGACGGCGTGCGACTCGCCCACTACGCGAAAAAGGAAAGCTTATGATTACCCGAGTCATTGACCGCAATTTTGCCAACATGCGCCTCGACCGTTTTTTGCGCAAGGCATTCCCCGACGAATCGCTGTCGGTCTTTTTCGCCGTTATTCGCAAAAAGAAAGTCCGCGTAAATGGCGTCGTAGGCAAAGCGAATCAGATGTTGCAGGAAGGCGACACCGTCTGCATCTATGAAAACTTCAAGAGCGTCGATGCGGACTCCCAAGGCGCCACCAACGTCATCCAATTTCCAGCGACCCAAAACGAAGGTGCAAAGCCTAGCGCCGGTTTCGCAAAAGCAAAATCCACCTGGGGTAAGGCAACCTCGCCGTCGGAAAAGCAAAGCGGCTGGGGCGCCAACGAACTCGATATCGTCATTCAGACCGAAGATTACGTGGTTGTAAACAAGCCCTCGGGACTCGCAAGCCAACCGGGCTCCGGCACTCGCCCCGGCGAGAGCCTCGTAGAATACCTTTGGGAATGGGGCCGCCGCGAAGGGCTCGACTTCAAGCCAACTATCGCCCACCGCCTCGATCAAGAAACTTCGGGCATGATCATTGCCGCCCTCCACGGCGACACGCTCCGTGAACTCACGCGTATGATCCGCGAACACGAAGTCGACAAGTTCTACTTCGCCCTCGTCAAGGGGAACCTCAAGAAAGACAAGGGCACCATCAACGAGACGCTCACCCGCACCGACGCCGCCAAGGGCTCCAAGATGAAAGTCGGCGAAACCGGCAAGGACGCCCAGAAGGCCGTCACCCACTACCGCGTCAAGCAACATTACGAAGGCTACGACCTCGTAAAAATCAAGCTCGAAACGGGCCGCATGCACCAAATCCGCGCCCACTTCGCAAGCATCGGGCACCCGCTCCTCGGCGACACCCGCTACGGCGATTTCGCCCTCAACCGTGATGTCAAAAAACTCCTCGGACTGCACCGGCTCTTCTTGCACAGTTGCCGACTGGAATTCACCTGGCACGGCGACAAGATTGTTCTTGACTGTCCGCTCCCCAAGGAACTGCAATCGGTGATCAACCAGCTAAAGCCTTTGCGTTTCGAGCGGAACCATTAAGTTCAACAAAAGAAGGAGAACATATGATCAGCGGCGCCAAAGCATTCGATTTAGCAAACGATGTGCTTAAAGGGAATCGCCTCAAAACAACGGGTATAACCCTTTTCTGCGGCATTCTCTTGTTTGCCACCATTTTCTTCATTAATTTCGCAAGCCTTCTTTTTTTCGGCACCGAAGAAGAATCCCCTAGGAACTCCCCCGTCAGCTTTATCGTTTCGCTGATACAGTCTATTGTGCAAGATATTCTGGCCATCGGTTTTTACGCCTATTTTTTCCGAATTTTCAAACACAGGAAATCAAATCTCCGCGACATGTTTGCCGGTTTCAAGAATTTTTCCAGGAATGTCATCGTTATACTTATCGGAGCCCTTGTAGCAGGATTCTTCTCGTCACTCCTTGAAGCGCTCGCAGATTATCTCCCCTTAATCTTGCCTGTCCACGAAAACATTTTCTTTTACATTCTATTCGTTCTCATTATAGCTGTCTTATTCTGCTACATTTTATACAAACTATATCCTACCTGGATCGGCCTTTTGATAAAAATGTCACAAGACGATTCTACGCCTGCTATTGACTTGATCAAGCAAACTTATTGCCAGGTCTCCGTATACAACTACAATTTCCTTTGCCTATCTTTCCGCATCATGCTATGGTGTTTCCTGGGCGTTTTGACTTTAGGAATCGGACTTCTGTGGATTATTCCGCTCATCACCATGAGCACCGTCGTTTTCTTTGACGCCATCTTCAATCCTGAAGATTATGCCACCCCGGAATTCCCCGACGCCCCCTCGCAGGTCACACCTCCGGCAGACCCCGAAGAAAACACAACCCCCGAGCTGCCCGAAGAATAATCGGCCAGGCTGTTTTTTTCTACATTTACCACCGAAATTTAAGCAGGCACGTGTTTTGCACGCGGGTCGTTTTGAAGCACCCGGCAAAATCCGTGCAAAAAAGGAATAAAGATGAAAGTTTCTTTGAATTGGCTCAGACGTCATGTGGATCTTCCGGAAAATGCGGAAGAAGTTGCAAAGGCATTGACCTCCATCGGCTTGGAAGTCGAAGGTACCGAAGAACCGGGCAAGGTTTATGAAAAACTCGTTGTGGCTAAGGTTCTTACCTGCGAAGCCCACCCGGACAGCGACCACTTGCACATCACGACCGTCAATAACGGCAAAGAAACCATCCAGGTTGTTTGCGGCGCTCCGAACGTAGCCGCCGGCCAAACCGTGGTGCTCGCCCCGATCGGTGCAGAACTTCCGCTCCCTGACGGCACTATGCTCAAGATGAAGAAGTCCAAGATTCGCGGCGTCGAAAGTTTCGGTATGATTTGCGCCGAAGACGAAATCGGCCTCAGCGACGACCACGGCGGAATCATGGTTCTCGACGACAGCATTCCCGCTGGCACCCCGTTCGTAAGCCTCGGCCTCTACGACGTCTGCTTTGAACTGAACGTGACCCCGAACCGCCCGGACGCCCTCAGCCACCGTGGCGTGGCCCGCGAACTCGCCGCCAAGTTCGGCCGTCCGCTCAAGCCGCTCGCCTACGAACTCAAGGAAGATTCCGAAGCAGCCAGTTCCGCCATCAGCCTCGAAGTGGTTCCGGGTTGCGGTTGCTCCCGCTATGTGGGCCGCGTCATCAAGGACGTGAAGGTTGAAAAGTCTCCGGCTTGGCTCGCCAAGCTCCTGCATGCCGTTGGCATGAACAGCATCAACAACGTGGTCGATATCACGAACTTCATTCTGATGGACGTGGGCCAGCCGCTCCACAGCTTTGACATGGACCAGCTGCACGGCAACAAAATTAAGGTCCGCCGCGCCGCCAAGGGCGAAAAGATCGAAACCATCGACCACACCGCTCACGAACTCGTTGAAAACGACCTCGTGATTTGCGACGGCGACCGTCCGGCTTGCGTAGCCGGCGTGATGGGCGGCGTTGAATCCGAAATTGTCGATGCCACCAAGAACGTGTTCCTCGAAAGCGCCTGGTTCAACCCGACCATCGTCCGCAAGCAGGCCAAGCGCCTTTGCATTTCGACCGATTCCAGCTACCGATTCGAACGCGAAATTGACTTTACCAC
>JAFXLS010000143.1 GCA_017530965.1 Fibrobacter sp.
CAGCGGGGTAAGCGTATGAGTACGATCAAGTGTACGTTGGACAACCTGGCAAAAACCTTGGAAAAGGAAGTCCAGAAAGAAGTCAAGCAGGCAAAATTTGCCGCCATGAAGGCGCTGAATAATGTTGCTTTTAAGGCGAGAACTAAGTTGATTGACGAATACAAGGAAAGCTTTGTCGTCAGGAATACGAACTTGCCGAAGGCTGTTTCTGTCAAAAAGGCGACGAAAGAAAAGTTGACTGCAGAGGTTTCGTTCCCGAAAGACTGGATGTATATCAACACCAAAGGCGGGAAAAAGGAGCCCGAGCACAGTAAGGTTCTTATGGTGCCGCTTAAAAACGGTGGCTTGAAAGATTACAGAACGCAATCCGGAAAAATCAAGCAGTCTAAAAAGCCTGCGAGTTTGCTGCATTATGCCGACACTCATCCTAAAAAGACTAAGGCCCATGTCGCAAATCCACATCCGTTCGTGATGCGCAATAAGAAGGGTCAGACAATGATTGCGGTCCGTGACAAGGCAAACCGCAAGGATATGAAATTCCTTTATGTCGGGGTCCCGGCTGCAAACGTGAAGAAAAGATGGGATTTTGAGAACATTGTGAAAGAAACGGCGAATAAGGAATTGCCAAAAGAATTCGAAAAGGAGTTCAAAAAGGCGATGGAAACGGCGAAATAGCCTTAAAAATCTTGTGTCAAAATTGTGGAAAAGCGTTAAACCGTCGTGTAAATTTGGATTTGTATGGCTGCATTGCATTCGGTAGAATTTTGTCAACAGATGGTGAGCGAGTACCAGCACGCTCTTTCAAAAGTGCTTTTGGGCCAAAGTTACTCCATAAATGGCCGTGCACTTACCCGAGTGAACCACAACGAAATTTTGGAAGGCCTTAAATACTGGAATGACGAGCTTGCTAAGGCTAAAGCTGCCGAAGGTGGCGATGTTGGCACAATCCGATGCCGGAGGGTGATTATTCATGGCTAACTATAGCCCGACAATTCCGTGGAAAGGAGCCGATTTTATTGGCGATGCCCTGAAAACGTTTTTGTATTCTCGTGGTTCTGCCGATGCTGATTTGGCCGAAAGTCGCGATGTTCTTGAATATCGGTCGCGGGCGCTTTATCAGAATGCTCCTTTTGCCGGTGCTGCGGTCGATACGAAAGTTATCAACGTTGTCGGTTCGGGTCTGTCTTGCCGTCCTTCGCCGAAGTCGGAATTCCTGAGTGATGTTTCCCAGGAGAAAATCAAGGAATTCGGTAAAAAGGCGCGTGGGCTTTTCGAGCTTTGGGCTGCATCGAAAGACTGTGACGCCGAGCGCGACAAGAATTTTTACCAAATGCAGGAACTTGTAATGAAGACCAAGGCGATCTGCGGTGATTGCTTTGCGTTGAAATGTTGGCACAATGTGCCTTCTTCTGCCTTCGGTCTTTGCTACAAACTTCTGGAAGGGAACCGTTGCCGAAATCCGTATGACAAAAGCGATACTAGGGAACTTGCGATGGGCGTGGAAAACGACAAGGATTCCGTGCATATCGCTTATTGGTTTACCAAGTATCCGGATTACGATGTCGGCGGTTTGGGCAGGTATTGGGAGTCGGTGCGTGTGCCGACTTATGACGCTTTCGGTTTTCGGAATGTTGTGCATGTATTCAAGTCTGACCGTCCGAACCAGCGCCGTGGCGTTCCCTGGCTTGCTCCGATTATCCCGATGATCAAGCACCAGGAACGGTTCCAGGATGCAACCTTGATCAATGCCATCGTGCAGTCGATGTACACGGTGTTTATCAAGTCGGCTGAATCTACGGTTCCGAATAATTTTACCGGGAATGTTCAGGGTAAAGAACGTGTTACGCCTGAAGCGGGGCCTAAAGCTGCTGCTGAACTTGCCGCGGGAAATGTAATCGAGCTTGGCAAGGGCGAATCCATTGAAGTTGCCGATGCAAAAAGGCCTAATTCAGATTATCGCGATTACATGCGCGAAGTCTGCATGGAAATGGCTTCTCGCCTGAATATGAGCTATGAACAGGTGCTCAAGCACTTCGAAGGTTCTTACAACTCTGTGCGCGGCGCAATTCTTGAATCCAAGAAAATGTTCGATATCGAACGCGCAAATCTGGTATCCGATTTTTGCCAGCCGATTTACGAAGCGCTCATTTTCGAAAGCGTTATGCTCGGCGTGCTAGATTGTCCTGGTTTTGAAGATCCGCTCAAGCGTATGGCTTGGCTGAATTGCGATTGGATTGGTGACGCTCCGGTGATGCTTGATCCGCTCAAGGAAACCACCGCGCTTAAGATGCAGGTGGATGAACAGTACAAGACTCGTTCCCAGGCGGTTCTCGAAATGAACGGTGGTGAATACTTCAGGAATGTCGAGGAACTTGCGGAAGAAGCTAAATGGCGTGAAGAAAACGGCGTTCCTGAACCGGGTGCCGTCAACCGTTCTGTTTCCGTCTCTGAGGCTAAACAGATTATCGATGAAACTGAAGACGAAAAATAACTTGTGTCAAAACGCGTTTTTTTAATGAACTTGTAGCTTATTTTTGAACCGATGAACAAAAAATTGTTGAAAATTCTTTCCGGACAATGGGCTATTGAGCCTAAAGCCATGGAGGCCTTGTGTTCTTCTGACTTTGGCGACCCTGCCTGGAAGGAATCTAACGAGCCAAATCACAAGAATAATGTCGATATCCAGAACGGTATTGCCGTTTTGCACATCGATGGCGCTTTGACGTATCGTTCCAACATCTGGAAAGCTTGGTTTGGCGTTGATACCTACAATTCTATCGAAAATGCGTTCAATGAACTTGTTGCCGACGAATCGGTGAAGGGTATTGTGCTTTCGATTGATTCTCCGGGTGGTGAGATTAAGGGCGTTTCCGACCTTGCAGACCGCATTTTTGCCGCTCGTGGAACAAAAGAATGCGGAATTGTCGCTCATTCTGCCGGCGCGATGTGCTCGGCGGCATACTGGATTGCGTCTGCTTGCGAAAAGGTTGTTGCGTCCAGTGTCGCGCAAGTCGGTTCTATTGGCGTTATGGGTGTTTTGAGTGGCGACGAAGACAAGTCTGTAACTTACCTGCGTTCGAGTCTTAGCCCGAATAAGAACTTGGATCCGAATACGCCCGAGGGGCGCTCCGCTGTCGAAAAGAACTTGGACGCCATGGCTAAAGTCTTTGTTGAAGCTCTTGCGAAAAATCGAAATTCCGATTTTGATTCTGTACTTGAACGTTATGGACAAGGAAAAGTTTTTGTCGGTCAAGAGGCTCTTGAAGCCGGTATGGTCGATGCGATTGATTCCCTTGATTCCGTTGTTGAAAAAATGATTAAACATCAAACCATAGGAGGCAACATGCCTACTAATCAAACTCCGGCTCAGACTCCGGCTGCTCAGGCCACTGTAGATGTGGATGCTGTGCGTCAAGAGGCTGTTGCCGCCGAACGTACCCGAATTGCGGGTATTTCCTCCGCCTTCGAAGGCCTTGGCCTTGACGGCGATTGCAAGAAGTTTATTGCCGAAGGCAAGACGGTTGACGAAGCAAAGGCGTTTTGTCTTGAGGCTTGCAAGAAGCAACTTGCTGAAGCTAAAACTGCGGCTCCGTCCGCTTCGGCTACTCCCGCTAATCCCGCTGCAGATCCTGCCGCTACCGCCGGCCTTACTGCAGAACAGAAGGCTCTGATTGCCCAGGGAATGGCCGCTGGTGCCGCTGCCGCAAACTCTGTCCAGGCTGGAACGGCTGAACCGATGTCTGACGCTGACAAGCGTGCTTTTGACGCGTTCGCCGCCGGTGCAAAAAACTTTCGATAAAAGGAGGTGAAAATGTTTGAACCGATTGTTTTTGAAAACAAGAAAATCTTTGCAGGTGACACTCAGCCTCGCAATATCGGCTCCGGTATCATTTACGGTGCCGACCTTCAGGCCGGTTCTGTGCTTGCCTCCCGTGGCGTGGCTACCTCTGCGACGAAGGCAAAGAAGTCCGTAACCTTTACCGGAACTCCGGTTGCTACCAAGACTGTCAAGCTGTCTGTCAATGGCAACGAAGTAACCTACACGATTGCTTCTACGACCTTGGCTGATGAAGTTGCCGGTCTCAAGGCGGCAATCAATGCTGACAATGTTCTGAAGAACATTGTGGCTGCCACCAATTCCGCAGGCAAGCTTCTTATCGAATGGAAGGAAGCTGGTTCTGCCGGTAATGACATGGTGATTGTTGTTACGGTTGGCGACGGTGCTGGTGTCGAAGCTGGTGCGGTTGCTGTCGAAACCATCGGCCAGTCCGTCGGTGATGAACTCTTCGAAATCGTCGATTCCGACAGTGGCACTGCTGCGCTTCAGGATCCGGTCGGCGTCTTGCTCGAAGATACCAAGGCGGGTAAGTCTGGCGCTATCGCCTTTACGGGCGAAGTAGACGTTGCCGAACTCAAATTCGCCGAAGGCGATTCCATCAACAATTTCTTGAAGGCTCTGCGCAAGATTGGAATTTTCCCGCGCACTGTCAACGAATAAAAGGAGGATGACATGCCTGATTATATGAATGTCGCGACTCTTACCAAGCAGGTAAACAATAACTTGCCTCCCAAGCGTTTTCTTTCCGGATTTTTCCAGGTGGAAACGCTTAAGACCGTGAATGCCGAACTCGACACTGTCGAAGGAACTCACGTTCTTGCTCCGTTCAAACGCGAAGGGGCCAAGCGCACCATTACGAAGCGCTCTGGCTACACCAAGCGACCGTTCCATTGCTATGAAATTGCTTTGGAACGTCCGACCGACGCGTTTGACGTGCTCAAGGCTCAGCCTGGTGAACCGGCGGTCCTTGTTGATCCGATGGACGCAAACCAGCGTCAGTCCTACATCTTGGGCAATGATACTGCTGACCTGAGCAACCGCATCAACCGCACGATCGAAATGATTTGCTCCAAGGCTCTTTTCGAAGGCGGCTACGAAATTCTTGACGAAGAAGGGAAGAAAATCGACAGTATTTCTTTCGATGTCAAGGCAACCCACAAGATTACCAAGAGCGGTAATTCGATTTGGACTGGCGACGGTGCTGACATCATTGGCGACCTGTCTGATCTCGATACGGTTGTTAGCGAAGATTCTGGCTTGGCTGTTGCCGACAAGATTTTCGGCGCTGCTGCTTGGAAGGCTGCTCGTGCAAACGAAAAGTTCATGAAAGACTTTGACCGTATCCATGTGACGGGCAATTCCATGGACCTGGGTGGCGGTGTCAACAGCAACGGTGCGAAACTTGTTGGTTACCACAATGGTAGCCGCATTTGGGTGTACAACGATACGTATACCGTCAACAAGGCCAAGACGAGCTTTGTCCCGAAGGACAAGGTGCTTGCTATCGGCGAAGGTCTTGCTGCCAAGCTGTACTTCGGTTGCGTCGGTAATGTCAAGGACGGCTGGTTCCGTGCTGAACGTTTTGCCAAGACGATTTACGACGAAGACGAAGAAATCCAGAAGCTCATCATGAAGAGTCGTCCGCTTGCAGTCTTGCAGCAGCCGGATGGTATCGCCTGGGCCAAGGTCGTCAACCTCTAGGAACTAAACTGTGAGTGCATTTTCCGAAAGTCTCAATGAAGATTTAAACGGCGTTTTTTTCGACGTTGAAGCTTTCGGTAATGCCGTGGTTTTAGTCCGTGGGTCTGACCGAATTCAGATGAATGGACTTTACGACGCGCAGGCGCTTGATAGTGGCGAGTCTCTTGGTCCAGATGTGACTGCTATTTCTCACCGCCCGAGGCTGGTTGTCCGCAAGGTCGATTTGCCTGGGCAGGTGGCCCGCAAGGGCGATGTCTTTGAAATTGAGATGAAATCCGGATTCCAGAAGTCGCTCAAGTTGAAAGCGGTTGATTTTGCCGACGAATCTGACGGAACTGTAACCTACCAGCTTGAACTGGTAAAGAAGGTGCCTGTCAATGGCTAATAGAACTCTTGATTGCATTAAGACTTTGCGAGCAAGTGTTGTGCAGACGCTTAAGACTGCGGACATTCCTGGAATCGGCCAAAATGTTTTCTCCGCCAGGCAGGAACGTGCCTGGCCGGAGGAATCTGGCTTTATTTGTGTCTATACGCCCGAAACGAATTTTGATGATAAACGGACCTCTCCGCGCTTTTACTATGTGACCGGTGATTTGGTCATTGATGTGTATGGCCGTGGAGCTGTAGATGATTCGAATGATCAGTCCGAAATATACGATGTAAACGATTTTCTTGATGATGTAGCTAAGGCCGTTGCTGAAGCTCTTCAGCCTATCGAATGCCGCGTTGGCCCCTATTCGGGGCTTGTAAGAAGGCTTGTGCTCAAGTCGATTGCAAATAACTTGAGTTCTGCAGGCGAAGCGGACCGTGGCAATCAGCGAATGGTCTTTGGCATTGAGTATGCCGTGACAATTACGGTTGGTGGTCCTGCAGACGATTTCTTGAAGGCTGAAAACACGCTTTCGATGGGTAGTGGCGCTGGCAACAAGATTGAATTTGATACGAATGTTAGACCTTAAAAACGGAGGATGCCGATGAGCATTTCTTTTGGTGAAATTCCGGCGGACAACCTTGTCCCCATGTTTATGACCGAGTTCGATAACTCGAACGCGGCGAAGGGCGGTGCAATGCCCTGGAAGAACTTGCTCATTGGGCAGGCCGTCCAGGCTTACAACCCTGAAACACGCACCGAGTCTTTCCGTCCGAAATCGGACAACACTGGAACGCTGAAGCTGATTACGAGCGACGAACAGGCTGATGCCCTTTACGGTGCAGGCTCGCAGATTGCCCGCATGATCCGTGCGTTCCGCAAGAATACCCGCAACAGCGAACTTTGGGCTTTGGCTGTTGCCGATGGCTCGACCGCTGCCGAAGGCGAAATCGCGGTGTCTTTCGCGGGTTCCGCTACGGTCGCTCCGAAGTCCGGAGCAATTCGCTTGATGATCGGTGGCCAGAGCGTTGCGGCTGACGTGGTCGCTGGCAAGACTGCAGCCGAAGTTGCGACTGCCATTGCCGCCGCCATCAACGAAAACCAGCAGCTGCCTGTTGTTGCTGAAGCTTCGAGCGCTACCGTGACCCTCACGGCAAAGAACGGCGGTATTTGCGGCCAGGGTATCGATATCCGCTACAACCATTACCAGGGTCAAGAACTCCCGCAGGGCGTCCAGCTGGCCATTACCGCCATGACTGGCGGTGGCTCCGACACGTCTTACGTGACGGCCAATGTCGCCAACATCATTCGCGGCACCTGGTTCAACGCCATCGTTGCCGGTTCCGACGATGCGACGAACGTTGCCGAAATCAAGCGCATCCTGGATGACCGCTGGACGGCGACCGTACAGCAGACCGGCGTGTTGTTCTTCAGCCTGAACGGCTGTAGCGTGACTTCCGGTGGTGACACGACTGACTACGGCACTGCAAGCCTTGATGCTCTCGTGGAACGTGGCGGCGACCTGAATTCCCAGGTGATTTGCTTGCCGTCCCTTCCGGAAACGCCGACTCCGGGCTTCGAAGTTGCTGCCGCCGTGCTCGGCTGCGTTGCCCCGAAGGCCCTGAACGACCCCGCTCAGCCGCTTTCGAACTGGGCTGTCGCTGGCATCGTCGCTCCGCGTGAAACCGACCGCGAAGACCTCGAAGGCAATAACCTTCTCCTGAAGGCCGGTTGCGCCCTGTTGACCTGCGGCAACGATGGCACTGTGTATCTCAAGCGCATGGTGACCACCTACAAGACAAATCCTGCAGGTGCGAAGGATACCAGCTACCAGCAGCTCGAAAAGGTGTTCACGCTCTCGTTCCTGCGCTGGGATTGGAATAATTACCTCGCTGGCCGCTACCCGCACGCAAAGCTTGCGGATGACGGTACGGACTTTGGCCCGGGCCAGGTAATCATGACTCCGAAGCTTGGCGAAGCCGAACTTTTGGGTCGCTACGAATACTGGATTTCGAAGGGCCTTGTCCAGGATTACGCCACCTTCAAGGCGAACCTTGTCGTGGCTCGCGATCCGGACGACGATACCGCGCTCCAGTTCCTCATCCCCGCCGACTTGATTGACCAGTTCTTCATCGGCAAGTCCAAGATTCAGTTCAAGTAAAGGAGGCTCAAGATGGCTTTTGAAGACGTGGGTGGAACCCACAAGCTCTATGTGAACGGCGTCCAGTTCAACCTCAAGGGCGACCCGACTATCGATATCGGCGGCGAAAAGCGCACGCCCATTATGGGTGTCGATGGCCGTATGCATGGCTACAAGGTCGAAACCATGCCCGCGAAGGTGTCTGGCACCATTACCGACACCTCCGACCTGGACCAGATTGAACTCCGCCAGCTGAAAAACGCCACCGTGAAGCTCGAAAAGCCGAACGGCAAGGTGTTCGTGATTACCGGAGCCGCCTTCAGTGGCGACCCGAGCGAATCCGGAGCCGAAGGCGAAATCAGCTTCGAATTCTCTGGCCCTCCGGGCAAGGAACTCATGCCGTAGTTTGATGCCTTTTCTACGGCTTATATCCGCGTTACTTGGGGACGGATTGCGGCGAACTTGATTGTGAACCGCTTTCCGGTGGGGATCGAAGCCCCAGCGCGGCTTAAATCTGCTTAAAAGGAGTAAAAATGACAGCGGATGAAAAAGATGCTTTAAAAGATTTTGTTGGTGAAACTCTTCAAAGATGCCATAAAGAAAATCTTATAAAAAAGGAATTTGATTGTGAGCGCATAGAAGATAAAATGCCGTCAACAATGAATTTAATCTATAAAAGGAGTAAAAATATGGATTACAAACTGATTGTTCCCATCAAAAAGGTGGATGGTAGCGAAATTGACCATGTTACGGTCAAGGAATCTTTTACCGGTCGTGACATCAAGGCCATCGGAAACTGTAAAGGCGAAGGCGATGCTATGATCGCGCTCGTTGTGGCTGCGTCCGACCTGACGGAAAACAACGTTCTGGGCATGGATGCCCGCGACGTGAAGGCTATTGGCGAACTTGCCCGCCCTTTCTTAGTCGGTGGGGAGGCCTAGGCTTTGACGACGGCTTTGCCGCCCTGGCAGGCGTTTTTCACTGGTCTTATGACCAGATTATGGACTTGGATGCTGAAGCGTTCGAATTCAGCCTGAAAGCTGCCGAAAAGTATGCCAAGTGGATGAATCCAAAAAAGTGACCTTTTGCGGGTCGCTTTTTGTGTTTATTCCATGTTGGAATAGATGCAAACAATAAATTTTACTTATTGTGTTAAATTTTGACAAAAGAATAATATATATTATAGATAGAGGGTAAGATTATGAAAATAGAGTTGAACATAGGATCTGGACTGGATTTAAAAGTCGGGCTTCCGTCTCTCCGCAAGATTTATGTTCTTTGCGCTGTAATCCCCTTTATTCTTTTTTGGACTGGAATTACATCTCCATTATGGACTGATAATTTTATAGTCTACGTGTTTGCTTTGGCTCCGTATTATCTTTATATTATTCTTTTGAATAATGAATGGCTTGATGGCCGTTTTTTATGCGATACTAAAATCGGAAAATACGCTTCTAGGATTTGGGCGTTTAATATTGGCTTGTCGGCGCTTTCTAGTCTTTTTCTGTCTTTTCTTTGGACTCGTTCTGATTTGTTTTTGTTCGGAGTTTCCTTGATGGCGTTGGTGAATGTTGTTCCGGCGTTCGTGTCTTCGCTTGCGGCTCTGTTTTTGCATAAAACAAGATATGAACGATTTCCTTTGTGGGCACCACCTGCTGGCGATGGGTAAAAAAGTTGTGACTAATTGAGTTTTTTTAAGGTTGTGTGATTATTTTTATCGCATGGCCTTTTTAAATGTGTCGTTAAATTTGTTGTCCGGAAATTCGTTCGTAAAAGCTGCGGGCGATGTAAAAATTTTTAATTCCAATCTTAAAAATTCTGTCGGCGTTTTAGATGATTTGAAGAAAAAAATTGGCTTTTCGCAAAAAATTACAGGTTTTGCATCTGCATCTACGCTAATCACGAATTTTTCGTCTGGTGTCAAGTCGGCTGTTATGAATGTCGAGCGGTTGGTTGACAAGATTGGTGAATATGCAAATCAAGGTGACCACATTGCAAAAACTTCTAGGCTTGTAGGCCTTTCTGTTAAAGATTATCAGGCTTTTGACCAGGCGGCCCGCCATGCGGGAATGTCTACTGAAGAAGTGGATAATACGTTGAAACGCTTTAACGTAAATCTTGGTAAGGCAAAAGCTGGGGATGGTAAGACGTTTAAGGTTTTTGACGCTATTCTTGGTGGTAAAAAGATTTCTGATTTCAAGGATTCTACGTCGTTGTTGGCTGCGGTTGCTGATGGTTATGCTAAACTAGGCACTGCTGAGCAAAAGGCAATGGTTTCCCAGGAATTGTTCGGAAAATCGGGCCTTAAAATGTCTGAACTGCTGAAAAATGGCGGTGAAGATCTTAAGAAGCAGCTTGAATCTGCTGTTCCAGGGTTTTCTGACCAAGGCGCAAAAGATGCTGAAGCGTTTAACGATGCTTTGCAGGATATGCGTGGAACAATCAAATCGATAAAAATATCGGTCATGGAAGGTCTTTTTCCGACATTTACAAATTTATTCGATACGGTTCGGGAATTTGTGAAAGATAATGGTCCTAAAATTAAAGAACAGATTGGATTTGTTGTTGGTGAAGTTGTTGGTTTTGTAAAGGGTGTGCTGCCGTACATTCCGAAGGTGCTGGGTGTTGTTGTTGGCCTAGTTGATTTAATAGGGCCTGGGTCTGTGGCGGCTTTAGCTGGTTTTAGCGCTATTTTAGGTGCAGTTGTTCCGTTAGTTCCTGCTTTGATGGGTGCTGTTGGCGTTATTACCGGGCCGATGATTGCTGGAGTGTTGGGGGCTGTCATTGGTTTTATTGCTTGGGGTAAAACTATTTATAGCATTGTTGACAACTTAGATTTGCTAAAGTCCTTTATTGTCGACGATGTGTGGGGTGCAGTCAAGGATTTTGGAAATCAGTTTGTAGAAGTTGCAAAATGGATGTGGAGTGGTTTTAAATCAATCTTTATTGATCCATGGTGGAATTTCTTTACTGCTCTTCCTAGTGCTATTTCAGATTTATGGGAGGGTTTTAAAACTGGAATTTCTGAAATAGGTAATTTGCTTTACGATACTTTTATTGGCAGTGTCAAATCGGCTGTTTCTGGAATAAAATCTATTGTAAAAGGTATTCCTGTTTTAGGGAATCTTTTCGGCGATGATGACCAACCTTCGATTCGAGATATTTCTTCGGCTTCTGCAGCTTCGGGTTCTTCGTCTTCGTCGCTTGGTGCTTCTGTTGCTCAGGCGGTAAGCGAATCCCACACGACAACTACCAGCCGCTTTGCGGTCGATTTCAAGAATATGCCGCGCGGTGTCCAGGTGACGGCTCCGGATCATGGCGACTTTGACTATTCTCGTGGTTATGTTTTGGCGGGTATGTAATGGCTGAACACGAATTTTTATACGCAAATTCCCTTCACAAGGTCCAAATCGATACGCCCCAGGGCGTTGTCGAATGTGTTGCAGCATCCTATGCGGGTGTGCCGTTCTTTGTCGAAGAGACTGCAAGTTCCGGCGGTCGTGAAATCGTAACCAAGCCGTTGCCTTTTTCCGATAGCCATGTAAACGAAGACGTCGGAAAAAAGGTTCTCGGAATCACCTGCACTATCTACCTGACCGGAGCTGATTGCGAAACCAAGCGTGAGCGCCTGGAAGAGACGTTGAACAAAGAGGGTGCTTTCGAGTTCATTCATCCGCATTATGGCCGCATGAACGCCCGCTGCACGGCGTACAGTCTTTCGTTCAAGAAGGCTGAGCAGGAGTTCATTTTGGGCGAGCTTACGTTTGTTCCGGAACAGAAAGTCGAGAATCAGGCTCAAAGTGTAACGGACTTGCGTGGCGTTGCGATTGGAAAATCGGATTCCGCACTGAGTTCTGCAAAATCAATCTTCACTGAGATTTTCAGTATTGCGGGAAAGGCAAAAGCCGTCGTTGATTCGGTGGCTGATTCCACTACTAAAATGCTTGATGACATCGAAAGTGCGCGAAATTCTATCCGCAGTGTGTCAGCGTTCGTGAATACGCTTTCTCAGATTCGCGAAAATGTTCAGCTGATTATGATGTCACCGTCCGACTTTGCGAATCGCATACAGAATCTTTTGACGCTGACCAAAGAAACCGTGTCCGATGACGACGCCAACGGATATGTAAACGAAAGCCTGGTCATGATGCGTTCGACAATGGCCAAGAGGCGGGATTCGGCCTATTCTTCGGCAGATGAATTGAGTTCTGAAGTTGACCGTTTGGCTCTCATGAGTGCTGCGGCAATGGCAGCCCGATCTGTGGTGGATTGCTCTTTCAAGAGTGCGGAAGAAGCTCGTGAAATGCAGGATTTGCTCAGTTCAGTTTTTGATGATGCTGCCGAACAGGCCGGTTCTGTCGAAGATTATGCGACTTTGATGGACTTACAGGCGACGGCGCTCAAGTATCTGCGTGACGAAATGTCGAAACTTGCAGTGGTCGTAGAATTGCCGTTGAGCGGGACCCGAGATATTCTTTCGGTATGCTTTGATTGTTACGGCAACCTGGACCGAGTTGACGAAATCCTGGAACGTAATGATGTCGGTGACCCGCTGGTAATGACCCGCGAAAGTTTGAGGGTGCTTTCCAAATGATCGAGGTTTTCGCCAACGGCCGTAAGTTTTCGGAGTGGACGGATGCCCGCGTGGTCCGTTCTCTTGACCATATTGCGGCGGCATTTTCGCTTACCTTGGTTGCCAGGAATTCGGATGGCGATCGTGTGCGTCTTTTCCCTGGAGATTCTGTCGAGGTGGCCGTCAACGGGACCAAGGTGATTTCCGGGTTCGTGGACCGTCTTTCGACATCGTTTTCCGCCGGTTCGCATTCGGTAAGTGTTTCCGGGAGCGAATGTTCTGCGGATATCGCCGATTGCTGTATTGATAACCCGCTGGAGTGGGAAAACAAGAAAATGGACGAAATCATCCGCATTGTCTGCGCTAATTTCGGTCTTTCTTTCTCAAATCGCATGAGCGTAGATGTTGGCGGTCCGTTCCAGAAGTTTTCCGTCGAGCCTGGAGCCAAGGCGCTTGATACGATCACGAAGCTTTGCAGGGAACGTGGAATCCTGTGCTGTTCCGACGGCATGGGAAAAGTGTATCTGTTAAAGCCTGATTCGTGTCCGCGTGGACCGGCCTTGAAGCAAGGCGAAAACCTGATGGCGGCAAGCGTGGATTTTTCGCTTGTGGACCGTTTTTCGACCTACACGGTATATGGAACCGGCAAGGCGAAAAAGAAGGTGGTAGCGACTTCTTCGGATTCGGACGTTACGCGAAATCGCCCGCTAATTGTGGTGGATTCGAACGCTGTCGAAAAGGACAAGGTGCAGGCCCGCGCAGATTGGGAATGTCGTGTTCGTAGGGCTAAATCGATGGGGTTTCGCGCAACGGTACACGGCTGGGAACATTCGTCAGGTCTTTGGACTCCTGGTGTGATTTGTTCGTTCGAAGCTCCGGAGCTTTTTGTCGAGACTCCGCTTGATTTGCTGGTGTCTTCTGTAGAATATTCCTGGGGATCTTCGGGTGAAATGACGAATTTGACGCTGGTTCCGCCAGAAGTTTTTGAGCCACAGCCGGAATCCAAGAAGGTCAAGGCGGTAAAATCGGCTAAAAGTCCTAAAGCAGATCCGTGGAAATCTATCAAGAAGGCGGTGCAAGGGAAATGAATTTCGAGTCTTTGATTGAACCACTGATGGCGAAACTTCGGCTGATGGTGGGCCGTTGCGTGATATCGGCTAGCCGTTACAAAAACGGTGAGCTGTTGGCCGATATTGAGCTTGTTGCAGGCGAACGACGCCGAAATGTTGAATTTTTGCAGCAGTTCGGTTTTTCGAGTCGCCCCAAAGGTGATGTGGAAGGCGTTGCTCTGTTTATCGGCGGTTCCCGCGATAACGGCGTTGTAATTGCAACGCGTGGCGAATGCCCTGACCTGAAAGAAGGCGAAGTGCAAGTGCATTCACCGTTTGGATCAAGCATTACCTTGAAAAATGACGGTTCTATTGAACTGGCTACGAATTCAAATAAGTTTCGATTTGTTGGCGATATCGAAGCTACTGGCGAAGTAAAGGCGATGTGCGATTCAACATTTGTAACATTGACGAATCATATTCACCCGACTGGCGTGGGCCCGTCTTCGAAACCGACTCCTGGACAATGATATGGCGTTAAACAAGACTACTCTAAAAAATGCTTTGAAGGCTGTTTTTGAAAGCCGCCCATCAAGTGACGAAGATGCTGCAGATGCTTTGGCAACTGCGATTTATGATTTTGTCAAAAGCGCCGAGGTGACGATTACTGCGCTCCCGAACGAAGTGTCTGTGGTTGGGTCTCCGACTGCGCAGGCCAATGCCGTACCGTTAACTTTGAAGGGTGGTGACGCCACCCATACCGGCGGGCTTTCGTAGCAAAAAAAATCTTGTGTCAAAATCGGCCTTTACTATGTAAGGGCTGTTTATTTTTATTGCGATGAGCGACCTTGCTTTGTATCGCAGAAGTTCCGGTGATTTCCGACAGTCTTGAAAATGCGGTCGTGATATCGATTGGAACTTACGCCCGCGAACGAAAACTTGGTAAAGTTGCGAATCTTAAGCCGAATGTCGGTGGATGGTGGGGTGATGCCCTTGACGAGAAGGGAAATCTTGGCGGCTACCTGTATGAAGCTTTTCCTGGAAAACTGACCGAGGTAACGGCAAGGTCTGTCGAAAATCTTGTGAAAGAATCTTTGGCTTGGATGGTTGAGGACGGTGTTGCTAAGTCTGTCGGCTGTAAAGCTGAAATCGCCGATGAAGAAACGATGAATGTCACTATCACTATTCAGCGACCTGATGGTAGTGACGATGCTTATGCTTACGAAATAAAGTGGATGGCTACTGATGGAATTTAAGAGCTTGCAGGAACTTATCCGTATCGTCGAAAATGCTTTGGCGATTCAGTTTTACGGCCAGTCTACGGTGTTGCGCAAGACCGTGTTGAAGGTTCTTGCACATGTGCTTGGCGGGGCCTTGTACATGATGGTTTTGATTGCAAAACGGATCTGGAAAAACAGATTCGTCTCTACTTGCGATGTGTCTGCTCTTGAAGGCTTCGGAACGGAATACGGAATTCCGCACAAGGTGCCGTTGAAATCTTCCGGAACGGCTGCTGTTACTTTGGAAGAAGGTGTTTCTACGGTCACTATTCCGCAGGGGACTGTTTTGGTCGATGAGGAATCGGGGATTGAGTATGAAGTGCCTAATGATGTTATAGTTGACTCTGAACATGTTGGTATCCCTGTTGTTGCGTTGGATGTCGGTAAGGACTCTGACCTGGGCGAAGGCGTGCCTTTGGTGTTTAGGGATGGTGCAGTTGCTGGCGTCGCCTCTGTTGTGTCCGAGTTGATATCCGGTGGCGTTGCGTATCCTGTTGAAGTTGATGGTGATATCCAGGTGTGGGGTGAATTGGCGGAAGACTATCGTGCCCGCCTTTTGAATCGCATTCAGAATCCGGTGCATGGCGGTGCCGCGAACGACTATTATGGTTGGGCGACAAGGTTTTCTTTCGTTACGGATGCGTTTATATTCCCGCATCAGCCTGAAACCAACTCGGTAAGCGTCGCTTTGGCAAATTATAATTCTGCAAACATCGTGCCGACGGAAGATCAGATTGCCGAAGTGAAGTCTTATATCGAAGATGATACCCGTAGACCGGTCATTGCCGATGTGCGTGTGTTTGCGGTGACGCCGGTTCCCGTTACGATTACCGCGTCGGTAGCTCCTTACAATCAGTATGTGCGTGAAAGCGTTACGACTGCGATTAAACTGTATTTGCAAAAAATGCAACCTGGAACTTCTGTTGATTTCGAAACGTTGCGGTTGCATGTGCTGTCGAATTCTACTGCGAAAAATTTCTTTATTCAGTCGGTGGCGAAAGGGGGTTCCCAGGTCCAGGTGCTCGAAATGGATTTGGATTTTTCTGGCGAAAGCCCGGTTGCCGAAGTTTCAAAAATTGAAGCTGGTGGAATCAATCTTCTGAACGGAGATGTGTAGTGCTTTCGGTTCAGCAAATAAGTCCGCTGCGTGTAAACCAAGGTGGCTCGGTCTATGTCTTTGGATCGGGTTTTGATTACAAGTGCAAGGTTTTGGCTGACAACGGAACTCCTTTTCAAATTACCGAATTATCCGTTCTTGATTACGACGAAACGTCTCTTGAATTTGTAGCGCCGAAAGAGGTTGGTTCTTACGATGTGCTTGTCGTTCGCGAAAATATCTTGTTTGGCCGATTTTCGCTTACAGTCGTTGCTCTGAGCGAATTAAATGTTTGGAATATTGCTCGGCGTGATAATGTCGTGCGTGACGGTGTTGATTACGAAAACGAAGAATTTCGAAGCGCCCTTTTGGGATTGCTGCCGCGCGGGTTCGCCTGGTTTAAGGGTAAAGCCGGAAATTGGTGGAAACTTTTTGCAGGTTTTTCTCTTGGCTTTTCTGCGGTGTACAAAATTCTGCGCGACCTTGTCTTTGAATCTAGCCCTGCAAAAACGACGTCCTACGAAACGTGGGAGCGTGAGCTGGGACTGCCGATTAAGGGGGCTGAACGGGATTCTGCGTCTGGAAAACTTGCTGAAATTTATCGTATATCGCGCAAAAAAGGCGGTGTTACTGTCTCGTATTTTAAAAGCATTTCGTCACTTTTTGGACTGAATGTTAGTATCTACGAGTATTGGAAAAGTGAAGACCGTCCTAAGTTTGAAGGCGTTGACTTTGGTGATGACGATCCAAATTTTTGCTGGATGCTTGAAATTGAGGCTGAATCCAGTGATTGGCGTTATTGCACTTGTAATGACACGTGCAACGATTATTTGCAGTTTTGGTGGAATGAACCGGTAGAATCTCTGTATGATGCGATTAAACCGGCGCATACGAAATTGCTGTATGCTTACAAGGAAGTTGAACGCGAACTTGTTGTTGTTGATGATAGTAATAATGTAGTCGTGGTAAATGATAATACACCTATTGTAGCATCTGTTTTGAGCGGCCATATTGTGAATCCTGTACCTATAGAGCTGCCGTCTGGCGAAAAGGTACTTGGCGTCCGCGTCAAGGACCTGCCGGACGCACAGAACGACGATGCGTACTTGCTACGCGACTCCGACGTTGGCGGCACCACGAAGGCCGCAGGAGTCGGAGAATCCGCATTCGACAACTTGTGGGAGAATACCCCTGCAGCCCCGGCAGAAGATGAAGGAGATTAGTGTACCATGGCCGTGAATCCAGACAAGAATATCGTTGAACAGTCCTTGATCGCCCGCCTCATCGGCAAGATCAAGCGAATAGTGCTTGACATTAACGGTGCCGTTTCTGCCGAAGAAACTCGCGCCACGGCTGCAGAAGCCGCGGCAAAAACCGAAGTCGTGCAGGGCGAGAACTGCACAATCGAGAAAACCACCGCAGCGGACGGTCACGATGTATACACCATCAACGCAGACGGCAAGCCGCAGGTGCAGGCCGACTGGAACCAGGCCGACAGCTCCGAGGTAGACTACATCAAAAACAAGCCAAACCTCGCGCTGAAAGAGAACGTCGCAAACAAGAAACAGTCCATCGACCCGACATCCACTACGGAGTACGGGTCCAGCAAGGCCGTGGCAGATTTCGTCAATTCTTCGGTGGCTACCAATACCGCCAACTTCCTCGGCAGCTTCAGCCTGACCGACCTTAGCCTTACTTACCCTGCCACTGACGTGCAGATAGCCGCCGCGCTCAATAGCCATACGTGGCCTTCGGGAGTCACGCCGACGAATAACGACTACGTTTATGTGGAGATTCAGGACCCGCAGACTACTGGCATCGACGACAAGGTGGAGCGCTTCAAGTACAGCGGACTCTTGGAATCGTGGGGCTACGAGTACACGCTTAACAATTCTTCGTTTACGGCACCCGAGATGGCTACGCTCGAGAGCGGTATCACGGCCAGCGACAAGACCGCTTGGAACAGCCACGTAAGCAGTACGAGCAACCCGCACAATGTTACGGCAGCACAAGTAGGTGCGGAACCCGCATTCTCCGTACTGCCGATTGCGAAGGGTGGCACGGGCAAGACAACGGGCAAGGCGGCAACAAACAATTTGTTCTCCGACATCAATATCGTAAACACAAATCCTGACGATACGGCTAGAATAGTCTTCAAGTACGGATCTCCATCCGATAGTAACGGGATTTTCTTCGCAAGGGCTATTACAAGTCTTTGGAACTACATCAAGGACAAGATTCTCGGATGGTACGACTGGACGAGAGTCGACAGCGGAACCGGCCGCTACGCCAAGATTTGCTCCATAGCCGACCCTGAAAGCGGTACTAGCTACATTATCGACGTGCTTGTCACACACATGACATCATACTACGCCGTAACGGGCCTTGTCCGCATTACCGTTAGTCACGGGAGTTCGTCCGTGCAGGCGTCCATCTTGGCATCTGATTCTTTGTTCTACGCTGTCGATTCGGGCAACCCGCCGAAGGTATACACCTACGTTGACGGCGACGGCAAGCGCACCTTTGTGTTCGATACCGCGAGCGCCTACCAGACGGCTCAGGGGTTCGTGTTCAGGGCCGTTGGCGGTTTCTCTGACAAGTGGTCTTTCTTTGGAGACGTCGGCTGCAGTAACGATTCCGCCGACCTTGGTAGCATCGGGACCAAGCAGGACGCGCTGGACGTTACGTTCGTTTTCGCCACTTATGCCAAGACAGCTGGACACGCTGAAACGGCTACGAGTGCCGACAACGCGACTAATGCGACTAACGCCGGTTACGCTTACCAGGCCGGCAATGCTGCCACTGTAAATTCTCACACGGTCGATAAGGACGTTCCGTCGAATGCGGTCTTTACCGACACGTGGAAGGCTAACTCTTCCAGTTCGGAAGGCTACGTAGCTGCCGGTAGCGGCAACGCGAATAAAGTATGGAAAACTGATTCTAGCGGAAATCCTGGATGGCGTGACGATGCGAACACTACTTACAGCCAAATTAGCCGTGGTAGCGGAGCGGGGCTTGCACCGGGCCTTCCGAGCGGTTCGGGATCCTCCAAGTATTTACGAGAAGACGGTACATGGCAGACTCCGCCAAACGATACGTATTCAGCAGGTGATGGATTGACGCTCACTGAAATGAATCAGTTTAGCGTTGACAACCCGTTCAATCCGAACGGTGACTATAGCTCGAATACTCTTAGGGCGAAAACGGCAGTAAGTGCTGATAATGCTACTTCTGCTGGAAACTACAGTTCCGGAGGCGGAATTGACAACGCTTTGCAAGGCAAGGCACCAAAGCTTCACATTGATACGCAAGGTATCTACGGCTTGGCGAAAGAAGGTTACTATGGTCATGTGAAATTAGCAAAAGGCAATATATCTGGGAGAGCTTACTCCGATGGCGAAGCTGCTTCTGTAGGACATAACCACGATGGAAGCTACTTGAAAAATCCTCAAAGCCATACATTGCAATGGGGCGGTACTAGCGTCATCGGAACATACAGTGGCAACAACATCACATTGACGATGCCTGCAAACCCGTTCAACCCGAACGGTGACTACAGCTCGAATACTCTTAGGGCAAATACGGCAGTAAGTGCTGATTCAGCCCAATATGCCGTGGGAGCATCTAATTTTACAACTGATGGTAATATTTATAGTCGATTTGCGAACATTGATTCTTCTATAACTTCATTACAAAATAACTTATCTACATACGCTGCTCTGGGATTTAAGCATTGGGTGTTCTCCAATGCCGGAGGGTCATCATTTACTCCTACTACCGGCGGTAAGAAGATAGACTATTGGGATAGGGGTACACAGACTACTAAACGTAAAGTAGGTATGCAGACTCTCTTTATAGGTGCTAATACTGGAAATGATATTTGGTGTGAGTTACGAGTAGTGCGTAAAAATAGTGCTGGGACATCAGTCACAGTCTCCTTTATATTGAAGCTTTTCAGCTATTGTTTTACTCCTATAACTATTCCACTAGATACTGCTCACTTTGATTACGAAATTTGGATTTATAAAAATTCGTCACTAGCAACGGGTAGCATTACGGTAGTACAAGATGCTTGGCTATTGACGAGTAACTATGAAAATATAGATGCATAAGATGCATAATGAGGTATAATATGACAGCATTTGAAATTCAAAATGAAATTCAAAATAAACTAGAAGAAGATAGGACGATAGTTAGAGTCGTAACCTATGACTCTACTACACGACTATTTATCTTCGGCATAGCAGGTAAGTCCCTAGAAGATTTTCCTACATCTAGTGACACCGACTCCGAATTGGCTGCTTACTTGAATCAATATTTAAGTAATTGGAAATTTGAGGAAGTGAATAATGAAGTATGGAGTGGTATTGGGTTGGTGGGTACACTTAAGAATGCTTAAATAGCATTCTTTAACCTCTCCCTGGTTATTGGAGATTTCAGTAATAAAGGAGTATATCAATGAAACGAATCAACACGCCCACCGCGACCCAAGATCGTAAGTTTCGCGACGGCAATAGAACGACAGGCCTTAAGGCTACTCAGTTTTCGGCGGAATGGTGCAATGATGTCCAGGAGGAACTTTGTAACATTATCGAAATTCTTTCAGGCCATGGTCCGACAGGGGAATCGCAATCTGAAGCTGCAAATGCTATTCTTCGTCGAAGTGTTAAGATTTATGACAAATCTAGCTGTAACTATGCGCTCTTGAAAAATGACTTTGCTAATGGAGGCTTGCCCGTTGTAGTCGATGCGGGTACGTCAGGCAATGTGTCGAGCAAGCGTTTCTACCTTCCGGACGCAAACTCCATCGACCTGCGGACGCCATCGCAGAACGCGGGCGTTTTTCGATTTTTCGACATTGATGTAGTCGAAAAAAAAGTCCGTATTCTCGTGTATTCGGAAGGCTCCGAAACGCCTGCAGAGACGGTGCTCGGCCTTGACTATTCCGGCGGTCTCGTAACCAAGCGCGTTGGTACGAAGGAATCTACGACGGATCTCGCCAGCGGCTTCTTCCTCAATGCAGCCAACCTTCTGCTGTCTAACCAGTATAACGAGGGCGGCTCCGCAAAGACCAAAAAGGTCAGGATCGCGTGGGATGATAGCGCCCACGACTACGACATCCTTGTCGACGATGGAAACATTGTACTTGGAACTGGATTTCCAAAGGTCCTGTTCAACAAGTGGATGAGTGGCTGCAGCAACGATAGCCGTGTCGGCACGACGCAGAACGAAGCCGGAGTGATTGCTATTGCCCGCGAAATCAACGAGCTTAGCGGCTACTATGCCGACGAGATTGTTATCCGTCCCGGTTCCGTCGATTTCTACTCCTCGAAGGACGGCGCTTTCAAGAAGGTAAACCAGGCTGTGCTCCAGAACGAGCCGGTTGACTCTATACTTACCGTCGACGGTACGACATCGGGCAAGGTCGAGTGGATGAAGGCCCAATACTGGCAATTGGGGCAGACTCGAAAGGTGAAGAACGTCAGCGGCAGCTCCGTCGTAGTGTCTGTGACAAGTGCTTACGGTGAATCGCAGGAGATCACCTTCCGAAATAACCGCTACCGTGAATTTATCTGCGTCGGTTTCGCTTCGTCGAATCTAGGCGCTGACACGCTGGCGTACTTGCTGCCAGGAGACAATTATTGATGGACATCACTGGATTAGACATAGGTGCGTTTATGACCGGAATTGGAGCGATTATAAAATCGTTTCACTCCGACCGCAAGAGCGATTCGGATAAAAAAAATATTGACGAAAGAATATCTGTTATCGAAAACGATATTCGACATCATGACAAGCGTCTTGATGACGGGGATTCGAATTTCAAAATTCTTGACCAGAAAATTGATCGCAACAATGAACTTTTGAATCAGCTTATTGGCGAAGTTCGTGCTGGAAGGAAGTGATATGGAAGCTTTAGTGCTAGTGGTTTTCTTTGCGCTGATTCTGACGCTTGGCTGGATTTTCTTTGACGAAGATGATTGGGGCAAACCGAAAAACAAGTAGGAGTAAGATATGCCTGGAATAGTCCTTCGTAGCGCCGAAATCATCAAACCGCTCCAGGTTGCGACCGGCAAACTGCATGGCGATTCCGTCTATGCTTTCGAGCGTGATTTTGAAATGTTATTGGATACTAGCCGTGGCGATTATCTATGGCGGGTTGGCGAGGGGTATATTAGCAACTGTGGGTCCATCCCGTGGCTCGGCCAAAAGATTCTACGGGTGAAATCCTATGATCCGGATAATCCGTTGCAGAACGCCTTTTTCTTTCTGCATGACGACCTTTATCAAAAAAAAGGATATGAAATCTTTGATCGCGAAGACTCCGATGCGCTTTGCCGTGGCGGACTCCGCGAAGCTGGCTGCAGCCGGTTCCAGGCGTCGACTATCGACTTCTGCTTGATGATCGGGGCCTGGGGTCATTGGGGCGATAACGCTTACAGTAACTTTGATTTTTTAAGTAAACTAGAAAAGGTTGGATAATCGTGAAACCTGAACTTGTGCTAATTCGGACACACTTAAACGAAGCCGAAGATGGAATTTTTGGCGAACTGTATCTGAATAATCATTTTGTTTGCTGGACACTTGAAAATCGATTAAAGATGATTCCGGCGGGTGGTTATGTTGTGCAAAATTCGCAAAGCCCGAAATTCAAACGTGAATTGCCTCTTTTGTACAATAAAGTTGTTCCGGCGAAGCGCGGGATCCGCATCCATGTTGGCAACACCGTGTCGTCGAGCAGCGGGTGCGTACTCGTTGGTATGAAGTGCGATGAAAATAAGCTGATTGAATCGACTCCTGCAGAAACTATGGTTGCGATGATTTGCAGAAATTGCGAGTTTCTTTTGATTGTCGATAATTATCCAGACTAAATTTATACAAATTTTCCAAAAACGACTTAAGGCAAAGCTGTCTCTTTAGATTTGAGAATGCCGCACGGGAAACCGTGCGGTTTTCGTTTATCCAAACAAATCAAAAGGAGACAGTTATGGCTACTTACGAAAACAACGACTACACCAGCAAGGGTGTGGGCACCGCCGGCCTTACTCTCGGCGTTATCGGCACGGCACTTGCCAGCGGCATGCTCAATGGCAACGGCCTCGGTGGCCTTTTTGGCAACCAGAACCCGACTGCTAACCCGGTTTACCAGTTGGCCCAAAAGGACAACGAAATTGCTCAGCTCAAGTCTGAAAAGTATGCTGACGCCAAGGTTGCCGCGCTGACCGAACGCGTGGCGAACCTCGAAGCTCGCGTTCTCGCCGACGAAAAGACTGACCCGCTGCGCGACCAGATCCTGGGTGACCGCATCGCAGGCCTCTCCGCCATCGTGAACCGTATCAGCGCTCCGTTCGTGCCGAACTACGCCGTCGCTCCGGGCTGGGGGCCCGCTTTCGTGTCCCCGTTTCCGCCCGTCCCTCCCGTCGCCGCCGGTAGCGGAACCGTCACCCCGACTCCCGCCACTTCCACCAGCACGTCGCAGGCTGCGTAAAAAGAGGTAGCTTATGCATATTTCTCTCGAAAAGGCCGTAGACGGCTTCATTGGTTTCATGGCGGACCAGGTGGCAATGATCCCGAAAATGGGTGACCGTTTTCTGGGCTTCGCCGCTCTTGGCGCTCTTAAGAGCAATCCCGCTGCACTTGTATCCAAGGTCAAGCCCTGGATGGAAATGTCGGGAATCCTCGATTCCGACGGCATGGTGAACTTGGATTCCGCCAAAGCCGCTCTCGACATGGCTTTCGCCAACGTTCCGAAGGTCGGCTATTTCGGATTCTCGTTTACCAGCGAAGACGTCCCGGTCCTTCTTGCGAAGATGCAGGGCGCCCAAACGGAGGTTGCGTAATGAACGAACGCGTGAAAATGGTCCTGGAGCGTACCGAAAAAACGCTTTGCCGCCACCTTGAAGACCTGAATGATCAGGTGGAACAGGATGGTGGTCGAATCAAGGATCACATGGTTCTCGATGGCATCAAGGATTCTGTCAAGACTCTTTACCGTATCAAGGAACTGATGGATCACGGCAACGGTGAAACTGTTGCTTCCAAGATGGCTGCAAAGACTATGCCTGGCATTGTCTAGTAGTCAATCTTTTTCTCAAGGCGGTCTGCAGCGAAGTGGACCGCCTTTCTTCTTTTTGTATGTGTATGCACGATTTTATACACTTTTTATTCTAAAAAGTCTAATTAAAAACGATGCCTAGTTAAACAGATATAAATTGATATAAATCAATAAAGACCGCGTAAATACTAGGCTTTTGGCTGTTTTTGTTGTTTTTGCTTTGTTTTGAGTGGTCTAGCTAAATAAAATAATCTATCTTGAACCTCAAAGTATGACATTTGCGAGATTTTTTGTTGGTATAGCTTTATTGTCTGCTGCTGGCTCCTTTGCGGCAGACCGTGTGGTGGGCGCAAACGCAACCTTGGATATTGAACCGGGTGCGAGATCTGCCGCATTGGGTTCTGCTACCATGGCTGTAGATGGCGATTACCTGGGGCTCATGTCCAATCCCTACCAGCTTGCAAATGTGAATTACGCCTGGGCATCTTTTTCCCATACGGAATATTACGAAGATACCAAGTATGATTTTGCATCGGCTGTGGTTCCGTTAGGCGAAGGCCAGGGCTTGGGTATTTCTTTTTCCAGGTTCGGTGCCGACGATATCCCTTACATTAAGGAGGGTGAACCCCTGCCCGAAGGCTCCGACTACAATACCCTTTCTATTGCCGACTGGGTATTCTCGGCCACCTTTGGTCGTAAGTTGACGAACCGCTTGGAACTGGGTATCGGTTTCCATGGCCTTTACCGCGATATGGATCAGACCGGTTGGGGTTTCCGTGGCGATGCAGGACTCCGTTTCCGCGCCGTCGATGAACTTTATGTGTCTGGCCTCTTGAAGGGCTGGACATCTTCGGCGACTAGCTGGGAGTCAGGGGAGTTTGAATACTCTTCGCCGGAATTTTATATTGCCGCAAGTTACGGGTTGCCCATCTCTTATTTGTACGGCAGGCTGAACCTGTTCTGGCAGGGTGCTGAACTCTTGCACCGCGAAGCCCGCGATATGGATTTCGAGACAGATAAGAGTCGCGGTAAGCGCGTCTGGGAAAATCCCCTGGATTGGCTCTCGGGCGGTCATGGGGGTCTTGAATATGTCTTTGACTTCGGACTTTCGCTTCGGGCGGGTCTTTCCAGCTTTACCACCTTCGAGAGCGTGACCGCAGGTGCGGGTCTAGTAATCGCGAAGTTCGTGAAAATCGACTACGCCTTTGAATCTCACCCGGTGCTTTCGCCGGTGCACCGCGTCAGTGTGAGCATCAGCCCGTACTTGTTCTCCCATGCGCCTAAGCAGGGAACACCGGAGGCTGCGTCTAGCCGTAGGGCCATTCTGACCGAAGAACCCGACAATGATACCGCCTACGAAGAAATGGAACGGGAATCCTATGACGCTCCTTCTGCCGATGCCCCCGCTCCTGTTGATGCGGCTCCTGTGGCTACAGAGGATTCTGCCCCGGTTGAACAGGAACAAGTGGAGGCTCCGTCTGCCGCCCCTGTTGGCAAGGCTGTAATCGAAACTGACGATGAAGTTCTCGAATAAAATGTGTTTTTTTCGTCATTTTTTGAAGATTAAGCGTTCTTTTCAACAAATATTAGTCTATATTTTCTAGTATGCCGCAATTAAAGAACTATCGCGAAGTTGGAATTTTTGATTTGATGTCGGCCCCCTTGAATCCGATTGGGGCTTTTGATGCTGAACAGTTTAAAAAGGATGTTCGCGCATTACTCGCTGAAAAAACAGACGAAAAGTTCTTGGCGGTCGACCTGACTGGTCTTGACTTTGTCTATAGCGACGCTTATAACGCTTTTATCCAGTTCCAGCAGGAAATGGAAGACCGGAAGGGTTTGTTCGCCGTCCTGACCAACAACCAGACCATTATTGACGGTTTGAAAAAGGCCGGTCTCGATAAGAACATCCGGGTTTTTGCTTTTGAAGCCGACATGATGTCGTTCTCTTTACAGGCAAGCAATCCCGAAGGCTCTGCCAACGTGGAAATCAACGACGAACCGTCGTCTGCCGTTGCCTCCCAGAATGTGGGTTCCATCGAAGTGGCTCCTTCGCCGCACCTGGATCGCCGCACTACGGGTTCGCATCGCCGCTTCACCAAGAGCTTCAATGCTATTGCGAAAGATGAGTCCGTTTCCAAGAAAAAGGGCCTCGATGTTCCCTTTGATGATGAACCTTCGTCGGCCAAGACCGTCGTTATTGTGTTCCTCTTGTTGCTTGCAGCTGTAGGCGGACTTCTCGCGTTCTTCTACATCTAGTCCGATGCCTGTTGAGTTCCAAGAATACAAGCGAAAGGGCAAATCTTTCAACAATCAACATAAGTTTCCGTTAATCCGGTTAACGCTTGTAGCGGTAGCCGCCTTTTTGGCATACTGGTCGGGCCTTGCCTCGAAAATCGCCGATGCGCTCCCGCTGCCGGGCAACAACGAAGAAGTCCCCATTGAAACCTGGGATTCCCGTTGTTCCGCTTATGGCGGTACACCCTTTGAGTTGAAACAGGGACTTGCCCAGTGTTCTTGGGTCCTGGTGGATTCCATTCCGCTGGGGCGCTTGCCTAATCCCTTCTTGCGTTACGTGGCCGGCCTTCGCAAATCCGAAAAGTCCAAGCTCCATTGGATAGCGCCGGTGGCGAATTTCGAAAGCCCGTTGCTGGTCATGCATGAAGATAGCGTGCCTTCGGTCTATTTACGTTATATGAAACCCGATTCCAGCTACTTATGGGTGTCCAAGAGTACGGGCTGCAAGTTCCCGGGGGTGTGTCCGCGACTTCCCCTGGAGTGGTCTGCCTTGGCCATTGACGAGGGTTTCGACTTCGAAGGCCAAGAATCGCTGTTGGCGATGGATGTCTTTAGCGGCATTGGCGAAGCCCCCATTTATCCGGTGCTTACGGGCCGTGTGCTGGAATCCGGTCGGGATTCCTTGGGTTACTTTGTTGAAATCGACCACGGCTATAATGTGACCAGTAAAACGTCGGGTATGGGTTCCTTGAACGATTCCTTGTCGGTGGGCGATACTGTCGGCGTCTTGTCGATGCTGGGCAGGCTTTCTCCTAAAGATAGCGCCACCTTCTTTTTGTCGGTTCGCCTGAACGGCCAGTTTGTGCGCTGGAACGAATTTTACGCTTCGACCCATCCGGTCTCTCCGGATTCCCTTGCGGCATTTGAAAAGTTGAACGGTTTTTAATACCTTTGGTCTCATGAACCGTCTTCGCTCTAAATACATGGTTTTTGGCTTGCTGTGGATTTTGTTTGCAGTGGTGTTTTTTGCCGGCTGCGAAAAAGACACTGACGGTCCCATGGATGTTTTCAACAACGATTTTAGTTACGATGGCGAAGGCTTTTTTGCCTATGCAAGGCTGGATTCCGGCAAGACCATTCACCTGTCCAAGGATACCCTGTATTTGGACATGGGCAAAATGTATACGTTTTCGAACTGTGCCCTGCAAGCGATTCACCTGACATACGTCAAGTCCGATTCGGTTCTCTGGATCTCGCCGAAACTTACGATCCATGCAACGGCTGAAGATTGCCCTGCTCCCTATTACCGCCCCGATACGACTCTTAAGTTGTTGCTTTCTTCGGAACAGATTACCGGTATCGGGATGATCAAGGTGAAAAACGATGCGGATACGGCGCTGGATTCCATCACCCTTCGTCGTGGCAGTATTTCGAAGGATACCTTTTACGTGTACATGGATTCCTCCTTTGCGGATCCCCATGCTTACCCGTTGCGGACCAAGGACAAAAAGAAGGGAAAGGCTATACCCCAGATTCTTCGCGTTCTTGACTCCCTGACGCCCCGTGTATTTTACTGGCGTACTATGAAGTCGAATTGCACTCATCGCGTAGACATGTGCAAGAAGACTGTAGCCGATACCATTTATCCCTCCAGCTGGAATATCAACGATACGAACCTGGTGCCGGTACATTATGTCTGTGCCGATTCCGATTCGGTGTACTGCATCAATTCCAAGTGGGAAAATGATTCGACGGAATTGGGTGCAGTCCAGGAACGCCCTGATACGATATGGCATTACAACACTTACTATACCGAGAAGATTCCAGAGTGCGGAACCTATAGTTCCTTTGCTGTCAGCAATTACACTGTAGGGGATAGGGTTCGTTTTATTCGTGAACTGTTTACTCCCGACAAGAACGAATCCTTCTGTGGCCCCAATTCCAAAAAAGACTGGATGGTCTACAATCTGTCGGGCAACAAACTGGTGGTCGATTCCGATACGCTTGCCATTTTGGATAGTTTGTCTAAAATCTGGAAAAAGGCGACGGTCGCTCCGGATACCTTGAAAGAAAAATGATTGAATATACCTATTCTCCTGAAATTGCCGAGGCTGACCGCCCCATAATCCTTGAATCCCGTATTTACAAGGATTGGCTTGAAAAGACCCAGGAAAAATTCATTGTGAGCAAGGTCCACTTTTCGTCGGTGGATTTTTTGCGCAAGGGGCGCCAGCCACTTTTTATAAAGCTTACCGCAACGGCAACCCTTCCGGATGGGCGCCCTGTTCATGGAATCGTGTTGGTGCGCGGCAATGCCGTGGGCGTTTTGGTGGTGCTCCGCTGCGAAGGCAAAAAGTATTTGTTGCTGGTGAAGCAGCCCCGCTTTGCCATTAGTGAACAGGCCTCCCTGGAAATTCCGGCGGGTATTTTGGACTGGACGGGTGATTACCGTAAGGTAGCCTTGAGTGAACTCGAAGAAGAAGCCCAGATCAAGGCCGACGATTCAGAACTCATTGACCTGATGGACTTTTGGTACAAGGGTAAAAGCGAAGGCTTTGCCGCCAGTTGCGGGCTCTTGGACGAACGCATTCGCCTGTATGCCATTGAGCGCGACGTAACGCCGGAACAGTTGAAGGCCATGGACGGCAAGGACCAGGAATACACCGAAGAAATCGAATGGATTAAAACGGTGGTGTTGCCTTACGAAGAGGCTGCCCGGCAGTTTATCGATGGGAAGAATTTTATTGCGCTCTTCTTGTACGAACGCTGGCTCGATGCTCAAATGTGAAATGTGGAATGTGTGATGTGAGATGAATAATTAGTCATTACACACTTCACATTTCACATTTCACATTAATTGATTCTTACCAATTGCCTAGGTTATTGATGGTCAATCCTAGGAAGAAAATCGTCAGATAGCCGTACCAGAGACCGGTAAGAACGTAGTTCAATTTACGCTTGTAGGCCTTGGGTTCTTTCTTGTTCTTTTCGCGGATGACAAGGATGTTCTTGCGCAAAAAATAAGCGCAACCAGCAAGACCGATTAAAGTAGCGAGAATCAAAAGTACGTAAGCCATGCGCCAAATATAGCTTTTACCCCTCATTTTCAACAATCTCGGTTGCCTAAGGTCAAAAAAATTTCTCTATTTGGGTTGTCTTGACGTTCGTGGACCCGATTTAGGCTTAAATGAGCAGATTTCGGGGCCGTATGCGAACGCCGTTTATTATACGAGGTCTATTTGGTAGCCCAGAAATTGGATACACTTATCGCCCAGGCGTGCGAAGCCGCCGGCGTCACGTTGGTGGAACAGGATATGTTCCGTGCAGGCAAACGCAAGACGCTCCGCCTATACATAGACAAACCCGAAGGGGTGACAATTGACGACTGCTCTACCGTGAGCCGCCACTTGTCCGATGCCTTGGACCTGGATCCTGAAATTATTGAAGGCGCTTACACTTTGGAAGTGTCGTCGCCGGGGTTGGACCGCCCCCTTAAGTCGGTTGCCGATTTTACCCGCAATATCGGACGATTCTTGCGAGTGACACGCAGTACCGGAAAGCCTGTGGTGGGCAAGCTGGTTTCTGCTGATGAAGAAAATTTGACGCTCACCCTTAAAGGCAATGCCGGTGACGTGGTCGTGCCCCGCAGCGAAGTGCTGGTGGCAAAAGTGGATGTACAAATATAATAGGAAGGTCATTTTATGAAGAACGAACCGAAAGTTAACTTGCTCGATGTGCTGAAAGAGGTGGTCGAAGCCAAGGATATGGATGATTCCGTTGTCATCAACGCTCTGAAAGAAGCCCTGGTGACTGCAGCACGCAAGTACTTGCACATCGAAAAGAAAATCGATGTGGATTTCGATACGGAAACCAATGAAGTTCATGTGTTCTTGCGTGTGGCCGTTGTGGATGACTATCCGGACTACGACCCGAACATGACCGCTTCCGAAGTGGAAGAACTCGACAAGGGTTACATGCTGGTCGAAGAAGCCCGCGACTTCAACGAAGATGCTCAGCCGGGTGACTTCCTCGAAATGGAAATTCCTATTTCTGCATTCGGTCGCCAGGCCATTCAGACTGCAAAGCAGCTCCTGAACCAGCAGATTCGCGATGCCGAACGCCAGAAGATCATGGATACCTACCGTAGCCGTATCGGTTCCATGGTGAGCGGCGAAGTGCTTCGTCTTGAACAAAGTAACATCATCGTGAAGCTCGGCAAGCAGACCGAAGCTATGATTCCGGCTCGTGAACAGATCCGTCGCGAACGTTGGGCTCAGGGTAACTCCATTAAGGCCGTGATTGCCCGCGTGGAAGAATCCTCCAAGAACGGTGCCCAGGTGGTGCTTTCCCGTGCAAACGGCGACTTCCTCAAGGAACTCTTCCGTCAGGAAGTTCCGGAAATTTACGAAGGTACTGTCGAAATCAAGGGCGTTGCCCGCGAACCGGGTTTCCGCGCCAAGATTGCCGTGTATTCCCGTGACGAAAAGATTGACCCGGTCGGCGCATGCGTCGGCATGAAGGGTGCCCGCGTGCAGACCATCGTGCGCGAACTCGGCAATGAACGCATTGACATTGTGCAGTGGAATCCGGATCTGGACACTTTCATTACCCGTGCCCTTACCCCGGCTAACGTGATCAAGCTGATTCACGTTCCTGAAACCCGCCGCACGGTAGTGATTATCAGTGACGAAAACCTCGCTCTGGCTATTGGCAAGAACGGCCAGAACGTGAAGCTTGCTGCAGAACTCGTGCAGCGTAACCTCGACGTGTTCGGTGAAAACGAATGGAACCAGAAGGACGACGAAACGAAGGCTAAGATTACCTCTCCGTCCGCTGCCGATTTGAACCAGAACCGTAAGGCTACTCGCTAATTTTTAAAAGGAACATTGGAAGCTATTCATGGCTAATGAAGAACAAATTAAACCAGTAGATTGGGCGAAGGAACACGGAGTCAAGAGCGACCTCGTGATGAAGCTTTTGCGCGAGAACGGTGTCAAGGTCTTGACACAGGTGTCTAAGGTCAATGCCTCTGAATACGAAAAAATCGAGGCAACCGTCGATGCCGAACGCCAGAAGGCTGAAGCCCGCAATAAGAACCTGAAAAAGGCGTCTTCCGCCGAAACTTCCAATGCCTCTTCTGACAAGAAGAAAGAGTCTGCTTCGGCTGGCGACGGCAAGTTGAAGGCTAAACTGATCAGAACCAAGAAGCCGGCTGCAAAACCGGCCGCAGCTCCCGCAGCTGCTCCGGCCGCACCAGCTGCAAAGCCTGCCGCCGTCGTGAAGCCTGCTGCCGCACCTGCTGCTCCGAAGGCTGAACCGGTTGCCGCTCCTGCCGCAGCTCCTGCTCCGGCCGCTGAAGCTCCGAAGGCTCCCGAGGTAAAGCCCGCCGCAGCACCTGCTGCTCCGAAGGCTGAAGCCGCTCCCGCAGCTGCTGCCGCTGAAAAGCCCGCAGCACCCAAGGCTGAACCGAAGCCCGCTCCCGCTGCTCCGGCTCCTGCAGAAGTGAAGCCCGCTGTGGCTCCTGCTGCAAAGCCTGCCGCACCGGCAGCTCCCGCTGCCCCCGCTGCTGCACCGGCCGCTGCCAAGCCTGCCATGGTTACTCCGGGCATGGAACTCAAGCAGCCCCCGATGAAGGCTCAGGTCTTCAAACCCGACGAAGCTATTCTCGCCCGTATCAAGAAGTCTCAGCAACAGGCTCAGGCAACCCGCGGCGGTCACCGTAACAACAACGGTAACCAGCAGGGTTATACGGGAACGTTCGGTCGCCTTTCCAACAACAATGGCGACAACCGTAACGGCAATCGCCGTAACGACAACCGCAACGGAAACGGTGGCCAGAACAACAACGGTGGCCGTACCTTTACGGGTCGTACCGGTGGCTTTACCGGCAGTTCCATGCAAGATGCCTTCAATGCTAGCAATGGTGGTGCCCAGGGATTTGGCGGCCAGAACCAGGGCGGCAAGGGTGGCAAGCAGCAGAACGGTCGCCATGGCAGCAACGACAAGAACCGTCGCGGCAATGGCAAGGACCGTCAGGACCAGCAGAAGGAAATCCAGCAGGAAGTCGTTCGTCAGAACGTTTCCCGCGTGATGGCAGACCTGTCCAAGAAGCCTGTCAAGAAAGTTTACCGCAAGGAGCATAACGACAATACTCCGGGCGAAGAAAAGAAAATCCTCAAGACTTCCGACTTTATTACCGTGGGCGAACTCGCTGGCCTTATGGACCAGATGCCGGCCCGCGTGATCGCGAAGTGCATGGAAATGGGCATGATGGTGACCATCAACGCCCGCCTCGATTTTGAAACCATCCAGCTCTTGGCTGACGAATTCGGTTACGAAGCCCAGCTGATGGAAGAATACGAAGAAGAAGTGCTCGGCGTGGAAGAAGAATCTTCTGAAAACCTGAAGCCGCGTCATCCGGTGGTGACGGTGATGGGCCACGTTGACCACGGTAAAACTTCTTTGCTCGACTGGATTCGTAAGACCCACGTGGTGTCCGGCGAATCGGGCGGCATTACGCAGCACATCGGTGCATACGAAGTCACGACCAAGCAGGGTAAGGTAACCTTCCTCGATACTCCGGGTCACGAAGCATTCAGTGCTATGCGTGCTCGCGGTTCTCAGGTGACCGACGTGATCGTGCTCGTGGTGGCTGCCGACTCCATGGTGATGCCGCAGACTGTTGAATCTATTGAACTTGCCAAGCGCGAAAAGGTGCCGATGGTCGTGGCAATCACG
>JAFXLS010000144.1 GCA_017530965.1 Fibrobacter sp.
CAGCGATGTCCTTCTTGGTCGCTTCGAAGGTGCGGGCGATGCTCCGGTGCAGTTCCCTGAAATACTGGTCGAGCGCGATGAGCTTTTTCATGTTCGCGTAGGTCCAACGGAAATTCTTGTTCAGCATCTTCTGGCGGTCGCACAGGAATTCGGTGTGGATTTTTGTTTCGAAAAGTTCCTGTTCAAACCTGCTTTGGGGCATTTCTTTTTTCCACTTCTCGACACAGCCGCGCTTGCGGCCGTTATCGAAGTCGCGGTAGAAATTCCGAAGAATGTCCCACCGCGGTGCGCGAGAAAGAATCCTAGTCATTGGGGCACCCTTTTGGAGTTTTTAAAGTTTTTTAGTGAAATTCGTTATTCACTAAAAATAGTCAATGACTGCGACAAATAATGTCGTATTTTGAGATATACCGTTCCAGCCCGAAAAATTCGGGAAAGACAAGCGGACGGATAGCTCCTTCTAAGCTCGCGTCAACGGGAAATCAAATTGGATAGAACGCGGGGTCGCGAACTTTTCGAAGGCGATTTCGTAGCAGAAATTCTTTTCGTCTACGGTCTTCACGGTTCCTACGCCAAAGATTTTATGCCTCACGCGGTCGCCCTCGGCAAACTCGGCCGAAGGTGCTTTTTTTACAAGTCCAAGGCTTTCGTCGCTCAAAAATTCGCGGTCGCGATCGATGTTTGCAATGTAGGCTTTCGCGGCTTCGAGAAAATCTTCTGATATGCCGCGGGCGATGTTTAGGCCGCCCATATCCATTTCGAGCAGGAATCTGGACGGATAGCGGGTTCCGCTTTCGCCTGCAACACCGTCTTCGGCATCGCTCAAACAAAGTACATTCTCGGCGCGGGTAAATGCCACATAGGCCAAGCGGCGTTCTTCTTCCAGCTGAATTTTGTTCTGCACGCGCTTGACCGGAAAAAAGCCTTCGTTCAAGCCGCATACGAATACATACGGAAATTCCAAGCCCTTCGCGTTGTGAATCGTCATGAGCTGCACGCGGTCTTTTTCTTCCGTGTCTTCGTCGGTGTTCGTGAACAGCACGATGTTCTGCAAGTATTCATCTAGCGAAGCGTCTTCTTCGTAGTAATTCTCGAATTCCAGAATGCCCTGCTTGAGTTCCGCCAGATTGTCCAGGCGGTCTTCGTCGCCGTCTAGACGCAGCATTTCTTCGTACTTGGTTTCGCGCAGAATTTTCGCGAGGACTTCGGAGACGCTCATGTCCTTGTAGCGGGAACGATACTTTTCAATCAGCTTCACGTATTCGACCACATTGCTCCGGGCTAAAAATCCCTTGCAGTCGAAATCAATCTTTTGATTTTCGTCGCCGACAGATGAAAGTTCCGCCTGCGACGAAACATCGGCCGCCACATTGTTCAAAAGCCCCGCTTCCGAAACAATTTCAAGCAAAGCCTCGTAGAGCCCGACGCCGCGGGCATCGGCAAAGGCCTGCAGCGTCGCAATCTTGCGCAGGCCGAACTGACGCTTGGGCGTATTCACCGTACGCATGAAAGACAAATCATCGGCGAACACAAGCATTCGCAAATAGCAAATGACATCTTTGATTTCTTTGCGTTGGTAAAAGCCGACGCCGCTGTAAACCTTGTAAGGGATGTTTTCGGCCATCAAGGCTTCTTCTACAGAACGCGATTGCGAGTGCATGCGGTAAAGTACCGCGATATCCTTGTAATGGGCTGCGCTTTGCACGGCGTTCTGAATTTGTTCGACAATCCATTTGGCCTCTTCGCGGGTGTTCTTGGCATGGTAAAAGACGGGCGTCTTGCCGCCGACACGCTTTGGCCTCAAGATTTTTTCAATTCGGAATTTATTGTTCTTGATGACCGCATCCGGCACCTTCAAAATGCTGGGCGTGGAACGGTAATTGTTTTGCAGCAAAATCGTCTTGGTGTTTTCGTGGGTCTTATCAAATTCCAGAATGCGGTTGACATCGGCTCCGCGCCAACCGTAAATGGTCTGATCCGGGTCGCCCACCACAAAAAGATTCTTGTGGTAGCTCGCCAGCAAATCCGCCAGCTGGTACTGCTGACCGTCGATATCCTGGTATTCGTCGACCATGATGTACATCATGCGCTTGCGCCACTTGTCGAGCTGTTCCGGGAAGTTTTCGAGAATGTACAGCGTCGAAAGGATCAAGTCGTCAAAGTCGAGCGCGTAATTCTTTTTCTGTTCGTAAAGGTAGCGGTAATAAACTCGCATCCACTTGTCATCAGCCGCTTCCGAAAGCGCAAGCAAATGGTCTTTAGTCGTCATGCCTTCTGACGGCAGTTCCGCAAAAAGCGAAACGTAATTGATGTCGGCCGCCTTTCGGCCCCCGATGTAGTCAATCACGCTGCTGATTTTCAAATCCTTAAGCGAGTACCCCAAATCGGCGTAGGCCTTGTGCAAAAGGGACTTCTGGTCGTCTTCGTCCAGAATCATGAATTCTTTCGGGTAGTTCAGCACATGGATTTCTTCGCGCAGGAATCGCACGCAAAAGCCGTGGAACGTAGAAATGTAGCCGCTGTCGTCGCCGCCCAACACCGTACGGATGCGCTTCTTCATTTCGTTTGCGGCCTTGTTGGTGAACGTGACGCACAGGATGTTCGACGGCGAAATGCCCATTTCCTTCACCAGGTACAGGTAACGCTGGGTCAGCGTCCGGGTCTTACCGGACCCAGCCCCCGCCACCACGCGCACAAAACCCTCGGTGGATTCCACCGCTTCCCGCTGTTCTTGATCCATATTTTCTAGGGCCATGTGCACCTCACAAACTTTGCAACCATCATATAGTGAACATTTGTTTTACTGCACAAAAATATAGTAACCAATCATGACTCTGTCGAGCCAGACCGTACTTTGGTGGCGAAAATAACCTAGATTACTTCACCTTGTATGACAAGAATCGCGACAATTCCTACGGGGTTTCATCCATCACGCAACGGATAGAATAGGCAGCCCTGAAACCTGCATCTTGCAATGTCCAAGCATACGGCTGTCCGCTTACAAAATACATGATGTAGACACCATCGCCTTTAGTACGCTGTGCGGTCCAGAAATAAGCGCCGGTATTCTCACTTACATATTTATCATGTCCCCCCTTCATGCCTGCAGGACGTACCGAAAATCCAAAAGCATCAATCCCAACGTCATAACCTTCCCATTCATTAACAGTCTTCAAATTTAACGCCGTCTCCATATGGGGACCTGCAGTTTCCATCAAGTCATCCATATCCTCATAGCTAGGCAAATGCCAATTTTCCGGGCAGACACCTCGAACATTCTCGCTTGGCTCACACTTCGTGTTATAGCCGCACCCCAAACTACTAGAAGAGAAACGTCCAACACTATCCCACGCCCCACTAATGGAATAGAGTCTGCCCCACTTTTCACAATAGCTCAGATCATTATTAAAGCAGTAGCTCGATGAGTCTTCCCCACGGTCGTCTGCCATTTGCTGGATGTATCTGTAATTCAAATTTTCGGCCATCCACCAACGACTTCCAATTTTTACCGTCTTGTAAGTTTGTCCGTCACGTTCATCCGTCAAGGAGCCATATTCACAGTTTTCACAACCGATCTTAAGTTCTTCGCTAACGGCAGAACCTTTGTTTCTAAGGCAGCGCACAGAACGCAGATCCCCTTCCTTTTTACCTCTTGCATCGAGCTCGACCTTGCCATTGGAGTTACGGAACGAGACGTTTCTCATATATTCAGCATTGAGTTCCAAAGTCGTCCAGAAGTAGGTTGCTACACCTACAGCCGAAACCTCATTGTTATAGGCTGTATAGCCTGCCGGAAGCACAGTGAAACCATATTGATCAGTTCCGTTGCCAGGCCTTTCTATATGCTCTCCCGTTTTAGTGTCATACCCTTCATAATCGTCCCAATATTTGATAGATTTCAAATTTTTGCCGGCAGTATCAACGCCACCCACCGAAGCAACCAGTATGGCAAAATCCAACGAATCGGGCAAGCGCCAACCGTCCGGGCAAATATTGACTGCTTCGTTCCAATAATAGAGTCGTCCATACCTGTTGCAATATGAGGACTGGTCTTTATAGCATGTTCCTATGGAATCCTTCGTTTCAGCCGACTTGGGAGCCGCGTATCTCATATTCTGCGTCATCCAAACTTGCTTACCGATTTTTACGGTCCTATACGTTTGGCCATCACGGGCATCCACCACAAAGCCATATTCGCAATTGTCTTCGCGATCGGTCTTGCAAGGCGGCAAAGCAGAAACTCGGGCAACGGAGCTGCTAGAAGCAGTTCCATCACCAGCCACATCGGATTCGCTGGACGAGCCACCTTCCGCCACTCCATTCTGGGATTCAGATGAATCAACCGGTTCACCCTGAACAAACGAAGAACTGCTCAGGCTTTCCGTTTCGTCATCGTTTGCCGACGAGGAATCGCCACAAGAAAAAAGGAGCGCCACGTTGCAAGCAAGCAACGCATTCAGTGCGAGCTTTTGAACAAATAAATATTTCACAAATTCCACCTAATCCAGAATTTTGGACATTCGTTTTACAGGCGCAAATATAAAAAGTTCTGCTAGAAAATCACGCGATAGCGAATCAGTTTCTCATAGTGGCGGCCTTTGAGGTCGCGATATCCCTTCATGTTATTGGGACGGACCGGCGTCTCGGTGCCAATTCTCTTTTGTGGCATGATTGCTGCCGTTCCAGAAGAAGACCCTGCGAAAGAGCTGCTCGAAAGTCCATATTCATACGCCCCAAGATCGGGAGCTTCGCCTGCATACGGAAAGCCGAGATCTTCGCCCTTGTCGATGGCACGACTACCCTTCTTAAGTTTCAGAAAATCTACGTTCGGCAAGCTGCCGTCAGCATTGCGGGGGCCAAGCATTCCAGGAATCTTCGAAAGGTCTTCGCCGGTCACGGTCATACTGGGGTCATCGAGACTTACAAAGTCGTCTTCAGTCAGATCGAGTTTCAAGTTCCACGTGTTATTTTCACCCGCCGGACATTCCACATAATGGTCGATGTTCTGGCTCGAAATCTTCTCCCAGCATTCTCCGATTTGCGAGAGCTTGTTCGAGAAGGCGATATTATTTTTGAGCACGTGCGCGTTATCGCCCGTGAGCGGAGCCACTTCGGCAAGGCGGTTGCCTTCGGAGTCGAAAAGTGTTGATGCCATGCTGAATGCCCGATCCACGTTCATGTAGGATGTATTGTTGAGCCACTTGCTGCCGGCACCGGTGTAGTTCGCATAGAAGCCCGTGGACTTGTTTTTCCAGGCGACGCAGAACTTGATGGTGTGTCGCCCGCCACCGAGCGTGCTTTCGCCCATCTTGATGCCGTGTCCGTTTCCG
>JAFXLS010000145.1 GCA_017530965.1 Fibrobacter sp.
CCATGCAGTTCCTGTACGACATCATCGGCATTTCGCCGGGGTACAAGGAAGTGGACGTGTCGGCCGTGTTCCTTTGCTTCTTCAGCATCTTCTTTGCGATGATTGTGGGGGATACCGCTTACGGGTTGCTCTTCCTCGGTTTGGCGCTTTTTGCCCGCAAAAAGATGCCGAAGGCGAACCCTGCTGGTTTCCACTTTATCTACCTCATGAGCATCGCCACCATCGTGTGGGGTGTCATCAACGCAAGCTTCTTGGGACTTAGCCCAGCGCTTGCGGGGTGGACGTATTACTTGGACATCACCAACTACGGCTGGTTGCCTGAACCGCTGAAGAACGCGATGCTCTGGATCCGCACCAGTGCCCCCACAGACCCGGCGAAGTTCGAAGCCTACAAGGCCTTCGCCCAGTCGATCACGATCTTGCCCGATAGCTTCGTGCCCAAGGCGGCGGGTGCCTCCCAGATGCAGCATATCCAGCTGTTCTGCTTCTGCATCGCCGTAGTCCACTTGAGTATCGCTCACGTGTGGAACGTCTGCGTGCGCATCAAGCGCAAGGACTCCACGTTCATGGCGCAGGTGGGCTGGCTTATCGGCTGCTGGGTGATGTTCTTCCTGGCCTGCCAGATGGTGCTCGGTATTGATATGCCGAAGTTCGTCATCCCGATGTTCATCGTGGAAGCGGTACTTCTCGTGCTCTTTACGGTGCCGCCCAAGAGGCTCAAGCAGGACTTTATCAGCATCCCGATGCTCGTGCTCGACGTGGTGAACAGCTTTACCGACGTAATCAGCTATATCCGTCTGTTCGCTGTGGGCATGTCCGGTGCGGCTATCGCCGAGGCGTTCAACGACATGCTCTCGCCGCTGTTCGGCTCCGCTGTCGGTATCGCCGGTGCGGCATTCCTGCTGCTTTTTGTGCACGGCCTGAACATCGCGCTTGCGGTGATGGGCGTCGCGGTGCACGCGGTACGTCTCAATACACTCGAATTTTCAAATGGACTTGGCCAGGAATGGAGCGGATTCGCCTTCGCCCCCTTCGCCAAGCAAAAAAATTAAACCAAGGGATAATTCCCGCTACTTAATGAGGAAAAAACAATGGAACCGAATACAATGGTTACTCTCGCTAAAATGGGTGCTGCTGCCGCTCTCGGCATTGCGGCAATGGGCTCCGCCCTTGGTTGCGGAACGGCTGGTATGTCCGCCATCACCATGTGGAAGAAGGCTTATGCCCAGGGCAAGAGCGCTCTCTTCACCTTGCTGGTGTTCGTGGGTGCCCCGATTTCCCAGACGATTTACGGCATGCTCTTGATGAACTTCATCTTGAGCAAGGCTGCTGAATCTGGCTTTACAAACTGGGGCGGCTGCCTCGGCGCCGGTATCTTCGGCGGTCTTGGCATGATGGCTTCTGCCTGGTACCAGGGCAAGTCCGCGGCCGTGGCTTGCGATGCTCTCGGTGAAACCGGCAAGGGCATGGTGAACTACTTGATGGTGCTCGGTATCGTGGAAACCGTGGCCCTGTTCGTTCTCGTGTTCTCCATGATGGTGCTTTAATCCAGCGAGGTAACACGTATGGATCAAGCTCAACTTTTAACGCTCGCGAAACTCGGCGCGGTGGCGGCCTTGGGCCTTGCCGCGGTGGGTTCTGCGCTGGGCTGCGGGACTGCCGGCATGGCGGCCATCGGGGCCTGGAAGAAGGCGTATCTCAAGGGTAAGAACGCGCTGTTTACGCTGCTCATCTTCGTGGGCGCGCCGATTGCGCAGACAATCTACGGCATGTTGCTGATGATGTACATCCTGAACAAGTCCCAGGCGGCTCCGGCCAACTGGGCTGCATACCTGGGTGTCGGCATCTTCGGTGGCATCGGCATGATGGCATCTGCCTGGTACGTGGGCAAGTCCGCTGCGGACGCCTGCAATGCCCTCGGCGAAACCGGCAAGGGCCTCGTGAACTACCTGATGGTGCTTGGCGTCGGCGAAACCGTCGCACTGTTCGTCATGGTGTTCTCGATGATGCTGGTGAGCTAGACGACTGTTTCTGAAGGTCGGAATGCTTGTAGAACAGCCGAAATGGTCGTGCTACGGTGTTTTTTCGGCCATTAAGCAGGAATCTTTTATTTCAAAAAAAATGCGGGGCGATACTCCGCATTTTTTTTGTATAATTGTAATATGAATATGTTTAAAATTGACAGAATATCCGTAAAGAATTTTAAATCCCTAGCGGATTTTGAAATAAGTGATATTCCCATGTTTTCTTGCCTGATTGGAATCAACGGTTCAGGCAAGACAACGCTTCTTCAGTTCCTTGATTTCGTGAAATCGCTGATGAATGGCAATGTCCATCAGTGGGTTAATGAACAGGGCCTGAACAATGTGACGGAATTGCTAACTCTTGGTGGCGAGCGTAAGTATTCGATTGATATTGAAATTGATGCGACTCTTGGAGAGAAAAAGGCTTTCTGGAAAGCCAAGTTTAATACCCGTGAAATGCGGTGCACTGTGGAAACGCTCAGGGAAGGCGTTGTCGAATATCGTTATGAATATGGCAAATTGAATATTTCGGAACCGGACAAGAAAATTCAAGTTATCGATTATGGTCCGTCCAATTATTCGGGGTCTATTTTTTCTTTCAGGGAAACTGGATTTAGCAAGTTTATAAGACAGTGCCGATTTCTGGGGGTTCTTGACCCCCATGCGATTGCGCAGTCGTCGCGTGTTGCCAAGGCACAATCCGTGTCCGTAGAGAGCAATGGACGTAATCTGAGCGGCTTTATTGCGGGTCTATCTGCCGATAACCAGCGTAACCTTCTTGCTCAAATTCAGAACTTCTATGCTCCGCTTAAGGGTATGGAAATTAAACGCCAACAATTTGGGTGGAAATCCCTGCTTTTGAGTGAACTTGAAAAAAGCGTGTTCTCCGCGACTAATCTAAGTTATGGAACACTCCGCCTGTTTGTTCTTTTGTCACAGCAATTTACTGATGACAAGGTGATTCTCTTTGATGAAGTTGAGAATGGCCTGAATCAGGAACTTTTCGAAAAGTTTGTTGCGAAGTTGCAAAACTACGGTGAACCGAAAAAACAGGTTATCGTCTCTACGCACAGCGGACTTTTCTTGAACTACTTGACCGATGACCAGGCGCGTTCGGGAGTCTTTTTCCTATATAAGGATAAAATAGGGCATACACACGTCCGTCGGTTCTTCGATATTCCGCAGATGTCGGAAAAATTGAATGTTCTCGGTCCGGGCGAAGCCATGGGCGATACGGACCTTATGGAACTATCCGACCAGCTGTCCGATTAAGGTGGAACCTATGATTGAGTTCGTTGTTTGCGGCGAAGGTTCCTCCGATTTGCGGCACGATGCCTTTAATGACTATGATAGCCCGCTTGCAATCGCGGTCAGGAATCTTTTGGACAATTGGTATTCCGAAGAAGTTATAATGAACATGGTTTCCCGGTCGGAGCTTTCCGACGCGAATAAGAACGACAAGCCAAAAAGAAAAGCTTATGTCCGCGGTGCCAAGAATCCATATCCCAATACAGTTTCGATATCGGCTTTTTCAGCCTGTTTGGCACGAAAGGCTGTTGAACATGGGGACGCTTGTGGTGCAATTCTCTTTGAGGATATGGATTTCCCTTCGCATGAGAATCGTGACAAGTATTACAGGGCCATGATAGCCGCGATGCATTCGGGTTTCGATAGTGAAAATTTTAGGATGGGAGTTCCTATGGTCCCCATAACTAGAAGCGAATCCTGGATGCTCTGCCTTATAGATAAAGAGGCGGCACAGAAGTCCTATTATGAAAATTTGTCTGGCTCCGACAATAGCCCGAATTCGGGCAAGAAGGTCTTGGCAAATATGCTTGGTTGCACGGAACATGAAAATTACAATGTAATTCGCAGTATGGTTGAATCGTATGATTGGAATTTGCTGCCAGCTCCAAGCTTTATATTTTTCAAGAACAGGCTCCATGTTGTTTCGGCATTGATGTTACATGAAGCATTCCCTGATGGGTTGAATCTTGAAAATACCAAGATTCCGAATTAATCTATGGACCGTAAAGACGAAATAATCTTGATTCAGGTGCGGCTTCTGCGGCTTGCCACCAAGACCTGGCATAAGGATATGTCGGAGGTTGCGAAGTTGTTTCGACAGTACAAGGTCTATGACTTTATGCAGGACATGTACGAAGAGTTCCATGTGCAGGGTGATTCGGCAAGCCTCAATGAGGTTGAAGCCTACCTAAAAAATCAAGGGGTGGCAGTATGAACGATATGGCGGCGTTTGTTCAGAATTCGTCCATGGAAGATAAAATTGAATTTGCCATGTGCCTGCTTGCGCAGATGTCCATACGCGATTTGATGGACAGGAATAATTGTGGCATGACAGACGCCGTTGCGGACTTTATGGAATCGACGACCGCCGTTTGCCTGTTTGACAAGGAGACTGGCCTTTGGGAAAATGGCCCCGATTACATTGTAGGCGAATACGAACGGGAAAAACGTCGGGCACTGGCCTAGATTTCTCTATGGATAAGGACAAAATTCAGCATAAGGAACTTGCCGCGGGCAGGTGGGCAGAAATGCCGCTTGCGGGCGAACTGATCCAGCGGGATTTCGATATGTTCATACCTGGGGCTAAGAAGGGTTGATACTCGTTTTTTGATTATGAATCAGGAATCTTTTGAATTTGTCGTGTATATGATTCACGCTTGCGCAAACAAGTGGAACCGCTTGCCATCTTTTGTGTATCGAAAGCTGGCTGAATCAGGCTGTATTCTGAAATTCCTAGTTCCCAATTATGAAATTTTACAATCGTTAACATCTGATGTCATCGTTGGCGATATAGAAGACTACCTGAAAGAGCGAAATGTGACCTTTTAACACAATTTTTGCCTAAAAACCACCTACAATTGTGTAAAGTCGCTTCCGCATTTGCGGGAGCGGCTTTTACATTGTGGGGGTGTTGCTTGAACTTTTGCTTTTGTTACAATGTCACTTGTGTTGAGCTGCGGGGGCAAATGTCCGGGCGGTTTTGTCACTTGTGCAAAACGGCCCGGTCTTTTGCCGGAGTGTCTTTTACAAGGTGAACAGGGGGCCTGAACATTTGGCCGAGCACCTTCACCGCTTAGGTGATGGTGCTGGGGCATTTGCAGGAGCAGCATTTACAAAGTGAAGTTCTTGCCCGGGCATTTGCCGGAGCGGCGTTACCACGGTGATGAAGTTGCTTGGACTTTTGCAGATGTGACTCTGTCACTTGTGCAAAGGTCCTCGGACAATTGCATAAGCGCTTTCTCCACTTATGCAAAGGCGCTTGAACTTTTGCGGGAGATGCTTTTACAAGGTGAAGAAGGTGCCTGGACTTTTGCCGGGGCGTGTTGCATTCTTGTATAAAGGGGCCCGGGCAAATGTCCGAGGGGCAACACTACTTATGCAAAGGCACTTGAGCATTTGCTGGAGCGGCTTATACAAAGTGACAATTGCACTTGCACTTTTGCGGGAGCGACTTTTACAAAGTGACGATGGCACTTGAACATTTGCAGGACCTCCAACCACACTTTTGGGCTGCTTTTCGGGACTTTTGCCCCCCCCTTACCACCAGAGTTTCAGGCGAAGGTAGTCGATTGCCTGGTGCGAGAGAATCCACCAGAGCGTGCGCTTGCCCGCGAAAATCTTCGCGATACCTGTCATGCCGGGGCGGAACCACGGGGGAGTCGCCCGCACGAACTCGCCGCGCACGGCGAAGGTGTTCTCTTGGTCCTTGACGCTTGCCGTCGGGTTCATGAGCGTGGTGCGGAACCTGTACACGTAATCGGGACGGCTCTTGATGGCCATGAAGCCCTCGCCGCCAAGCCGCACGTTGTTCACTTCGAGTTCGCTTACGTCGGCCTCCATGTAGATTTCTTCGATGGATGCCAGCTGGAACAGCTCGCCTCCCTGGTTCACATGCGACCCCACGCGCTTTTGCAGGTCGCCCTCGATGACCACCGCGCTGTCCGATTCGCATCGCACCACCGAGCGC
>JAFXLS010000011.1 GCA_017530965.1 Fibrobacter sp.
AATCCAGAGGCTACCGCAGTACACGGAAATGCCGTGGCTGGAGAGGTTGTCGAACGTGTCGTCGGTACCGTGGGTGAGCGGGAAGTTTTCGCCTTCGTTCACCATCTTTTCGAGGTACTGCATGGCGGCGTAAACAGCTTCCTTGCAATCCTTCAGGTTTTCGATGTCCTGCGTCTTCACGTAATGACGGAGAACCATCAAAACATACTTCGGAGCGAGATCCTTCCATTCCTTCACGTTGTGCCAGTCGTAGGCATCGGGTTCGGCGTCGAAGGGGCTTCCGAGGTCATGAATCACGGCGCCACGCACGGCGCGCGGGCCTTCGAGTTTCGGGTCCGGAAGGTCGGCGAACGGGTGGTTCACGTATTCGTGGTGGCGGCGACGGTTGTCGTTCACGGCGAGAATCGCATCACCGAAGCGCTTCATCACCACACCGTCGAGGCGCGGCATCAGGGCCATCAGGCTGAAGCTGCCGTAGAAGTAAACGTCGAGGGAGTTGAAGAACGGATAGTCGGCGCATTCACGAACGAGGAAGCGGTCGTCCTTGTCCCACACGGTGGCTTCGGCGAGGAAGCTGAGCGTGTTGAGGGCGAGGCTCTTGAATTCGTCCTGCTTGGCGGCCGTCTTGTAGAGCTTTGCCACAGCCTTCTTCGGGACGAGCGCTTCGAATGCCTTGAGGCGTGCGTCAAAGTTCTTGTCGGCGGCGAGGGCTTCTTCGAGGATGGCGCCCACGCGGCCGTATGCTTCGGGGAAGAACGCGGTGTACTTCTTGGCAGAAGTGAGCTTGTTCAGCTTGATTTCGGGGAAGTCGAGCACCAGGTTGAACTGGAAACTGACTTTCTGCTTCGGCTTGAGAACGGCGGTAACGGCAACAGCACCGGCCATGGTTTCGCGGCCGCTGTAGACGTTTTTGACCCAGGCTTCGCAAACGCGACCGCTGCGGAGTGCGCCCTTCAGCACAGAGGCTGCGTCATCCTGGTAGAACATCGGCTTCACGGAAACGTTCAGGTTGTCCTTCTTGTTCCAAGCGACAGACACGCCCATGCAACCGTTAAAATCGCTTTCGGCGAGCGGCTTTTCATTGTAGAATTCGAGACCGCGGACTTCGCGGCCGTCGCCTGCTTGCTTGCTGAACTTGACACCCTTCGGGAAACGTGCAGACGGCACGAGCACAAAGCTAGAGTCCTGAACGCCCTGGCGGTCCTTCTTGGCCATGTAACCGGCGATGCAGTCCTGCACCTGCACGATCGTGATTTCGCGGGTTTCTTTGGTGGTATTTTCGAGAGTGAACACGGTGGCATTCACCGGGAGGCTGGAGAGGCGTTCGTCACCCGGAGTCACGTAGCTAGACTGGGTCTTGGTAATCGAGATACCCTTGCCTTCGTATTTGGTTTCGCTCACCGGGTAGAGAGCGGCGTACTGCATCTTGGCGGCATCGTAGCCGGCCTGACCCAAGAATTCATTGTCATTTGCCCAGGCGGCGGTGAGAGCGCCCTGGCGCACAACCTTTTCGCCCACAACACCGTTGAAGAAGTCGATGACGGCGCTGCGGTTGAGGTCGGCACCGGCCTTGTTCAAAAGGGCCGCGGTGCGGTCGCTCCATTCGATGTGCCAGCGTTCAAAGTCGGCAGAGTTGTTCTTGAAGAAATCCTTTTCGGCAATAGCCTTGTTGAGTTTGGCTTCGGCCTTCTTCTGGTTCGCAAGTTCAGCAGCGCTGAAGAGTGCTTCGCCCTTGGTGTCCACCAGCGGGTACTTGGCGAGCATCTGCGTAAAGCCTGCGAAGTCGCCGATTTCGAGAGTGGCCTTTGCGTCAACCACGGATTCGCGGAAGAAGAAGTTGTTGAAGCGGAGGTCAGAGGGCTTTTCGGTGCGAACCTGCACGCCCGGCATCACGTTCATCACGGGAGTGGTGCCTGCAGGCGTTGCGGTGAATGTCGAGCCGATACCGCCGACAGCAATACCCGTGGTAGAAGGGGTCGTAGAAAGCGGGGTGTACCAGGGCTGGATAAATTCCACGGCGAGGCCCGGGGTCATCAGCTTCTGGACGGAACCGGCCTGTTTGGCGCCGGCGAGGTAATCTTTAATGCTCATAGTCAATTCCATGAATTGGGGTTAAATTTTTACGAGTATAAAATTAAAAATTCTAAGCACTACGAAAAGGAACCATTTTCTTAAATGTGTACACAAATTGAATGTTTTCTCCAACTTGTCTTTCCTCACACAAATTTGCAGAAAAAACAGATTTTTCATAAAAATGGGTGAAAAGGCCGATGAAATGCAAAAATCAGGTTTCAGAATGTTTGCATTGTGATTTGCAATAAAGTATATTTAGGAAGGATTAAAAAAGGAGAACTTATGAGAAAGATCCTGTTAAGTGTACTCGCTCTTGCTGTTGCCCTGTTTGCCGCCGAAAAAGTTTATCTTGCCCCGGTTGGCCTCACGGGTATGCATGACGACTATGCCGTGGCTTCGTCCAAGCTGATGAAGGCTTATATTGAAGATGATGGCCGTTATATATTGGTGGTGGGTACTGCCGAAGATGGTGTCAAGGCCGACAATCAGGCTGCCGTTAGCCAGAAGGCTGCAGAAAAGGGGTGCTCCAAGTACATCATCGCTGAATTTACTCGCCTTGGTGAAAATGTCATCATGTCTTTCAAACTTTATAATGTCGGTTCCGAAGCCCCGATTTGGGATGACCGCCTCAAGGCCCGTAACCCCGATGACTTCGATCCAATCATTCAGCGCGTCGCCCGTAATATCGGCACCAAGCACAAGGCTGTGGACGATTCCGATATTTACAGTGTAACTGAACAGGAAACTAAAACTCCCAAGCGCAAGGGCGTAAACGCCTACATTGGTATGTCCGTGGGTGGTCTTATGGCTGTTCAGCCCGAAGTGGAAGTGTTTGCCGGACTTGATTTCTGGTTGCTCTACGATGCTCAGGTGATTTTGTTCGGTATCGACTGGGATATGTACGGCCTGGGTGACGATACCCCCCTTGACTATATGGACTTTGCCATTTCTGCCTATTATCCCTTTGGCACCAGGGCAATCACCCCGTTTGTGGGCGGTGGCCTTGCCTTTAGCCAGACCGAATACGAAAGCAAGGTTCCGAGAGCAGATCGTTATACCGATAGCGATGTCTACTCTTACAGCTATAGCAGCGATGACTATGAATACAACGATAAAAGCTCGGGCCTTACGGGTTTCGTGGGCGGCGGTGTGATGTTCAACCGTTCTAGCCGTGTGACGTTCGTTGCTCAAGTGAAGTACATGCTGAACTTCTACAAGAACGATATCTACAAATCGAAGAAGGACGAAAAGAATAATACGATTATTTCCGTCAAGGATCACGCCATTCAAGGTATGATTTTCAACGTGGGTATCGGTTACGGGTTCTAGCATGTTTGCTAAACGTATTAGCCGGATTGTGCTAGTCGCTTTAGCGACGGCTACGCTTTCCGGCTGTTATTTTGGAAGAACTGCCGTCAGGGCATCAGATGGCGGAAGTTACGACATCTATGCCGATGGACGCTATATTTGTTCTACCGACGAAGAATGCTCCGTAACGACTCGTGGTGCAATGGGCAAGACCCTTTTTGAAGCCCAGAAAGGTGAAACGGTTGTTGGCCAGGATATCGTGTCCCGTGAGGTTACGTTTGCCAGCGTTATTTGGATGCCCTTCACTTATTGCCTTTCGTTATTTTTGTATCAGGCCTATCCTGACGAAATTGTAATTCCCGTTGATCAAGAAAAGGTGCCCCTGGCAGGCAATACCTGGCAACCGGAATCCTCTCCTGTTCCTTCGTCGTCTTCAGGGACGACGCAGACGACGGGCGGAAGCGTCTGGGATAAACCTATTTATTAGTTGAGGTCCTATGAAGTCTTTGTGGAGCCTTGTTTCGGGAGTATTTTTATTTTCCGTATTCCTTTCGGCATGTTCAGAAGGTGAAGAAGAAGTCGTCAAGACTATTTCCGATTACGAAATGAACGGGATGACCATCAAGAATGGAATCTATACCGATAAGCGAAATGATCGCGAATACCGGATTACGAAAATCAACAAGCCTCTGTCATTGGCTAGTGATAATTTTAGCCTGTGGTTTGCAGAAAATCTGGATTATGTTGATTCTACGCTAGAAAAATCTTCCTGGTGCTATGAAAACAGCAAGGATAGCTGCAAGGTTTACGGTCGACTCTATACTTGGGAGGCTGCCCAGAAGGCTTGCCCGGAAGGTTGGCATTTGCCCACTCATGAAGAGTGGAATGAGCTTTACCAGGCTGTTAGTGACAGAATTGAACCTGCCGGAACCAAACTGAAAACCATTGACCATTGGCAGAATGCAGAATCTATTTTGCAGGGGTCAAACCGTTATGGTTTTTATGGACTCCCTGCTGGCCGAAAGAATGTGGAAGGCGGGTGGCTTCCTACGGGCAAGTTCGCTTATTTTTGGTCAAGTTCGGCTTTTTCAGAGGATGCTGCCTATGGTTGGCAGTTGACTTATGAAACGGATATGTTCAACTATGGGGAATATTATAAAGGCCATGGCATGTCTGTGCGTTGCATGGCGAATTATCCCTCTTCGTGGAATTACAACGATATTCACATCGAAGGAGACTTTGATTCGACTTTCCTGGATGAAATCCCGCTTCATACGGGCACATTGAAGTATGAAGGCCAGACTTATAAAACGGTGGAAATCCGGGGCACAACCTACATGGCCGAAAATATGAATTACAAGACGGGCAATAGCTGGTGCTATAGCAATAGTGCAGACTCCTGCAAAAAGTATGGCCGCCTTTACGACAGGGAAACTGCTGCAAAGGTATGCCCTGAAGGCTGGAAACTGATGACGATCGACGTTTCTGATGATGTAGATACTAGCGAACGTGCGGCCATATTGCGTATGATGGGAACCTCACAAGCCTTCTATGATTATACTGCTGAAGAAACCAAGTCCATAGAAGGCTGGGTAAAGGAACCGGGCAACAATTTGTCTGGCTTTAATCTGCTCCCCGCTGGTGGCTATGATATTGGCTCCGAATCGTTCTTTGATGTGGGCTATACGGCCTATTTGTGGGTGAATCGCGAAGGTTCTGCAAAAGGCGCGAACGATATTGTTTCGGTGGCTTTGCGGTATTTTGACGTGAACTTTAATCTGGCCGAAAACGGCGAAGATTTTGCCTACGCTGTCCGCTGCATGAAAGAATAATTAGAAGAATCATTAAACAACAAACGCCTCGTTTATACGAGGCGTTTTACTTATAGAAAACGAGTTGGGCGCGAGCGGTCCTACCGTGAGCAACAAAGCCCCAGGCGTTAAGCTGGGGCGGTGGTGAGAGCGAGCGCTCTGGGTACGTACTTATACGATTGGGCGCGAGCGGTCTTTAGAAAGTGAAGCCGGCGAAGATGTTGTCGCTCAGGAACGGTACCACGCCAAGCACAATCACGGCAACGGTCAAGAGCCCGATCACACCGCGCTGACGCTTGGTCATGCGGAGCGGATTTAGGTGCTCGTCCGTATCGTCAATCCATGCGCTTTTAATCAGCTGCAAGTAGTAGTAGAGGGCGAGTACGTTATTGAGGACCGCAAAGGCGACGATGCCGTAATGTCCGGTAGAAGCTCCGCTGAAGAACAGGTGGAACTTACCGAAGAATCCTGCAAGGGGCGGAATGCCTGCAAGGCTGAACATGGCAACGGCAAGAGCGATGGCAAGCATGGGTTTCTGCTTGGAAAGTCCACGCAAGGAATTGAAGGTCTCTTCGCGGTGGTGACCGATAATGCCGAAGATAAAGAACGCGAGGTAGTTCGAAACCGCATACACGAACAGGTAGTAAATGATGGCAGTTTTTGCCGTTGCAGCCGGACCGAGGAGAGCTACCATGATGTAACCCGCTTGAGCGATAGAGCTGTAAGCCATAAAGCGGCGGAGCCTGAACTGCTTCAAGGCGCCCAGGTTGCCGACAAAGAGGGTGGTGCCAGCAAGGAGCGCGATGAACGGGGCGACCTGTTCTTGAATCGGGGCCAGGGGGCCAAAGACAAGTACCACGAGGAATGCGATGGCGGTAGCCTTAGACGTCACCGAGAGAATGGCGGTTACCGGAGTGGGTGCGCCTTCGTAGACGTCGGGAGCCCAGGTGTAGAAGGGGAACAGGGTCAACTTGAAACCGATGCCTGCAAACAGGAACAGCACGGCAATCCATAGAAGTGGAGAGGGGCCGTTTGCCACGGCGTCTTGAATGGCGTCGAAGTGGATGGAACCTGCAAAACCGTAAAGGTAGCTGAATCCGAAAAGTTCAAAGGCTGTTGCCACTGAACCCATCAAAATGTACTTAGTGGCCGCTTCGGAACCGTATTGGTCTTGCTTGTTCCAAGCGGCAAGGGCGTACATAGGGATGGTTGCGATTTCTAGGCCCAAGAAGAAGGTGAGCAGGTCGCAAGCCGAAACGACGGTGACTCCGCCGAAAGTGGCGAAGGCAACGGTTCCGATAAATTCTGCAATCTGGTGCATGGCGGGTTTTCCGTCACCACCGTGTTCAAAGTAATCCTTGGCAAGCCAGATTCCGAGAATGGCGGACACCATGAGGACTTCGCGCATGAGTACGCCAAAGTCATCGATATGCCAGTTGCTAATGAAGAATCGACCCGTTCCGCTGGCCAGGGGAATGAAATTCAGCAACACAAAAATCAGAACGAATCCGATGTTTGCGATGCGCCAGGACACCTTGGAACGGCTGGTGCAAAAGAGCCTGCTCCCGATAACGATAAACGGGAATAAAAGCAATAGCAGGTCTGGGATAATGAAGTTATGTATATACATAGTAAAATCTATAATGCGGAGTTAATCTTTGCAAAAATAGGTGCAATACTTTGGTCAAGCATGTCTGCAATCCATCCGGGGAACACACCAATCAAAAGGAGGCAAAGTACCAGCACCACCACCACAATCTTTTCGCGGAAGCAAGCGTCGGTAAGCGTTTCGTACTTGGCGGGCATATTGCCGTGCAACATACGGTTAGCTGTTTGCAAGATATAGACAGCCGTTGTCGTAATGGAAAGGATTGCCAAAACGGTCACTATGCGTGTAATGGTGGAATCTTGCTGGAAGGCTCCGATAAAGATGTTGCTTTCGGCAATGAAGCCGCTAAAGCCCGGGAGACCGAGGCCTGCAAAGCCTGCAATCACAAAGCCCACGCCAAGGAAGGGGAGCTTTCTCATGATGCCGCCCATTTCGGTGATGTCGCGGGTGTGGGTGCGTTCGTAAATCATGCCGATGGTAGCGAAGAACAGGCCCGTCAAGAAACCGTGAGAAATCATCTGGAGGCTGGCGCCGCGGAGACCCACGGGAGTCATGGCCGCAAGGCCGAGGAATATGAGGCCCAAGTGGCTAATGGAACTGTAGGCGGTGATGTACTTGAGGTCTTTGTGGCGGAGTGCAATGAAGGGGCCCAGCACCACGTTAAAGATTAGGAGTGCTACCACGTAGGGGAGCCAAATCTTGGCGGCTTCGGGCATCAGGAACATGGCGATGCGCAAGCATCCGTAGGCGCCCATCTTCATCATCACGCCGGCGGCAAGCATAGATACCGCAGTCGGTGCGGCGGAGTGACCGTCGGGGCTCCAGAAGTGGAACGGGAACAAGGAACTGGAAACGGCGAAGCCCATGAACATGAGCGGAAATGCCCACATCTGGAAATCCATGGGGAGCGTCACCTTGGAAAGTTCCACGATGCTCCAGCTATTGATTCCGCTTTCAAAATAAAGACCGAACAGGGTTGCCAAAATCATGGAAGAACCGAAGGCGAGCGTAAGGGTCAGCTTCTTACCGCCGTAATCCTTACGGCCCGAACCGTAGCCTGCAATCATTAGGTACATGCAGAGGGCTTCCATTTCGTAGAACACAAAGAACAGCACCAAGTCCATGCTCATGAACACGCCGTAGACGCTGGTTGCCAAGAGCTGAATAAGTGCGAAGAATACCTTCTGGTTTCCCTTGATGTTCCAGCTGACGAGAATGCCGCCCCATACGATTACTGCCGTAAGGAACAGCAGGAACATGTTCAGTCCATCGGCGCCGATAGAGTAGTGGGCGTTCAACGTATGGATCCAGGGAATGTCCATGTAGTAGTGCAGAAGCAGCGGGGCGGAATCGGCACTTGCAGATTCAATGCCCAGCGTGTAGAGCCTATAAGTCAGGTGGCCTACAAGTAACAGCACGATGGTTCCCGAAAACGCGTGGATGGTCTTCAGGAGAGATTCCTTATGGGAGGGAATCGGAGCGCAGACCAGCACCGTGAAAAGCGGGATAATCCAGATTAAGTTAAAAAGCAAAGTATCCATAATCAAACCTTACCTTACAGCGGGAGCTGCCCCAAAAAACGCCACAACAGAAGGCCTACAATCAGGGTGCCCAAATAGAAACTCAAGTTGCCTCTCTGGGCGTAACGTACCAAGTCGCCCAGCTTGTGGATAAACCAGACGCAGAAGGCGAGAATTCCTTCGATAATGTAGTCTTGAATGAATCTGGCTACACGAGCGATTCCGCCAATGACGAACTGGCGAACTACGGCGTAGTACATTTCGTCAAAGTAGAACTTGTGATAGACCACTTTGTACAGACCGCTGCGGTTGGTGTCGTCGAGTGCGCGTTCCACTTTAGCCTTGGGGCTTGCGTAGAAGAACCAGGCAATCAAAAGAGCGACGGCTGCAACAGCCACGGCAACGTACGGAATCCATTCGGCGTGGGGGAGCAACACCAGCTGCGGAACACGGAGTCGACCCGGCACAAAGTAATGTTCGAAGAGTCCCTTGCCCAGGATACCGCTCAAGAGAGCCGGTACGGCGAGAATCACGATGGGAAGTGTCATGAAGAAGTCTTCGTGCACATGGCCTTCGGCAACGGATTTGCAACGGGGCTTGCCGTGGAAGGCAAGGAAGAACAGACGGAACATGTAGAAGGTGGTAAGGCCGCTTGTGAGGAGTGCCAAGGCGAATACCACGTAGTGGTGACCCTGGAAGGCCGCCAAGATGATTTCGTCCTTGGAGAAGAATCCGGAGAAGGGCGGAACACCTGCGATAGCCAGCACGCAAATAAGGCTGCTCCAGTAGGTGAGCGGCATTTTCTTGCGGAGACCGCCCATGGCGTCCAGATCATTCGTATGCACCTGGTGAATCAAGCTACCTGCAATCAAGAACAAGGCGCACTTGAAGAAGGCGTGCGTAAAGATGTGGAAGGTGGAAGCTGTCCAACCGGTGGTAATCACTGCGTCGCCGATTTTGCAGGCGCCCAGTGCAAACATCATGTAGCCCAGCTGCGAAAGAGTGGAGTAAGCTAGAATGCGCTTGATGTCTTTCTGCGTGCAGGCGATGACTGCGGCAAAGACCATGGTGAATGCGCCCACCCACATGATCAGCGTGAGGGAGTTGCCGCAAACGGCAAAGAAGGGGAAAAGTCTTGCAACTAGGTAAACGCCGGCCACCACCATGGTGGCACTGTGAATGATGGAAGAAACCGGGGTCGGACCTTCCATGGCGTTCGGAAGCCAGATGTGCATCGGGAACATGGCGGACTTGCCCCAGCCGCCGGTAAAGATGAGGATGGAGCCCAGGATGAGGGCGTCTGCCTTGGTAACCACCATCAGACCCAAATCAATGGTCTCTTTCTTGAATGCGGAAAGGGTGAGGCCGTTCAGTGCGAAGAAATCAAAGCTCTGTACCACATAGCTCACGATGACGATGCCCAGCAAGAAGAAGCTGTCGGCAAAGCGGGTGAGAATGAATGCCTGCTTGGATGCGCTCACGGCCGAGGGCTTATGGTACCAGAAACCGATGAGGAGGTAGCTGGATACACCCACCAGTTCCCAGAAGATGAACATCTGGAAAAGGTTGGTGGCGGCAACGAGGCCAAGCATGCTGAAGCTAAACAGCGAAAGGATGGAGAAGAATCGGCCGGCGCTGCGGTCGCCCTTCATGTAGCCGATGCTGTAGATGTTCACCAGGAAGGAAATCACGGTGACCACCACAAGCATCATGACAGACAGCGGGTCAATCAGGAGCCCGATTTTTGCGGCGAAATTTTCCGCAAAATTCAGGAACGGGAAGTCGAACAGAACCGCTTTCTGTGGGGCGAAGGTGGAGCCGAAATAGTGGACTGCCACAATCAGCGCGGATATCATGGCGATTCCGTTGCCGATGACGGCGAAGCCTGCGGCGGCCTTGTCCGATTTGCGGCCCAAGAAGAGGCCGTTTACCGCGAATACGAGAAGCGGCATCAAGAAAATCAAGTAGCTGATGGAAACGTCATTAATCATGGAGGTCCCTCAACTGTTCTACGTCCAGACTCTTGTAGCGGCGGTACATCGACACGATAATGGCGAGTGCAATCGCCATTTCGCAGGCGGTCACTGCAATCACGAAGATGCTGAAGAGCGCACCTGCGGTGGAGTCCTTCGCGCTAAAGTAGGCAAAAGAAATAAAGTTGATGTTGGCGGCGTTCAGCATGAGTTCGATAGAAATCAGCATGCCGATCAAGTGGCGACGGCGCATGAGGCCCCAGACGCCAATGCCGAACAGCAAAAACGCAAGAATAAGACAATTCATCAAAGTCATTTTTCTTCGTCCTCCTTCCCTTTACGGGCGATAGTGATGGCGCATACCAGAGTCATCAGCAGGAGAATACTTACTACTTCAAAAGGAATCACGAAACCGTCGGGGCCGTAACCCAAAAGTCTGAGTGCAAAAGCCTTCAGCGAGGCGTAGCCTTCGGGGGCTGCCACGGCGTTGCTTGCGAGACCTTCGATGGGCAACAGGCACTTGACCATGACCAGGGTGAAAATAATGGAAAGGGCGAATGCTGCAAACACTCGCGGAATTTTCACTGCGAAGGCGTCTTCGCCGAGGCGGCTTGTCAAGAGAATGGTGAATACCACGAAAATCACCACGCCGCCCACGTAGACCATCACCTGTGCCAGGGCCGTAAATTCAGCGTGCAGCAGCAAGTAAAGGATGGCGGTTCCCACAAAGGAGAAAATCAGGAACACGGCACTCTGCAGAATGTTCTTGACGGCTACCGTGCAGACGGCGGTCACCAACATGAAGAGTGCGACTACATAAAATGCAAGATCCATGCCGCCGGTGGGGAAGGCAAGGTTCTGGGGAATTAAACCGGAAAGCGTTGCAAGCATTAGCCTTGGCCCTCCTTCTTGTTAAGAATCATTTCCAGCGTGGCTGGGTCGGTGGTGGCGACTTCGAAGGCCTGGCTCATACGGATGGCTCCGAAGGGGCATGCCTCTACGCAAAGGCCGCACTGGGTACAGCTGGCAAAATGATAAACGTAGCGGCCCAGCACCTTCTTACCTGCGATGTTCTTGGTCGAAAGCACGTTGATGGAGGCGTTGGGGCATGCACGTTCGCACATGCCGCAGGCGGTGCAGTGGTTGTTGCCGTCGGCGTCTTCGATCATTTCGAGACGGCCACGGTAACGTTCGTGCATCTTGAGGGTCTTCTTGTTCTCGGGGTATTGTTCCGTCACAATGCGCCGAGGATCAAAAAAGTACTTTAACGATACGGACAAACCGCAGATAAGGCTCCACGGGCCCGTAATGCAGCGCTTCAGGTAGCGCTTGATGTATCGACGTGTTGAAATTCGTTCTTGCATATTAGACCAAAATCATGTAAATTGCGCCGGCGGCCAAGAGAACCAGGTTTACCGGCAAAAGGAACTTCCATTCAAAGGCCATGAGCTGGTCCACACGGGGGCGGACAAAAGTCCAGCGAACCATCATGTAGCACCAAATCATGAAGTAAATCTTCGCGAAGAGCCACACGACTCCGGGCACCATCTGCAGAACGCCATCGATAGCGGCAACGCCGATGCAGGGGGCATGGAATCCACCCAAGAAGCAGGTGGCGGCAAGTGCCGAGTTCGTCACCAGGGCGATGTATTCGGCCAGGTAGAACATGGCAAACGGGGTGCCGTTGTATTCCGTGTGGTAACCGCCGGTGAGTTCCTGTTCCGCTTCGGCGATGTCGAAGGGAGCGCGGTTCATTTCGGCCGTACTGGAAATAAAGAAGAGAATGAAGGCGATAAAGCCGAGCACCGGAATCTTGAAGATAAGCCAGTCAAGAACCGTGCCGTCCTGGGCCTGGGCGATATCCATCAGGCTCGTAGAACCCGAAATCATCACGACGAACAGAAGAATCATCGCAAAAGAGATTTCGTAGCTGATCATCTGGGCACCGCTACGGAGAGCGCCGAGCAAGGAATATTTGTTGTTGCTGCTCCAGCCGCCAAGCAAAATGCCCAATACGCCAAAGCCGTTCACCGCGATAATCATCGGGATGCCCATATCGATGTCGGCGACAATCAGGTTGTGGTCGAACGGAATGAGCGCTGCGATAATGAACGGGGCAATCAGCACAATCATCGGAGCCACATAGAACATCAGTTTGTCGGCGCCGCTCGGGGAATAGACTTCCTTGAAGAGCATCTTGATCACATCGGCGATGGTCTGCAGCGTACCATGCCAGCCGAGGCGCATCGGGCCCAAGCGGCATTGCACGTGGGCGCAAACCTTGCGTTCCATGTAGATGAGGATTGGGGCAGAGCCGATGTTTACCGCGCACACGGCCACGATGCAAATCAAGGCGTTCACGAGGAATGCGGTGATGCTATCGAGAGTTGCATTGTGCAAGGCATCCGGCAAGTATGCCGTGAGTTTAGGAACCCAGCTGCGAACAAAGTCGCCAATCGGATGTGTTACAGAAGGTACAAACATAAATTACCTGTCAATCTCCGGAATCACGGGGTCAAGTGTTGCCATAATGGTCACGAGGTCCGAAATCTTGTGACCCTGCGCCATCTTATTGAGGGCGGCAATATGGGGGAAGCTTGGGCCGCGAGTGTGGATGCGGTAAGGCTTTTCGCCTGTGGTGGCTGCAACCACGTAGGTGGCGTACAGGCCCTTGGCCGTTTCGATTTCGCTGTAGTAGCGACCCACGGGCAGACGCACGGGCTTTTCTTTGCTACGCCACGGACCGTCTTTCGGGAACTTCTCGATGCACTGGTACAGAATTCGCATGGACTCGTGGATTTCGGCGATACGGACGGTGTAGCGGTCGTAGCAGTCGCCGGTGTAGGTCACGGGCACATCGAATTGCAACTGGTCGTAAATGCTATAGGGGTTCGCCTTGCGGACGTCGAAGTCGACGCCGCTTGCGCGGAGCACCGGGCCGGAGCATCCGTAAGCGATGGCGTCTTCGGCGGAAAGGATGCCGATGCCCTTGCTACGTTCGAGCACGATGATGTTCTTGGAAAGGAACCTTTCGTAGTCCTTCATGGCGCCTTCGAGGTGCTTGAGGAATGCCTTCACGCGGTCGATAAAGTTTTCGGGGATGTCAAAGCGGCTGCCACCCGGTCTAAAGAAGTTGGTGGTGAGGCGAGATCCGGTGACTTCTTCCAGAATGTCATGGATCATTTCGCGTTCCTTGAAGCCGAACAACAAGCAGGTCTGGCCGCCAAGGTCGCCGCCGAAGCAGCCGAAGAATACCAAGTGAGATGCGATACGGCCAAGTTCCGAAAGCATCACGCGGATGTATTCGCCCTTTTCGGGAACGCCGATGTTCATGCCTTTTTCAAGTGCGATGACTACGCCCAGGTTGTTCTGGATGGCCGTCAAATAGTCTTGACGGTCAGACATGGCAATGTACTGGAGGTAGCTCATGGATTCCGCTTGCTTTTCCATGCCGCGGTGGATGTAGCCAAAGTGCGGCACCACTTCCACGATGGTTTCGCCGTCCATACGCAGGGCGAGACGAAGTGCGCCGTGGGTACTCGGGTGCTGCGGACCCATGTTGATGAAAAATTCTTCGGTATTGGTATCGCGGGTAATCTTGAATCCCGGGGGAAGTCTCGTTGTCATTATACGGGCCTCCTGATGATTTCGGGATGGGTAAAGTCTTTACGCAAGGGGTAACCTACAAAGTCCTTGTCCAAGAAGATGCGGCGCAGGTCGGGGTGACCCACAAAGTCGATGCCGAACATGTCATAAACTTCGCGTTCCTTGACTTCGGCACCCGGGTACAGGTGGCTAATTGTCGGGACTTTTCCGAGGAGGGCTGTCGGGCGTTCTTCTTCGGGAATGTCGAAGTTCTTCTTGATCTGCACGCAGAAGAACACCTTGTGGCCTTTTTCGATGCTGCGCAATTGCGTTACCATGTCAAAGTGGTCGTCGTAGTCAATGGCGGTCACGTCGATCAGGTAGTCCATTTTGAATTCAGGATCGTTCTTCACGTATTCCACGGCGGGAATGTAATCTTCGACGCTGATCATCACTTCCAGCGGACGATCGGCTGGCATAGCGGCAACCACGTCTTCGATGGGGTCTTCGCTGTGGGTATGCACGGTGATGTCCGGGAATTTGGCCTTGAGTTTCTTGTAAATATCCAGCTGGCTCAAACCGTAGCGCTTGCAGGCAACGCGTTCCACTTCGGGGAAGTCTTCCTTCTTGACGCGCACGGGCTTGAAGCTGCTCTTGTAATCCGGATTTTCTTCCTTGAACTTGGCGCGGGCTTCGGCCATTTCTTCGTCCTTGATGCGTTCAAGGGCGGCCCAGGCTTTTGCGGCTTCGCGGTAGCGGTCCATGGTCGACACGTTGCGGATGTCGCCTTCGTGCCAAGGATCGCGGCAAGTTTCCTTAAGGATCTTTTCGCGGAGAGTCAAGAGTCCGTGGAACAATGCTTCAGGGCGTGGCGGGCAGCCGGGAACGAAAACGTCTACCGGAATCAGGTTCTGCGCCCCGCGCACCACAGCGTAGTTGTCGTAAATGAAGGGGCCACCGCTGATGGTGCAGGCGCCCATGGCGAGTACGTACTTCGGGCCGGGCATCTGTTCCCACAGCATCTGGAGTGCGGGCGCCATACGGCGGGTAATGGTTCCTGCGATAATAAATAGGTCCGCCTGGCGGGGCGAAGCGCGGAACACTTCGGAGCCGAAGCGGGCGATATCGTAGCGGGCCATGGAGCTCGACATCATTTCGATGGCGCAACAGCTTGTACCATAAGTAAGGGGCCAAATAGAGTTGGCACGAGCCCAGTTGACAACGTAGTCAATTGCGTTGACGACGTACTTTCCACCGGGTATCGGATCTAAAATCTTAGGAGCTAGGTTTATAATTCCCATAGGGTTATTCCCACTTAAGGATTCCTTTTTTCCATGCGTAGGCAAGACCAGAAACCAGAATTGCCATGAAAATCACTAAGTCAATGACGACAATCGTAGGCGAGAGGGGAGAATTCCCGGCCATGATTTCCTTGAAGTTCGCCAATACGGGGAACAGGAAAAGGGCTTCGATGTCGAACACTAAGAACAAGAGCGCGAAAAGGTAGTACCCTACCTTGAACTGGATTCGTGCATTGCCGATGGTTTCCATGCCGCATTCGTAGGGCGCCATCTTGTTCTTGGAATTCTTGGTACGGTACCCTAGCAGAAGGCCGGTAACGGTCGCCGCTGCCGCGATAAACGCGCCCAGAAAAAGGAATATTGAAAGGATGATGTACTCTGACATAGCTTGTGTCTCTTGCCTTGCGTATCTCGTCTAGTAAAAGTTCTGTAGCTCTTGAACCGTCCCGAATAGCGTGTTTCCTATCTGGAATCGGTCCAGCACGTGTTTGAGCAAATCCTTGAATTCGTCCAGGGTGGCGGCGTTCATTTCGTTCAATTTTTCTTGAATGGCGTTCACGTAACCCGAGGCCACCGGCTTGGTCTTCAGGTCCTGCATTTCGCCTGCCCAGCGCTGCACCATTTGGTCCGTTTCGATTCGTGCAATCACGTAGCGCGTGGTGGAAAGCAGCTCCTGCAAAAAGTGAACCAGGAAGATTTCTTCTTGCAGAATACCCCAGCGCTTGTCCTTGGAATACATGGCCTTGTTTTCGGCCTTGCCATAGAAAATGGCTGCCTGCGCATATTCCAGGCAGGTCATGATCAATCTTTCGTAGCGCTTGATTTCTTTGCTCAGGTTCTGGAACCAGATGGTGTCCACCACGGGATTTTTCTCGGTCCGCTCGGCGACTTCGTTAGGAAAAATGGCCCTGAACGCATAGTACACTTCTTCGTAGTAACGGTTGCGCATTCTGCAGTTGAAGGCGCGGTTCTTTAAAGTGTAGTCGCTGTGGTGGAGCTTTGAAATCATGATTTTACCACCTGCTTAACGCCAGCAATGTTCTTGATAGCGGTAATGATTGAATCCACTTGTTCTTTGCGGAATGCCTTGAACACCAGTTTGATTCGTCCTGAATAATGTTGGCTTGCTGCAGTGATTCGTTCCAAGAACACGTTGGCTCGCTTGAGTTCCTGCAACACGTCGAAAGTCATGTTCTTGCGGTTTTCCGTTTCGATGGTCAGGTGAGTCTCGAAGGAATGCTTGATGTCTTCGCTCCATTCCACGGCAATGCGTTGTTCCATGGGCAGGTTCTTAAGTTGCGGACAGTCGGCATTGTGGACTTCGATACCGATCTTCGGGCGCAAGACACCGACGACCGGGTCGCCAGGAATCGGGCTACAGCACTTGGCGAAGTGGACCACGAGACTGGTTTCTTGGCCAATCTGCAGGGGCATCTCGTCTCTGCGGTCTGCCTTCAGGTCCTTGTTGAACATGGGGAAGAACCGGAGGGAATTCGATTCCTTCTGTGTGGTTTCGCCATCGTTCAAGAAACGCTGGATGTCCGACAGGGGCAGTTCTCCCTGGCCCAGTCGTTCGTAAAAGTCGTCCAGGGTGGGGGTGCCAAAGTACTTGCAGATTGACTCTTCGGAAGGACGCTTGTCCTTTTCGATTTTCTGGAGTCTGAGTTCGCGAACCCAAATTTCTTTACCCAGGTCAAGAGCCTGCTTCATGATGCTGGTTTTCATCCAGCGGCGTAGTTCCTGCTTGGCCTTGACTGTCTTGACCATATCCAGCCATTCGGGGCTGGGTTCCTGGTTCGGGCTCTTGAGCACCTGGATGGTGGCTCCATGTTCGACCACCGTGTCCAGATTCACCACTTCGTCATTGATTTTGGCGCCAATGCAGTGCAGGCCCAGTTCGGTGTGGACGGCAAATGCAAAGTCCAGGACGATGGAGCCTTGAGGCAGTTCAATAGAGGTTCCCTTGGGGGTAAACACCGTCATGCCCGAAGGTTTCAGGTCCACCTTCAAGAAGTCGAGATACTCTTTGGAGTCGGAAATTTCCGATTGGAGCTTCACCATGTGGTTGAGCCATTCCAGTTCTTCGCCTTCGTGCTGGGTTTCCATTTTATAGGCCCAGTGGGCGGCGAATCCCTTTTCGGCAGTCAGGTCCATGTCCTTGGTGCGGATCTGGACTTCCACCATCTTGTTTTCGGGACCAATCACGGTGGTGTGAATGCTTTGGTAAAGGTTTGGCTTCGGGGTTGCGATATAGTCTTTAAAGCGGCTTTGCAGGGGCGTCCATAGGTTGTGGACGTAGCCCAAGGCCAGGTAGCATTCGGGGATGGTATCGACGATAATGCGTATGGCGAAAATGTCGAAGATGTCTTCGAACTGGCAACCGCGGCTGAGCATCTTGTTGTAGATGCTGTAAATGTTCTTGGTGCGGCCCTGGATGGTGCAGTCAAAATCTTCCAACGCCATCTTGATTTGCAACGGTCCGATCACCGACTGGATATACTTTTCGCGGGATTCCTTATTTTCGATAAGGAGGTCCACCAGCTTCTGGTATTCGTCGGGGTTCACGTACTTGAAACTCAAGTCTTCAAGTTCGTTTTTAAGCTTATAGAGACCGAATCGATGGGTAAGCGGAATGTATATGTCCAGGGTTTCCTGGGCAATCAACTGCCTTTTTTCGGGTTTCATGTACCGCATGGTGCGCATATTGTGGATGCGGTCTGCGATTTTGATCATGATGACCCGGGGGTCTTTGGCCATGGCAATAATCAGCTTGCGGTAGGTTTCCGCTTTTTGGGCTGTTTTGCTTGATTCTTGGGCAGCAGTAATCTTAGTGACGGCATCCACCATGAAGGCGGTGTCGTTTCCAAATTTCTCGGCTATTTCCTCGAGGGAATGGTCGGTATCTTCGACCACGTCATGGAGCAACCCGGCCAAGACCGTTGACTGGTCCTGTTTGAGGTCGGCAAGGATTTTGGCCACTTCATAGGGGTGCTCGGTGTAGGGCATGCCGCTCTTGCGGTATTGACCCTCATGAGCCTCGGCAATAAAGGCAACAGCCTTTTCAAGAATCTCCCGGTCAAGGTTGGGATTCTTCTTTAATAGCACATCTACAATGTGCGTTTGGTTCGATGTGAGGCTCGCTTGTAACATCACCCTAAATAATATCTAAAAAAAAGCTTCTTGGAATGACGAATTTCGCGAAATAAGCGAAAAATAAGGGTTTTTGCAGAACAGTTGTCTGTTGTTTTTGTGAACAACACTTTGTTTTCGTTGGGGATTTAATTTTGGCCTTTAAAATCCTAATTTGCCGCAAAACTAATACACCAAAGGCTAGGGCTGGTTTGGGCAAAATGATGGCCGCAAAGGGAGTTATTTGGGGGAAAGAAAAAGCCGCGGTCATTCCCTAGCTCCGACATGTTGATCTGTCGGAAAAAGCCGCACCCAAAGGGTGCGGTTTTTTGTTGCTTTTTTAGAGGATTATTATGCGCCGGCGTCTTCGAGGCGTTTTACGTGGCAGTATGCGAGTTCCTTGGTTTTCTCGTCTCTGAGGTGGAGGCTGGAGCCTTCGCAGTAGCGCCAGTACTTGCAGGTCTTGCAGTCGCCGATTTTAGCCCAGCTGCGGTCGCGCATCACCTGGTAGCGGTTCTGCCATACGTCCCAGAGGTCGTCCTTGTAGATGTTACCCTGGATGTAGTCGCCGCGGAGGCTCGGGCAAGCCGAGATGCTTCCGTCGCAAAGTACGGAACTGACGTTCACGCCGGCACGGCAGAAGAACGGGTAGTTGCGGGCTTCTTTTTCGTAGCTGCCGAGGAACCCTTCGCAGCCGTAGTTCACGTTGATGACGTTCAGCTTCTTCACTTCGCGGATGAAGTCGAACACCTGGCGGAATTCCTGGTTCGTGAGCTGGAACAGCGGATTGTCCTTGGCGCGGCCCTTCGGGAACACCGTCGCGATGCGCCAGCGCTTCACGCCGATTTTCAGGAGAATGTCGAGAATCTTCGGGAGTTCCTTCAAGTTCTGGCGGTTCACGCACGTCATCACGTCGAAGGTGAGGCCCTGCGTGTGGGCGGCCATGTCGATGGCGCGGAGCGCGTTGTCGAAACTCGTGGGGGCGCCGCGGAAATGGTTATGGCTTTCCTTGAGGCCGTCCAGGCTAATCGTGAGTGAGCGGAGGCCTGCGTTCAGCAGCTTGGTGTAGCGTTCGGGAGTCATCGCAAGGCCGTTGCTGACCATTCCCCAGGGGTAACCGCGCTTCTTGATTTCCATGCCGCATTCTTCGAGGTCCTGACGCATCAAGGGTTCGCCGCCGGTAATTACCACGATAAAGTGCTTCGGGTCAATGTGCGGGGCAAGTTTGTCGAGCACGCCCATGAAGTCTTCGCGGGGCATGTCGGGGATGGCGTCCTTCACGCAGTCGCTACCGCAGTGTAGGCAGTGCAGGTTGCAGCGCAGTGTGCATTCCCAGAAAAAGTAAGTAAGGGGGTGCGCTTTGATTTCGTTGTGACGGTAAAGGCGATAAGCTTCGAGAGCGAGTTTCTTTTTAAGAGAGAGCTTCATAAAAAATGTGAAGTGTGAGGTGTGAAGTGTGTAATTTAGTGAATGCGTTCGCTTTCAACGTAGTATTTTGATTTGAATTCGTCTTCCGTGATTGAAAAGTCTTTGTCTTGCTTGTCGGAGCAATTTAGAACGGTATCACCTTCATTAGCCCAACAAGTCACATTGTCTTCGCATTGATAATATCTGGAACATGTTGGTGCTGGAATGAAGGTGCAGTTCTGACCGTTATCGTCTCCGTAAAAGCCGTCATCGCAAGAATAACCGGCGACGCCGTATTCGGGACAGATTTGCTCCAAATCGCAGTCAGTCAGCTCCTTGCTGTCACTTGACGAATCATCGCTGCAACCGTTCCAGAACAAGGCGAACAGGCTAAAAAGAATTTTTTTCCAATGCTTGTGAATCATTTGTCGATCTCGTCGTTAGAACTGTTTAGGCACTTGTTAATCCGCTGTTCGATTTCCTTCAGCTTGTCTTCATAAGCTTTCTGGAGTTCTTCGTCCAGGGCGGGCTTGTTCGCTTCCCATTCTTCCTTCATCTTCAGGAATTGTGCGTATTCTTCGCTAGGCCTGATGGTGCCGTCAATGCATTTTTCTACCGCATTTCTAATGATGGTCGGAGCGCCATAAAGCGCCACGAATTGGTCGAGTTCCATACGCAGGTGTTCAAGACACATGGGCGTTTCGGCCAACGTCTCCTTGACGGAATCTATCTTGGCTACTGCATCGTGCTTGGCCGCTTCCTCTTTCCAGAATTTGGCATTGTCTGCACTGTAATCGTTGGGGAAATACGATACACTGGAATCCATGGGGAAACATTTGACGTCAATGGAATCGGGAGGCTCGACACCATAAAGAAGGCCGGCGACGAATTCGCTGCTGGAACTTTCGGGCTTGGCTGCTTCGGAACTAGATGAAACGTTCTTCTTGCTAGAACTGGACAGCACGCCGCTAGTCTCGCTGGAACTGGATTCATCGTTGTTCGAATCGCTGCTTTCGGGCTCATCGTAGCAACCGTCCGGAGGGCATCCGTAAAGTGGGGTATCCTCGGTTGTTTCGCTACAGCTGGCCCAGAAGAATGCGGTCAGCGAAAGGGCGATTTTTTTCCAGTGCTTGTAGAACATCTTCAATTTCCCCAAAAGTTTTCTGACTAATTTTTATTTCTCTGCATCGTCGCAGGTGCCGTTGAATACGCAGGGCGGACCATAAAGGACAGGTTCTTGTTTAAATATGGTATCTTGAGGTTCCTCGACTACAGTTATCTTTCCGTAGCGGGCACGGAATTCAGCTTCGCTGTATACCTTGCCGTCGCATTCGTAGGTGTTTTCGGAAATCTGCACCACGCCGTAATCAGGGCAGATTTCGTCGCTACAGGGGAATTCGGGTGCCCAACGTTCTTCAGTCACTTGCTTGCAGGTGGCGCCGTCAGCGCAAGTCATCGTAGCTTCGCCTTTTAACTGGGTGCAAACGTATTTGTCCAAGACCACACCGTATAAAGGTTGTGCTTCGACTAGCGTGTCTCCGCTGCTGCTGGAATTCAAAATGGGATCGTCCGGAACGCCGTAAGCAGGCATAATCTGTTCGAAGCTGCTGGAACTAGCTTCGGTCGCTTCGCTAGAACTGGATGTCGTTTCGTTTCCGGTTGCTATGCTGGAACTAGATTCGGGTGTCGCGACGCTACTGGAACTGGGTTCTTCAGATCCGTTTGCAGAGGTGGTATCGCTGTCACAACTGGCCCAGAAAAATCCGGTCAGGGCAAGCGCGATCTTTTTCCAATGCTTGTAGAACATACTGTTCTCCCTTCTTAGTGTCTCTCGATAACGAATATATATAAATGGTTATTACCCTGCAATGTGGGGGCAAAATTGTGTGATAGCTAGGGTTGTTTTTTGCTTGTTTTATTCGATAATTTCAATTTTTTTACGAAAATTCATCGCAAACCCCTTGCCAAGGGAAATTTTGTTAGGTATTTTTGGTGCCATGATGAACTTTGTGACATGTGCAACCCTGAACCGTCGTTGGTGGCGCGGACTCTGACATAGAGCCCGGTATTTGTCGCAAATCACCCAAGATTTTAAAGCAAAGGCTTCCGGACTCACGGAGGCCTTTCTCTTTTACCAAAATCGTTGAAATCCTCCGGGACCTAAGCCTTTGCAGAACCTGAAACGAAAAGGCTAATGAATTTTTAAACCAGAGGATCAAAAATGACAACGAACATAAGGCACATTACTGAAAGCCCAAACTTCGAACCCCGTACCGACAGTATCTACGTGGCACTGCCCGGTGAACGTTACACTCCGTTTTCGCTCGGCAAGAAGCTCGGTGCGAAGGCAATTTTCGAATCCGCTAGCTTTTCCCACGGTCGTAGCCGTTATTCGACCCTGATGGTGGACGAAGGCTTCCGTCTGCGCCAGAACGACAAAGACGTAAGCATCGTTGTCGACGGCAAGGAAAGTGTGTTCCTCAAGGAAGGCGAGGGCGATATTCTCGATGCCCTGACGCTGATTTCTGCCGAAAATACGGTGCCGCCTAACCAGATTCCTATTCCTTCTTCGGGCGTGGGCTACCTCGGCTACGAATTCTGCGCCCGCTGCGATACCATTCGCCTCGCCCCGCAGGTCGACGAACTCAATATTCCCGAAGCGGAATTCCTGGTGGGCCACATTTATATCGTGTTCGACCACTTTACCGAAAAGCTTCACCTGTTCGCATTGAACTACGAAGAACACCAGATTGACCTGAAGGCCGCGATTGAAAAGGTGAAGGCCCGCCTCGCTGACCTCGACTTCAGCTACCTCGCTCCGGAAAAGCAATACGGCAAGGGCATCACGATGACGGACTTGGAACAGTCCCGCAAGGAATACACTGAAAAGGTCGAAGCACTGCAGAAGCATATCATCGCCGGTAACATCGTGCAGGCCGTGCCTTCTCGCCGCATCCAGTTTGCAAGCGATATCGAAGCTCTCGACATTTACCGTCGCCTTCGCACGGTGAACCCGTCTCCGTACATGTTCTTCCTCGATTACGGAACGCATCAGTTTATCGGTGCATCGCCGGAAAGCTTGGTGCGCGTGCGTGACGGCATCGCCACCATCCACCCGATTGCAGGCACCCGCCGCCGCGGCAAGGACGACGTGGAAGACGAAGCCTTGATGAAGAACCTGAAGGGTGACCCGAAGGAACGCGCCGAACACTTGATGCTCGTGGACTTGGCCCGTAACGACCTCGGCCGCGTCTGCGAAGCGGGTACGGTGGAAACCACCAAGTACATGGAATGCGAAAAGTTCAGCCACGTGATTCACCTGGTCTCTGACGTGCAGGGCCGTGTGGCAAAGAACAAGAAGGCCATCGAAGTGCTGCGCTCCAGCTTCCCGGCAGGTACAGTGAGCGGCGCCCCGAAAATCAGCGCTATCGAAATCCTTTCTGGCCTCGAAAAGGTCAAGCGCCGTTTCTACGCCGGTGCAGTTGGCTACATGGAATCCGACGGTGATTTGGATTTCTGTATCGCTATCCGTTGCTGCTTGAAGCAGGGTAAGACCATCAGCCTGCAGGCCGGTGGTGGCATTGTCGCGGCCTCGAATGCTGACCGCGAATTTGAAGAAACGAATGAAAAATTGGGTGCCATCCGCGCCGTGCTCGAAGGAGAAAACTAAGATGATCGTCATTATCGATAACTACGACTCTTTTACTTACAACGTTTATCAGGCGTTGGCCAAGATTACTACTGAAGAAATCCGCGTGCTCCGTAGCCGCGAATGCACCATTGCAGACATCGAAAAACTGAATCCGAGCCGTCTCATTGTGAGCCCGGGTCCGGGTCGCCCCGAAGATGCTGGCATCTCTGTCGAAGCCATCAAGCACTTTGCTGGCAAGCTCCCGATTCTCGGCGTGTGCCTCGGTCACCAGGCCATCGGTTATGCCTTCGGCGCAAAGATTGTGCAGGCCAAGTTCATCAAGCACGGCATCGCCGAAGAAATCGATCTGGACGGCAAGGGACTCTTCCGCACCATCGGTAAGAAGAACATCTTTACGCGTTACCACAGCCTCGTCATCGACGAATCGACGCTCTCTTCTGACTTCGAAGTGACTGCCCGCGCTACCGACGGCGATATCATGGGCATTCGCCACAAGACGCTCCCGATTGAAGGCGTGCAGTTCCACCCGGAATCCATCGCCAGCGGTCGCGCCGACGAATTCTTCAAGGCTTTCCTCAACTACCGTCGCGAACCGCTCGACATTCGCGGAATCCTGAACACGCTTACCGCAGGCAAGGACCTGAGCCGCGAAACTGTCGAAATGTTCATGGAAGACCTGACCGATGGTATCATGGACGAACGTCAGATGGCAGCAATCCTTACCGCACTTTCTAGCAAGGGCCCCGTGACCGAAGAAATCGCAGGCTGCGCCAAGGTGCTCAGCAGCAAGAAGCGCAAGTTCCCGTACAGCGGTGACGAACTCACCGATATCGTGGGTACCGGTGGCGACGGCAAGGGTAGCTTCAACGTGAGCTCGCTCTCTGGCCTGATTGCCGCAAGCTGTGGCGCCAAGATTGCCAAGCACGGCAACCGCGCTGTTTCCAGCAAGTCCGGTGCTGCCGACTTTTACACCGCAGCCGGCTTCAAGCTGGACATGACTCCGGACAAAGCCGCCAGCGTCATCGACAAGACGAACTTCGTGTTCCTCATGGCTCCTGTTTACCACAGCGCCATGCGCTTTGCCGGCCCGGTTCGCGGTGCCCTCGGCGTGAAGACCATCATGAACCTGCTCGGCCCCCTCACGAACCCGGCCGAAGCCAAGTACCTGATGCTCGGCGTTTACAGCAAGTCGATTCTGGAACCCTTCACCAAGGCCGCAAAGTCCCTCGGCGCCAAGCGCGTGATGGTCGCCATCTCCGACGACGGTTACGACGAAATCTCTCCGTGCGTCCCGACGACCATTGCCGAAATCCTCGAAGACGGTGAATATCGCGAATACCGCATCGACCCGAAGGACTTCGGCGTCCCGGCCGTGGACCCCGAAGACCTCGCCGGCGGTACGGGCGTGGATAACTTCAACCTCGCTCTCGACGTGCTGAACGGCAAGGGCCGCCCGGGCATCAAGTATGCCTGTGCCCTGAACGCCGGTGCCGCCCTCTACATCAGCAAGAAGGCGGAGAGCATCAAGGAAGGCTTCGACAAGGCCATGAAGGCGATGGAAGACGGCTCGGTCCTAAAAAAGATCGAAGAGGTCAAGGTCGCGACGAACTCGTAATCAAATAAGGTTGGCAACGGGTTTTATAACCCCTTGCCAACCTTATAGCTTTTAACTATATTTTTATTCCTACTAAACAACTAGGAAAATAAAAAAGCTACGATTTTTAACAGGAGGCCGAAAAACATGACTCTACAACAATTACGTTATGCCATCGGCATTGCAGAAACCGGTTCCTTTAACAAGGCCGCCGAAAAACTTTATATTTCGCAGCCGTCGCTGACCGCCGCTATCAAGGATCTTGAAGATGAATTGAATATACTCATTTTCAATCGTACCAGCCGCGGTGTCAAACTCACCAGCGAAGGCGAAGAATTCGTTGCGTACGCCCGCGAACTTTACCATCATTACGAATCGGTGCTCGACAAGTACGGCAAAATCGGCAAGCGCAAAAAGAAGTTCGGCGTCTCGACGCAGCATTATTCCTTTGCGGTCAAGAGCTTTGTGGAAACCGTCAAGCTCTTCGATACCGACAAGTACGAATTCGCTATCCGCGAAACCCGCACCAAAGAAGTCATCGAAGATGTGGCCTCATTCAAGAGCGACATCGGTATTCTTTACCTGAGCGATTTCAACCGCAAGATTATCATGAACTTGCTGAATGCCCGCGACCTCGCTTTCCATAAGCTCATCGACTGTAAGGCTTATGTGTACCTGTGGAAGGGCCACCCGCTTGCCAACAACAAGTTCATTACGCTCGATGAACTGGCTGAATATCCGTGCCTTTCTTTTGAACAGGGTGACAACAGCTCGTTCTATTTTGCCGAAGAAATCCTGAGTACGAACGAATACAAGCGTACCATCAAGGCGAACGACCGTGCTACCATGCTGAACTTGATGATTGGCTTGAACGGTTACACGCTTTGCTCCGGCATTATCTGCGAAGAATTGAACGGCTCCGATTACTTGGCTGTGCCCTTCAAGGACAAGAGCGAAGAATCCCGCCGCGTTATGGAAATCGGCTACATCGCGAAGCGCAACATGCTGCTTGGCCTGGTGGGTGAGCGCTATGTCGAAGAACTGCAACGTTATCTTGCAACATGCAACTCGTAGTTATCGATTTTTACTATAACGAAACATCAAAAAACAGTATGAGCCCAAACCTTGTATAAGGGCATGGGCTTTTCTAATTTTGCGCGCGTTAATCATCAGGAGTTTATAGACATGAAAAAGCGTTATGGCTTGCTTACGAATGGAATTGTTTGGTTCGGTGTAGCCGTTTCGGTTTCCGAAATTGAAGCCGGTATCGAAATAGGTGCAGAATCTGCTCACGATACCCTGTGGTTGCCCTTGGTGCTGGGACATATTCTGGGTGGTATTTTGCTGTTCTTCGTGGGACTTATCGGTGCCCGCGTTCGCCTGAATGCCATGCAGACCACGGAATCTACATTCGGAAAGTACGGTTCCAAGTTCTTTGCGACCCTTAACGCATTCCAGTTGCTTGCGTGGGTGGCTGTGCTGAACGCCCAAGGTGCCCGCGCCCTGGGTGGCCTGAATTTACCGATATCGTTCCCGGCCTCGTGCGTGATTCTTGCGGTACTGATTGCGATTTGGGTCAAGGTCGGTCTCAAGCGTTCGGCAAATGTGACGACGGTCGTTGTTGCGGCGCTTACGGTTTTACTTGTTGCTTTCTCGGTGAAGTTGCTTGGAATCGACGTGGCGCCGACGGACTCTACTGCAAAGCACCTGTTTGGTTTCTGGACCATTTTTGAAATTTCAATTGCCATGCCGCTTTCTTGGTTGCCGGTGATTTCGGACTATACGAAGGATGCTGAAAATCCGCTTTCGGCCACAGCAACATCAGCTATTGCGTATACGATTGCAAGCCTTTGGATGTATATTCTGGGTGTCGAAATTTCTGGACTTGGCGTGAATAACGATATTGCCCAGGCTATTTTGCTTGCCGGTTTTGGCGTTCCGGGGATTATCATTGTGGTTGCATCTACGGTTACGACCAATTTTCTCGCGGCAAACTCTGCGGGTGAATCGATCAAGGTCATTCATGGTAAGGTAAAGCACAAGACGGCGGGTGTTGTTGTTGCCCTTCTGAGTTCCGTTCTTGCCATTTCGGGTATTATGGAACATTATATCAGCTTCCTTTACCTTATAGCTTCGGTGTTTGCTCCTATGGCGGCTGTGCTTTTGGTGTCGTTCTACCTTACAGACCACAGCAAAGTCGGCAAGGCGTTTTGGATTGGAAACCTGTTCGCCTGGCTGGTTGGCTTTGCGGTGTACCAGTATGCGGCCCATTTGGAATCGGTATTCCTCGGTCCCACGCTGCTTTCTGTCGTCGTGTCTTTTGTAATTTCCTATCTTTTCTCAAAAACCTTGACTTTGAAGCCTAAGGGAAATTAATGAGCGAAGACATTTTAGCGAAAATCGTACGGATGCGCCGCGAAGATATTTCGCGGTTGGGTTTGAATTTCGGAATTGAAATTCCCGAAAAACGCCGTGGCGGTCATACCGAATTTCTCGGAAACGCCGGTGCGATTCTCGAAGTCAAGCGAGCTTCGCCTTCTAAAGGCGACATTGCGCCGGATTTGGATCCTGTGGCGTTAGCGACGACTTATGCCGAGGCCCATGCGCAGGCGGTTTCGGTGCTTACCGAAGGCAATTTCTTTAAAGGCTCGCTGCGCGATTTGATTGCGGTTGCCGACTTGATGGAACGCCGTCGTCAGCAGGGTTTGCATGCGTGTGCCGTGCTTCGCAAGGATTTTCTCTTGTTCGAAGATGAAATCGATATCGCATACCGTTGCGGTGCCGATGCGGTGCTGTTGATTGCTCGAATTTTAGATGACGAACAGCTTGTACGCATGGCGAAGCGTGCGCAGTCTTTCGACATGCAGGCTTTTGTCGAAGTCCGCGAAGTCGATGACTTGCGCAAGCTGAAAGTCGTGACCGAAGCCCTTGGCGAATCTGCGGCCAAAACGATTGTCGCGGGCGTGAATTCTCGCGATTTGGCAACCTTCCATACAGACCCGCTGGTGCCGGCATCGGTGCGTAGCAAGCTTCCGGCGAAGGCTGTTTTTGAATCGGGGATTTTATGCCCGGCCGATGCGACTTATGCGCGCAACCTCGGCTTTACGGGAATCCTGGTGGGCGAGGCTGTTGCCAAGAACCCACCGCTTGCTAAAGAAGTGGTGCATGCATTTGAATCGGGCTCCGAAAATGCCCGCGGCAAGTTCTGGAAAAAGTTTGCAGAACGCAAGGCTGCCCAAAAGGCGGGCCCGCTCGTTAAAATTTGTGGCATTACTCGCGACGAAGATGGTAAGCTTGCCGCTGAACTCGGCGCCGACATGCTCGGCTTGGTATTCAGCACTACCAAGCGCCTGACCACTGAAGAATTCGTGCGCAGCTTTGCCGAAAAGATAGGCCCGAACCGTCCGATTCTTGTTGGAGTCATCACCGATCCCGAATCCGTTGAAGGCAAAACTGCTATCAAGCTTGCTAAAGAAGGCGTACTTGATGCAGTCCAGTTCCACGGTGTAGCTCCCGAAGCCGAATACAGCGACTTGCCGCATTACTGTGCCGCCCGCGTGGGCGAGGAATCCGATTTCGACAAGGTTGTTGCTCTCCGCAAGAATGGTGAACCACGCATTCTCTTAGATGCCAAGGTCGAAGGAATCCCTGGCGGCACGGGTAAGACCATTCCCGAAAACTTGCTTCGCGAAAAAGCGGGTGAGTTACCGCTCTGGCTTGCCGGCGGTATCACGCCCGAAAATGTGGGTGCGATTGTCGAAAAGTTCCACCCCGAACTCGTCGATGTTTCCAGCGGTGTCGAAGACGCCCCCGGAATCAAAAACAGTGAAAAACTGAAGGCGTTGTTTGCGGCTCTTTCGTAAATTGCCCCAAATGGTCGAATTTAGGCCGTTTTGTACAAATTACGAAGGAAATTTTACAAAAATCTTACGCTAACCTATTGACAGACAACGAATTAGTATATATATTGAAGACATAAAGATGAAATTGGCAATCCGCTTTGACGCTAGCGCCGCTATCGACGAGGTTCTCAAAGAAGGGATTTAGGCATTGCCATTTCATCAAGTGTTTAACAGAAGACTCTCGATCGTCGAGAGTCTTCACTTTTTTTGAGCAGTACCCCTTGCCATGTTAAGGAGACATTCCTAAATTAGGGCGCATGAAGATGAATTCAGCAATCCGTTTCAACCGCTGGTGGTGGGGCTCTACTAAATAGAGTCCGTTTTGCTGATTTCATCAAGTGTTTGTAAAAGGCTTTCGGACTCTCCGAAGGCCTTTAATTTTTTACCCCGAGATTTTAAACCTAAACCCCAAAACCCAATATGACAACTTCTTCAAATAACGGTTTCTTTGACAAGTTCGGTGGCAAGTATGTTGCCGAAATCATCCGCCGTCCGCTCGACGACCTTGAAGCGGCCTTCAACAAGTACATCCATGATCCGGAATTCCTCGAAGAGCTCCGCATTATTCAGCGTGATTACATTGGCCGCGAAACGCCGCTGTACTTTGCCCCGACCGCGACGGAACTCCTGGGCGGTGCGCAGATCTACATCAAGCTAGAAGGCCTTGCCAACACGGGTGCGCACAAGATCAACAACGCCATCGGTCAATGCCTGCTCGCTAAGAAGATGGGCAAGACCCGCATCATTGCAGAGACTGGTGCCGGTCAGCACGGCCTTGCGACGGCTGCCGCTTGCGCCAAGCTTGGCCTCGAATGTGTGGTGTACATGGGCGAGGTGGACGTGCGCCGTCAGCAGCCGAATGTGGCGACTATGGAAATGTATGGTGCCAAGGTCGTGCCGGTCACGAGTGGTGCCCGCACCCTTAAGGACGCCGTGAACGAAGCCATGCGCGACTGGGCTACGAATTTCAAGAACACGCACTATGTGCTCGGTTCAGCTCTCGGCCCGGCTCCGTTCCCGGATATTGTTCGTACCTTCCAGTCGATTATCGGTGAAGAAGTCAAGCGCCAGGCTGCTGAACGTAACATCGACATCGCGGCCGTTGTCGCCTGCGTGGGTGGCGGTAGCAATTCCATCGGCGTGTTCACCCCGTTTATCGAAGACAAGAATGTGCGTCTGATCGGTGCCGAAGCCGGTGGCATCGGCCCGAACAAGGGAGAAAACGCTGCTCGCATGACGGGTAACGCAAGCCGCGAAGGCATTCTGCAGGGTTACAAGAGCCGCTTCCTCATCGATGAAGACGGTCAGTCGCTGCCGACCCGTTCTATTTCGGCAGGCCTTGACTACATGGGAATCGGTCCGCAGCTCGCTGCTCTCGGCGAATCGGGCCGTGTGGAATTCACGGCAATCCTCGACAAGGAAGCTCTTGAAGCGGTCAAGTTCTTTGCCCGCAACGAAGGCATTCTCTTTGCACTCGAAAGCGCTCATGCTGGTGCCGCCGCCATGAAGATTGCGAAGGAACTTCCGAAGGACAAGGCGCTCGTCATCAATATGAGTGGCCGCGGTGACAAGGACATCTTTATCACGAGCCCGGTGTTCCGCCCCGAAAAGTGGAAGGAATTCCTGAAGGCCGAACTTGTTCGCCTCGAAAACAACGAAGATATCCACGACGCCGAAATTATGACAAGGAAGTAATCACCATGAATTTAATGTCTCATCTTATTGCGGGTTTTCCTGACGCAGAAACTTCTATCGCCATCGCCGACGCACTTGTGAAGGGTGGCGCAAATATCCTTGAAATTCAGCTTGCCTTCAGTGATCCGAGTGCCGACGGTCCGGCCATTCAGACGGCTTCGACTATCGCTCTCGACAAGGGCTATTCTACCAAGCAGGGCCTTGAAATCGTGAAGAAGATTCACGAACGTCACCCTGAAACGCCGATCTACATCATGACTTATGGTTCCCTCGCCTTTACGCCGGGCATTGAGAACTTTGTCAAGATGTGCAAGGACGCTGGCGTGTCCGCTTGCATCATTCCGGACTTGCCGTTCGACGGTGACGAAGGTCTGACTGAAGCTTGCAAGAAGCATGGCCTTGAAAACATCCCGGTGGCAGCACCCAGCATGACCAAGGAACGCCTTGAAGCAATGGCTTCCAAGGGCTTCAAGTACATCTACGCTGCACTCCGCGCGGGTACGACCGGTAGCGAAACCACGATTGACCAGGCAACGCTTGACTTTATCGATACTGTCGGTAAGGGTGGCGCGAAGGTTCTCGGCGGCTTCGGTATCCGTAACGGCGAACAGTCCAAGGTGCTCTGCAAGCATGTGTACGCCGTGGTCGCGGGCTCCGTGTTCGTGAACATCGTACTCAATAACGAAGACTCTGCCGAAGGCCGCAAAAAAGCCATCGCCGAAATCGAGGCGAAGGCTAGAGAAATTGCGGGAAAGTAGAAACTACTTCTTGAATTTGACGGCGGTTCCGTAGGCAATGATTTCTGCGGAGCCTGCCATCACCGAGGCGGTGGCGAAGCGCACATTCACGATAGCGTCTGCACCGATGATTCCGGCCTGGTTTTCCATACGTTCAACTGCGATGTTACGGGCGTCGTTCAGCATCTCGGTGTAGCCGGCGATTTCGCCACCTACAAGCGTTTTGAGCCCGGCAAATACGTCGCGCACCACGTTCTTGCTAAAGACTACGCTCCCGCGCACCATCTGAAGAGTTTCGATTTCTTTGCCGGTGATAAAGTCTGTTGTGTAGAGTTTCATAATTTCTCCTTGTTGTGATAATATACAAAACAATGCCCTTGAATAAATTAAATTTACCTTGAAAATTCTTTTTTTAGGGAAAACGGAGACTATATGAAGTTTGGTAAGGTGGTGTGGCAATCTCTAGTTGCTTTTCTTGTGGTAATTCTTGTCGCCTGCAGCGGCGACGGTTCTTCTACCGGTGCAAATGGGGACTCTGACAATGGTGGCGGCAGCGAATACGATGCTTCCTCGAATACCCTCAAGGACTCTCGCGACGGCAAGACTTACAAGACCGTGAAAATCGGCAACCAGGTCTGGATGGCGGAAAACCTTGACTATGAAATGGGAAACGCAGTCTGCGGCGAAAAGGAATATATGACCTTGTACGGCTGTCTTTATTCTTGGGACGAAGCGAAGACCGTATGCCCCGGCGGCTGGCACTTGCCGAGTCAGACGGAATGGAATACGTTGATTGAATTTGTCGGGGATTCCTCGACGGCAGGGAAGATTCTCAAGGCCACGAATACCTGGAGCGATAAAGGGCATTACAAAGACGGCACCGACGATTACGGCTTTACCGCATTGCCGGGCGGCGTGCGCCTTCCGCAACGGGGCAAGACGCATCAGTCGTTTGTCAGTTCGGGAGCCTTTTTTTGGAGTGCCACTGAGGTCGATGACGACGAGTCAATCACCTTGGTTTTGCGTTACGAAAACGATGCAGCGACATTGTTCGAAAACTACAAGGACGCCGGTGTCAGTGTCCGCTGCGTGAAAAATTGAGTTAGAAAAATACCCTGTAGGGAACGGTTTTCTGCTGCTTCCGCCCCTTGGTGTCAAAGTAGAAGTCGCGGCGGAGTCTGTTCATCTTTGCGAGATGCCGCTTCGCAATGGATGTTGTTATTCCATCGGAATAAATCATGAAGTATTGGTTCGTTCCGTTGTGTCGGATTTCTTCTATCATGAACCCGTTTTTATTTTCTGTAATTGTGTGGTCGTATGACTGTACAATGTCTCCATCTTTTATCGGATTCCCATTGTTATCTGTGCAACCATCTTCGCAATCTTGAACTCGGTAGAATTCGTGGCAAATATGGCTGTCATTTGAGTCGGCAACATAGATTTCAAAACGAGCAGTATCCATCGGTGCGCCGTCTTCTGATCCAAGATGCAGTATGAACAAGGTGTCGTTTTTTAATGATACTTCAATATGGGTTGCATAAGTATCGTTTTCTTCTTCTAAAGATTCAGTGTCGTCAAGAATAAGGCTGTCTTTATATACTTTCGTAGTAGATCTGATTGTTCGAATATCTTGCTTACGTTCAATGGAATCCCTTTCAAGAAATTCAATAGATATAGTGTCGTTTGAAATTTTTTTGTTCGCAATGCTGCGGTGGTCAGACTGAAAATTAAAATCGTCTACTAGGTAAACTAGAGTCGACGTATCGATTTGGATTGTTCCGTTACGATTCGATTCAACAATACTTCTAAGGTAGTCTTTTTCTCTTAGAATTTTCTCGGAACGAAATTCTCCATCGCTGTAGGTAAAAATAGTACTATCAAGGAAAGCATCTGTTCCCCCTAGATAAAGCCCATACCACTCTTTGTAATACATCAGCAGTCCTTCTGTGCAGGTGATGGCGTGGACTGTAGGGACAAGGAACAGAAGAAAAAGAAGATAATGCATTATTTGAAGCCTGTTTTTTTGCAACCTAATATAAAAAAAAGAATACACTTGTCAATGAAAGTGATGCTGCGTACGTTTTGCAGAAACTGTTTGTGCTCGGCCATAGCCAAGCCCGCATAGCTGCTACTTTCGCTTACAGGGGTTTTAGGGGGCGGAGCCCCACCTTGGTGGCCATGCGCACTAAGCAACAAGTTGCTAAGTGCTGTCCGCCATTAGGCGTGGGGGTGGAGAGCAACGGAGTGCGAACTAGGGGGACAACAGCTTCAAGGCGAGTGTTGTGGCAAACGGAGTTTGACATAACCGAGCCGATCTGTTGGGGCTTGAGCGTAGCGAAAGACCAACCTTCCCCCCTTTTCTTTGTTCTAATTACAGTGTTGCCTGGAACTGGTGGAACTTTTCCAGGAGCTCGGCGTAGGTCTTGGTGGCTTCGAGCTGCGGGAACTGGGCAACGATGGAATCCGGCGCGCAGAAGAAGCAGCCCTTGTCGGCCTGCTTGAGCATGCCCGTGTCGTTGAAGGAATCGCCCGAGGCGAACACCTTGAAGTTGAGGTCCTGCAGGTGCTTCACGACTTTTGTCTTCTGGTCGGTGAGGCGCAGGTGGTAGCCCTTAATCATGTCGCTTTCGACTTCCAGGTTGTGGCAGAAGATGGTCGGGAATCCGAGGTTCTTCATGATGGGGTAGGCGAATTCCTGGAACGTGTCCGAAAGAATAATCACCTGGGCTTCGTCGCGGAGTTTGTCCATAAAGTCGCGGGCGCCGTCGAGAAGTCCGAGGTTTGCGATCACGTTCTGGATGTCCGAAAGCTTGATGCCTTCGCGTTCGAGAATCTTGATGCGGCCCTTCATGAGCACGTCGTAGTCGGGAATGTCGCGAGTAGTCAGGCGCAGGTCCTTGATGCCGGTCTTTTCGGCGACGGCAATCCAAATTTCAGGGGCGAGGACTCCTTCAAGGTCCAGGGTAACGACACATTGCTTGGTAAACATAGGGCTATTTCTTTCGTTCGTTGATGATGGAACGCAAATCCGCAAGCGTAATCTGGTACGGGGTGCGGCAGAAGTCGCAAATCACTTCGAGGTCCTTGCCTTCTTTTTCGAGGTCCTGCAAGTCCTTGAGCGGGAGCGTTGCAAGCGTTGCCACGGTGCGTTCGCGGCTGCAGGGGCAGTAAGCCTTCGGGTCGATTTCTTTCACGATATCGATTTCGTAGGGGCCGCGCAGCTGGTCCAGGAGCTCGTCCAGGTCAAAGCCTTCGGGCGTGTTCATGTCGCAGAACTTCGGCAAGTTCTGGATGATGACTTCGATCAGGTTGATGTCCTTGTCTTCGAGGTCGGGGAAGGCTTCGATGTAGAAACCGGCGGCGTAGTCGAGCTTGCTCGGGTCTTCTTTGTTGAAGGCGGCTTCGATGCCCACGGCCGAGCGGATCTGTTCGGACTGCAGAAGGTAGGTGGCGAGGTTCTGGCCCATCGATACGGCAGGTGCCTCGATAATGCTTTCGTGGACGCGCTTGCCCTGTTCGTTCAGCTTGACGACGCGGACGCTCTGCGGAATGAGGGCGGGTTCGTTACCACCTACGGCCTGGAGTTCCGGCTGCGGAATCATGGCTCGCACCAGGCCCTGCGGCGTGGAATCCGACTGCACCAGAGTGATTTCGCCCGAAAAGCGGGTGGTAAAGCTTACGGTGCCCGGGAACTTGAGCGAGGCGCTCAAGAAAATGCTTGCGATGGAGTTTTCGGCCAAGAGCTTGAGGGCGAAACCCTGTGCGTTATGCTTTTTGCCGATTTCGTTCATCGTCGCGGTCAAGTCGACGACAATCAGGCGG
>JAFXLS010000146.1 GCA_017530965.1 Fibrobacter sp.
GGGGAAATGCGAATGTCTTCGTTAATGCGGGTTCCGTCACTCTGTCTGTTCGGCATGCGACGGTCGCGGGGGTTTTGTAACGCCAAGTTAAGCTACCTCTAGGTAAAATTGTTATTGTGGCGCTAAATATAGTTTTTTTAATAAAAAATGCAAGAACTTTTTAATGAACCCCTTTGAAAATAGGCGAATTTTTGTATAATTGGACTTGCTCGCGGCGGTAGCTCAATGGTAGAGCCTTAGCCTTCCAAGCTAATGGTTGCCGGTTCGATCCCGGTCCGCCGCTCTTAGACCCCCCGAACGGGAGGTCTTTTTTGTATTCACCCCTCTTTGAGGGGTCTTTTTTATAGGATTTTTCACTATTTGGGAATCCACAAATAATTTCTACATTTGTATTTGAAAAAAGAGGTTCCCATGTTCTTTGAACAAGCCATTGCACACCAGGTTCCGGGTTACACCCGTGAAGCCGACTCCGCCCACGGCGAATCCCTCGCCATGCTCGATTATAAAGACGAACTCCGAATCAAGGACCTCGCCATCCAAGAATTTTGGGACGTAAACCGCCTCGCCGGAAACCCGCAGAAGGTGATTGCGAGCCCCATGCCCCGCGCCTACCGCACCACAAGCAAGCGCCGTGTGTTCATGCAGCCGGGCAATCTGCAGTTCGACCGTCAGGAATCGATGCTGGAACCCGAAGAGCACAACAAGATTTACGATTTTCTTTTTGAAAAGCTGATTACGCCAGCATACAAGCCGCTCGCCTATGCGCTCAACTGGATCATTATCCGTGGCACCTACCAGTACCGCATGGTAATTTTCAACATCAAGAAGATTGATGCAAGCATCGTGCGCAAGCTCAAGCTGATTTCGGACGCCCTGAAGGAAACGCCTTTTAAGGTAACGGCGGCGCACGCCTACGTGGACACGACCGAATCGGATTACTACCTGGAATCGAAGCGTCCGACTGAAGGCCTGAACTTCAAGCAACTTTACGGTCCGCGCGAAATGAGCCTCGGACTCGGCAAGTTCAGCCTGCGCTACCCTGTCACAGGATTCAGTCAGATTAACGAAAGCCAGATTCACAACTTGATCAAGGCCGCAAGCCGCCTCCTGAGCTTAAGCAAGGAAGACCATTTCTTGGATTTGTACTGCGGTTACGGACTGTTCAGTTTTGCGCTCGGCGAAGCCGCCAAGGATGTTCTGGGCGTGGAATGGGAAGGCCCGTCCATCGACTGCGCGAAGGCTTCCGCAAAGCACCTTAAAAAGCCTTACCGCTTTATCGCAGGCAAGATCGACGAAATGTTCGTGCAGACGCGACTCCCGCGGCCGATCCCAGGCGAGCCCGAAAAAATCCTGCTGGACCCGCCGCGCAAGGGTTGCGAACCCGGCGTGATTCATGCGCTCGCCATGCGCAAGCCAATCCGCGTATGCCACGTGTTCTGCGGCACCGACGAGATTCCCGCATCGCTCAAAGAATGGGAACGCTACGGTTACCGCGTGCGCGAGGTGCAGCCGCTTGACCTGTTCCCCGGCACCCCACACCTCGAAACCATCGTAATGCTGGAGAGAAAATGAGATGTGAAGTGTGAGATGTGAAATGAGAAACGAAATCATTCCACATTACACACTACACATTCCACATTATATTGAAGAGGGATTATGCCAGCTGATGTTTTGACAACAGAAAAACCGCCACTGTGGACGCGGAATTTCGTGACGGTTGCCGCCGCGAACTTTTTGCTGTTCTTCAGCTTTTACCAGCTGCTGCCCATTCTCCCGCTCTACATTATCGAAAAGTTTGCGACCGACAACGCGACTGCCGGATTCATTATATCGCTTTATACAATCGGAGCTCTTGCCTGCAGGCCGTTCGCCGGATTCTTGGTGGACACCCTTAGCCGCAAGCCCCTGTACTTCTGGACATTCTTCGCGTTTACCGCTTGCTTTTTAGGCTACAAGACCGTCGGTATTTTGCCGATTCTTGCCGCCGTGCGATTTGCGCATGGTTTGTTCTTCGGAATTTCGAGCACGGCGAGCAACACGGTCGCGATCGACGCCTTGCCCGCAAGCCGCCGCGGTGAAGGCATCGGCTACTTCGGCATCAGCGTAAATCTGGCATTTGCGACAGGCCCCATGACCGGCATGTTCCTGTACGAGGCATTCGGCGACACCATCGTCTTTGCGATTTCGATTATTTTGTGCGTTATCGGTTTGGTTCTTGTACAGACATTGAATGTGCCGCGCAAAGAGAAAAAGCCGCATGCGCCGCTTTCGCTTGACCGGTTCTTCCTCACTCGCGCCATTCCGCAATTCGTAAATTTCATCTTTGTGGGCTTCGCCTACGGCCCAGTCACCAATTACATCGCCCTTTACGCCAAGGAGCTTGGCATAGGCGGTTCCGGCTGGTTCTACGCCTTGATTGCAGCGGGCTTGATTCTGAACCGCATCATGACAGGGCGCCTGATTGACCGCGGTTACTTGATTCACCTGGTGGGAACCGGCATGACGTTGAACGTGATTGCCTACTTTATTCTAGCGTTCAGCCACTCGCCCATTACCTTCTTTATTTCGGCGTTCCTGATTGGCACAAGCCTCGGCCTGATTTTCCCCGGCTACCAGACCATGTGTGTGAATCTCGCCCGCCACGACCAGCGCGGTACAGCCAACAGCACCTACCTAAGCGGTTGGGACATCGGTATCGGCACGGGCATTTTAGTAGGGGGTTCCATGGCGGGGCGTTTCGGTATGCACCAGCCCGTATTCCTCGCCTGCGGAGTAGCACTTGTAATTGCTGACGTGCTTTACTTCACGTGGACCGCAAGGCACTATTTGAAGAATAAATTGGAAGGGTAAGCGTTAGGAACGCTTATCTTCGTACATTTTCTCATCGGCTTCAGCAACACTCTTTTTAAAATTGGAAAGCTTGCCATTCCAAAAAGCATAACCGATGCTCACTTCCAGCGCATAGCTTGGCTTGGCGTAATGACTGGACAGTTCCTCTTTCAAGCAATCCTTGATGACCCTAATTGCAAGTCCCGGCAATTCCGTCGGCACGACAATCAAGAATTCGTCGCCCCCATAACGGCACAGGAACGTCGATTTTCCTAGGCGTCCACAAGCACTCTTGAGGGCCTTGGATACAAGTACAAGGGCACGGTCGCCTTCTACGTGCCCGTAGGTATCATTAATCTGCTTAAACTTGTCTATGTCCACCATGACCACGTAATGGTCTATTGAATCATGAGACAGCTGTAAGTAACGTTGCAACTGATTGCGGTTGTTGAGTGCCGTCAATGGGTCAGTAGAAATCAACTGGTTCTGCGAATTCAAGTAGACGAACAGAATAATCATCGTACACCAGAAGCAGAAAACCGGAGTCGTAAGCGAAAGAAAAAGCTGTACCGCTCCAGCCACAATACAGCCCGGAGTATAACTCGCCACAATCAGATAAGTTTTCATGTTCAACTGGCTATGCGGCTTAAGTACACGACCGAAGCAACGGATCGTTACCGTCATTATATAGACAAAGGGCAAAAACAACAAGAAGAAATAATAAAGGTCCCGCGGTTCCAAATTCTGGTCAAGCCAAAATTCCGGCATGAGGATGAACGAAGTGAGCAACAATACGGATTCTACATAAATCGGGATTCTGAGTTTCGTTCGGAGGCTTTGAATTTGCAGGCGGGTCATCTCGGGCCGCGTGCTGATTTCAGCATAAGCAAAACAACAATAAAATACGATAGCGACAATCACCGCATTTAGGTAATTGACAGTCAATACGCTAAAAGTCGTTTTCGGAATAGTGCCATTATTTACCAAAGCCCATGCAGTATCGCTAATAAAATAGACGATATGCCACACGACAAGCTGGTAAAAGAGATTGAATTTGAATTGGGGTGTCGGGAGTTTTTTGATGCTGTACAAAAGGAGCATCAAAATGCATGCACACCCGACACTAGCTTCTGCATAAAAAACAAAATCACTCATATTCTTACACCTACCGTACTAATAATAGTAAAAATCTTACATTTCAATTACTAAATTGCCAAATATGAAACCTTGGAAGCTCTTGAATTCGGAATATCTGGTTGACGCCCCCTGGCTGAAAGTCGCAAAAGAAACCTGCGAATTGCCAAACGGCAAGGTGATAGACGATTTTTATACGCTATGGCAACCGGACTGGGTGCTGATTTTAGCACGCACCACCGAAGGCAAATGGGTCATGACGGAACAATACCGCCACGGCACCGGGAAAATCGCGCTAGAATTCCCCGCTGGGATTATTGACAAGGGTGAAACGCCGGAACAGGCCGCGCTTAGGGAATTACAAGAAGAATGCGGATATGGCATTGAGAAACAATGTGTCACCCTGAGCGAAGCATCGAAGATGCGAAGTCGAACGGGTCTAGATTCTTCGACTCCACTTCGTTCCGCTCAGAAAGACACAATCAGTTACCTCGGAGCATTTCCCGTAAATCCGGACAGGCATCGCGGCAAATTCCATGTCGTGTTCATTGACGGCGTAGAAAAGGGCGGCAGCACCCACTTTGACAGCACCGAAGATATCGAAAGCCTGCTGTTGAGTGACGAAGAACTGCAGGCCAAGATGACCGACGGCACCTTCAATCACCCGCTGCAAATGGCGGGGTACTTAAAGTATAAATTGCAGAAACGCACGATGTAAATCCTTGTCGCCGTATTTGTCTTCGGCGCCGGGATTTAATTCTTCGGCAGAATAGCCACTGGCAATGCGCTGCAGCAGCACGCAGCGATTCGATTCGTTGTAGCTGAAATGGATGCGGAAGGTGCGGTACGCAAGTACGCCCGTATGCGCAGATTCGTCGATGGTCAAGCGGCGACGAGAACTGTCAAAGACATCTTTCGAAAAATTCCCGCGGGAAAGTTGCACCTGCGCAAAACTGAGCAAATCAAAGACGCTATGGTCAGCAATCCAGCGATTCTGCGCATCGAATGCGTCCGAAACTTGTACTGTCCACAAATCCCCCACCTGTTCTTCGACCCACCCCGCCTTGGCATCAGGGAAAGCATCCGCCATGGGAATATAAGGCTTGATGTCGAGCACCGGCGTTCCGTTCAGCAAATCCGCCTCGTCTACAAACAAGGTAAGCCCCTCAATTTTCAAGAGACGTACGCAGCTGAGGCCAATCGGATTCGGGCGGTAAGGACTGCGGCTTGCAAAAGTGCCCACGCGGTCTTTGCCTTTAGGCGGTACAGGTGGGCGCGTCGTCGGACGCCACCCTTCGTTTTCGTGAAACTGGAAAATCACCCAGATGCGTTCAAAGCCATCCAAATCGCGGAGCGCCGTTTCGAAATTCATCCCCGACTTTAGTTCAATCCGGCCCGGATGCCCCGCAAACAGACGCCCTTGCCTAGGAGCGTCGTACTTGTAAATGGCATCACCGAAAAACGTACCGATGGGATTCATTTATTACAAATCGTCTTCCGTTATCTTTCCGTAACGGATGTAATCGATTTTTCCAACAAAGAACCAATTGTTATGACTCATTTGATACATTGAATCATAACCTATTCCAAAACCATATGCCAAATCAGAGGTGTCATCTTTGTATTCCGAAACAAGGACCAAGCTTCCGTCCAGAGAAACATTCATCGAATAGAAGATGCTACCATATTCAGGCTTTTTCGGGAATATTTTAACGCGAACCTCATGCCATTCATCCAAGGAAACCTGGCCGACATCCACCGACTTCCAATTGGAACTTTGATCCGCATCGCGATAATAGAAGACAACTCCAGTTCTTTCTAGACGAAGAACCCAACCATCCGTACTGCCTCCAGGTGATTCGGACACGATAAGGTTTCCCACCTCGTCATCATATGACGGCATAAAGCGCACTTCGACAACAAAGCCTCTGGTCTTAAATGTATCCGTAAGCGGAACAAGTAATCCATTATCCCCGTTAAAAATAATACTTCCACATTCTGCGGACACCGGAGATGTTTTGTTGTCGGCATAGGCGTTATTCTCGCCAAGGTAGTCGCGACCTAAATCATTTGGATCATTAAATTCATAGGCAACATCATAGCCAGTCAAATCATCAGTGGTCGTATTTTCGGGACATTCAAGTTCCGCGGCGTTTGCGGCAACCACCTTTTCTTTCTTGTAAGTTGTCTTTCCATACCAGTTTTCATCTTCATCAGACGAAGTCTCGGAGCTAGAAGAACTTTCAACCCGTTCCGACGAAGAACTTACCGTTTTAGAGGAACTGGACGAATTTACGTTTCTTGAAGACGAGGATTTTCTTTCTGAACTGGAGGACAATCGTTCCGCGCTAGATGACGAAATATCTTCACGGTGAGCATCGCCTTCGCACATTGTCGAAAACAAGGTCAAGACATCCCGATATTCGCTGGAAGTCATAATATCGCGCCCAATAGCAGCAATGGTATTGTCTTTACAAACAACCTTGCCATAGCTCACATCCTTCTTATACGAATCGCAAGCCATTTGGGCGGCAATTGCATCGTCGAACACCACCTTTTCCACAAGTTTTTCATCTTCATACTTGACGGTCGTCTGGCTGAAATAGCCATTTTCAACAGATTCAATCAGGAAGGGATCCGTCGACACAACCTTACAGTAATCATTCGATCCAGGCCTAGACGAAGATTCAGCACTAGACGAATTATCACCACAAGCAATCAAACCCATGGAGATTGCAGCAAATATTCCGGCAGACGCAATCCATTTTTTCATATTGGACCTCATTTTCATCATCTTATAACACATAAAATTTAACAATTTATAAGCATCAGGAAAACCGGCCTATTGAAAATGCAATCTAGGCCCAAAGATCCACAAGCGATTCTTCTATTGCCATTCTCAATGGGGTTTTTAATTTTACTAAATTTGCACCCGATGAAAGATAAAGCTAAAAAACTGATTGAAAAGTACGAGGAACTGGAATCGGAACTCGGTAACCCGGACGTTCTCGCTGACCAGGCCCGTTACAACAAGATTCACAAGCAGTACAAAGGTATCGAAAAGGCCGTCGTGAAGGCCAAGGAATACCTGCAGATGCTGAACGACCAGGAAGAATGGAAGGCCGCCCTCGGCGATTCCGACCCTGAAATGGTCGCGATGGCAAAATCGGAACTTTCCGACATCGAAAAGAAGTTGCCGGGCATCACCGACGAGCTCCAGATTTTGATGGTGCCGAAGGATCCGTGGGATTACCGTAATGCCACGCTCGAAATCCGCGGCGGTACCGGTGGTGACGAATCCGCCCTGTTTGCAGGCGACTTGTTCCGCATGTACCAGGGTTACTGCAGCCGCATGGGCTGGAAGATGACCATCCAGGATGCCAGCGAAGGCACCGTGGGCGGTTACAAGGAAATCCGCGTATTCATCGAAGGCGACAGCGTGTACGGAACACTCAAGTTCGAAAGTGGCGTTCACCGCGTGCAGCGCGTGCCCGAAACCGAAACCCAGGGGCGCGTACATACGTCGGCAGCGACCGTTGCCATTTTGCCCGAAGCTGAAGAAGTGGACGTGGAAATCCGCGAAGCGGACATTCACATGGACACCTACCGTTCTTCGGGTGCCGGCGGTCAGTACATCAACAAGACGGACTCCGCCGTGCGACTCACCCACATTCCTACAGGCGTGGTGGTGAGCTGCCAGACCGAACGTAGCCAGTTGCAGAACCGTTTGCACGCCATGGAAATGTTGCGTTCCAAGATTCTTGACGCCGTGATTGCCAAGAAGGAACAGGAAGAAGCCGCAAGCCGTAAGGCCTTGGTGGGCACCGGCGACCGCTCCGCAAAAATCCGCACCTACAACTTTCCGCAGAACCGCGTGACAGACCACCGCATCGGTCTCACGCTGTACAATTTGGACAAAGTTATCACCGGCGACCTCGATGAAATCATCAACGGCCTCCAGATGGCTAACGCCCAAGAAAAACTCGGAAAGTTCAACGCTTAATGAATTGCCGCGGCCCCCATACGGGGCCTCGCAATGACGCACGATAGGAATGTCTATAATGCCGCAGATGACTGTACTTGAGATTTTGAACCGCACCAAGGTATTCTTCGAAAAGAAGGGTATTCCCGATGCGCGCCTAGACGCCGAGTACATCATCAGTCACGGGCTCAAGATGAAGAGCCGCATGGACATTTACCTGAACTTCGAAAAGCCGCTGACCGACGCAGAGCTCGACGTGCTTCGCCAGATGGTGGCACGCCGCGCGAACCGCGAACCGCTGCAGCATATTATCGGCGACACGAGTTTCCGCGGATTTATCATCAAGTGCGACAAGCGGGCGCTGGTCCCGCGCCCCGAAACAGAAATGCTTGTCGACATGGCGAAGGAAAGACTTAAGGGTGTCGAAGCTCCGTTTATCGTAGAGGTGGGCACGGGAACAGCCGCGATTTCTATCGCCTGCGCGAAAGAAATCGCCGGAGCGAAAGTGCTCGCCACGGACATTTCTGAAGACGCACTTTCGCTCGCCCGCGAAAATGCCGACGCAAACGAGCTGGGAGCAAACGCTGAAGGCTCGAATCTGACTTTCGCCCAAGGCGACTTGCTGGACGCGGTGAAAGTCGACCAGAAAATCGATTGCCTGATTGCGAACCTCCCCTACATTCCCGATGGAGAAAAGGGAAAGCTCCAACCCGAAGTAGACAAGTTCGACCCGGCACTCGCCCTCTATGGCGGCCCGGACGGCCTTGACCTTGTCCGCAAACTTTTACAGCAGACCGAAGGCAAGCTGAGCGCAGGCGCCCCGATTCTCCTTGAAATCGGGTCTGAACAGGCAGAAGTCTTAAAGAACGAAGCCGCAAACTACCCTTGGCTGGAATTCGCCGGAATCCACAAGGATTACTGCGGGAATATTCGATTTGTAAGTTACAAAAACAAGTAATTACACGCCGACGGTGCAGCCGAGGGCTGAGAGCACGTAGGTTTCGCTTTCGCCCATACGGTAATAGGGCAACAAGGTTTCGTCATCTACAAAAGAATCATCGAAACCATTCAGCTGCAATTGTTCGTCAATGCGACGCTTGAAAGATGAGAAGCCGGAATTATTCCAGAGATTATTCTCGCTATACATATTTACCTCTAATTCAAGAAAAACACACAAACGCAACAGTGTTTTTCTGTGCAGATAAATATAGAATCAGCCAAATGTCATATTTTGACAAATGAATTATTTTTTAGATTGCGTAAAAATTACTCTATCACCGTAGCGGAGACCTTGGCGTGACCGACCTTATCAAGGCCAATCTTCTTGCCCGCCGCCACACTCAAATCCAGAATGCGGTCTCCCACATAAGGACCACGGTCATTGACCCGCACCTCTACAGTCGCTCCGTTATCGATACGGACAACCTTAAGTACAGTGCCGAAAGGCAACGTCTTGTGGGCGCAGGTGTAATCATTCTGGTTAAAAGTTTCGCCACTGGCAGTCTTTTTACCATGAAATCCAGGGCCATAATAGCTAGCCTCGCCCTCAATCTTAGTCCCTACAGCGGCTTTTTCACCGGATGCGTAATGCTTGCCAGGGAATCGAACATAACCTTTGCGAGAAGCAATCTTTGCGTTTCCGCTTGCACAGCCGGATAAAAAGGCAGCAATCATAAAAGCCGCCACAATCGCAATAAACCGCTTACTCAAAATCATACATGCTATTGTACGTATTCTCAAGAATTTCGTCTTCTTGACTCTTGACTTCGGCCTGCTTTTCTTCGGGAGCCTTGTTCAAGTTTTCATAATACTGGGCAGACAGCTTGTTCACATGAGTTTCGCTACTCTTGACACGCTTGCGCAGACGTTCCAAATCCTGGTCGGTAATGGTCAGGCGGGTATTCATCATCTTTGCCGCCTGCTTGCCCCAAGGGGTGTGTCCATACTTTTCACGCAGCAACTTGTAAGTCATCAAGGTGCTGTCGACACGTTCCGGATTCATCTGGAAATACATGGCCTTCATGTAAAGAGCCTGAGCACCCGACTGGGTTTCAGGATATTCCTGGTAAAGGCTATCAAACAGCATAAACGCCCGCGCATAGGCAGAATCCACCAGATCCATTTGGTCCACAGGCATTTCTGCCGCAACAGTCCAAAGGCTTTCGGCTTCCATGTACTTTTCTTTGGCCAAATCCTCGCGGGTTTTCAAGGTCACACGCATTCCCAAGTTCACCTGGGCCTGTTTTGCGTATTCCGTATCCGGATACTTTTCGATGATTTCCTTGTAGATTTCTTCGGCAGCATCGGGATCATGCATATATTCGTCATAAATAAAGGCCTTGGCGTAGAATGCCCGCAAAGACTTTGCGCTATCACCCGATTCAATCACGGTATTCAGGCGCGTAATGGCGCTGTCCACCTCATTCAGCTTGAACAGGAACAATTCGGCAATCAAGAACTCGGACTTGAAGAAATTATCCACATTCGGAATCGAGTCCTTGCGTTCCTTATCGTTCTGGCTGCGCATGGCAATCAAGCGCTTAAGAGCATCGCGGCGTTCGCGGCTTTCCTGGCCCCACTTGCTGATGGTACGCGAAATAAAGCTGCTGTCGTAATAGACGACGGCTTTGTCATAATCAATGGTCTTGTGCTGTTCGTAATCGCCTAGGCAGAAATAGCTGCGGGAGGCATATTCCGTACGGGGGTATTCCGTGTTCACCTTTTGCAAGATGATAATGGCATCGGGATAGCGTCCGCCCAGCATAGTCAGTTCGCCAATGCGCACCAGGTAATCGGGCTGTTTGGACTCATTTTCAGGATTCTTGTAGAGTTCCTTATATTCGTCGGCAGCTTGCAGATATTCCTTGCGGTTAGCCAAACATTCCGCAGCCTGCTCCCCCGCCGTCTGCTGTTCGCGAGGATTCAGTTCCTTAATTTCTTTAGCAGTGTAATGCTCACGGGCCTTGTCCCAGTTTTCTTTTTTAAAGTAGAGACCGGCCAACCTAAAATGGGCCTTGCCACGCATATAAGGGGTACCCGCCGTGTCAGCCAAGACCGCTTCCAAAGAAGCAATGGCCTGGTCCGGGAATTCCGCCTGTTCATCCAAAAGGGAAAGAAGATTCAGTCCCTGGAAATAATAAGGATGATCTTTGGAAGCAATCACCGGTTCCAAGGCAAAACGGCTGATATTATATTCGTGATTGCGGTAAAGGCAATAGGCTCGCTGGTATTCTACCGCCTGCATGGAATCGTGGTCCGCAAAATAACGCTCAAATTCATCGTACTTGGTAATAGCCTTGTTCCATTCATGCTTATGACGGAAAGATTCGCCAATCAAGAAAACTGCTTCTGCGGTACGCTTCTTGTTCTTGGGGAAACGTTCCAGTACACGGGAACCTTTTTCGATGATCTTGTCGTACTTCTGGCGTTCTTCGGAACCAGGCAAGGAATTTTCACCGTCGGGAATGCTGTCGAGACGTGCCGCACGCATTTCGCCGGCTTGTTCATCCAGGCGTTCCGCATTGAACATATGGTTCAAATAGGCACAACAAGTACACCCCTCGAACACGAGGGCGAGCATTACAAGTGCCATGTAGCGGATACGTAGCATGGGAATAAAGATACAAAATTAGAGTCTTTAAAACTCTAGTATTGATTCAAATACTTATTGTAATCGCAGAGTTTAAGGCCCGGCGGGAGTGCGGTCTTGTCGAAGCGAACCATGCGGACTTCAGCCGGCTTACCCACTACGCGGGCAAGCATTTCGAAGTTGTCCTGGGTTTCCCACACGGCGGCGTCGATAATCAGTCCGTCACCGCAATCCGTTTCGCCAGTACTGTTGCCGATTCCCGAAATTCTGGAATTCTGCTTGAGGAATCTGGTATAGACTTCAGGAGCGATTCCAAAATGGTTCGAACTAGAAGAGGAATCGTAAACAACCACATGCACTTCGCGGAAGTGATTCAAGGAATCAAAGACCACCGTATAGGTATGCTTGTAAGGAGCCATGTAGAACGATTCTTGCCAAACGTTGTTTGCCACAGGCCTAAAATTCGAAATGGCGTACTTCTTGAAAAATTCCTTGGGAGTAGCACCGTAGCGAACAACGTAATGGCCCAACATGGTAGAAAAATCATGAACGGCAGAAGGGGCAAGAGTTTCGCGCAGGCTGTCCACCGCACGGTTCAGGTTTGCCGTCAGGCCATCGTTTTTATTGATAGGTGCAGGACGGGTAATATTGGATTCCTGAATGCGCTGCTGGATATCGGGATATTCCGGATCGATTTTCTGGATTTCCTGAAACTGGGTACGAGCGCGATCGAACTGGCGGCCTTTCAAATAGGCACGGCCCAAAGCTTCTTTAAGGGGAAGATTTTCGGGGTACTTTTCCACCATGGGCTCCAGAATGTCAAGGGCGGTCTGTGCCCGATCTTGGGGAGAAAGCACCACGCCATTACCCGGACCCGGAGGAGACTTTTCGCCCAAGGTAGAAGCGGCTTCGCGAGCCGGAGCGTAATCAGGCATAAAGGCCAAAATGCGCTGGTAAATTTTTTCAGCAGAATCGAAATGGCCCTGGTATTCGTCCATGTAGCCCTGCAACAGCAAAAGTTTCACGTTTACAGGGTACTGGGAAAGGGCATATTCTACAAGAGCGGCACAGCTGTCCAGTTGACCACTACGGTGATAAAGTTCCGCAAGCATTTCATAGGCAGCCGGAACATCGCCACTGGAAAGGCTTACCACCGTCTTGAATTCGTTGGCGGCCTGCAAGTAACGACCGTTTTCCATCAAGAGTTTACCATACCAAAGTCTGGTCTGGTACAAGGCGGGAGCGCGTTCAGAAGCCACGCGGGCAAGCTCCAATGCGGCAGAAGTATTTCCAGCCTGATAGATTTTACGGCTTTCCAGATAAGCGGCCACTCCAGAGCCCGGCAAACGAGCCTGCAGTTTCCCGATTAACAAAGAAAGGCGATCCTGCTGATTATCCGTAAGGGAGCCCATTTCAAACAAAGTATTCACCTGTCCTAAAAGGGCCGGTAAAAGATCCGGATACAGCACGACCACACCATCGTAAATATCGTATGCAGCCTGATACGAACCCGCTCGAGACAATTCCGTTGCACGGCGAAGTTCCGTCTGTACCTGCACCGGCACTTTGGTCATCTCGGCAGACAAGTCCGGAGTATCACCACGCACCACGGTGGTTCCCGCAGGGAGTCCATAAGGAATTCCGCCTACGGAAATTTTGCTGGGGCCATAAAGATCATAAATGCGGAAACCCGCAAAAGCAAGCAGGGCTCCGCAACACAATGTCAAAAACAAGTATGCGGCTCTACGGGCCGCCGAGGACGAATTCGTCATTACTTTTCCAAAAAGTCAGCCAGTTTCTCTTTATGTTCCTTGCTCTTCTGCAAACGACGCAAGGTCTTGTTCTTAATCTGGCGCACGCGTTCACGGCTAAGTTTCAAGTCTTCGCCAATGTCCTTGAGGGTGGTATCTTCAACCGTATCCAAGCCATAGAACATGCGCAGGATTTCTTCTTCACGCTGCGGAAGGGCAGACAAGGTTTCCTGGATGAGCTTCTTGCGTTCATCCTTTTCCATGTCTTCGTCCTGGTTTCCATCGGAGCCCAAGACATCCATAAGCGTACTGACAGTATCGCCAGAGCTGCCCACATTGGTGCTATCGCCAATAGGTGCATCCAGCGAGATATCCACGATTTTTTCCATGACCTCGACGATGTCTTTTTCGAACGGTGCAAATTCGTCCATGGCAATGGTACGATCGTAGTCACCGTCGTTCTGCATCAAGGCGCGTTTAAAGCGGTTTACCAAGGCAAGCTTGTTGGGAGGGATTCGGACCGCCCCCACCTGTTCAAACAGGGCTTTTTGGATAGACTGGCGAATCCACCAGACCGCGTAAGAAATAAACTTGACATCCTTACCCATATCAAAGCGTTTTGCCGCCTTGAACAGGCCGATATTTCCTTCGTTAATCAAATCAAGCAGGGAAAGTCCACGCCCCTGGTACTTTCTCGCGACACTCACCACAAAACGGAGGTTACCCCGAATAAGGCGCTGCAAGGCCGACTTGCGGATTTCTTCCGCCTGATCGCTCTTGATAATCGCAAGAAGAGCCTCTTCCTCCTGAGGACTCAGGGTCGGAAACCTATTCAAGTCCCTAAAATAAAGCGCTTCGTTTGCATCACTCATAGAAATACATACCTTCCATTCTTCACGGGACATTCCCTTGAAGACTATCCAAATATGTCTTTTTACTTTGTTTTCGTCAAGTTATATAGCTTTTCGTAAGGGTAAATTCCCGAATTGTGCCCATCGCTAAAGGAAAGCCCTGCGGCATAGCGACCAACAGACTGAACTTTGACAAGCGTAATATCAGCCGGTACCGTAGAATCATCCAGTATCTTTACGCCCGTATGTTCATCGACACACAATGCGCAAGGACAAGCTAAACGGAGAGTGCGGATATCGCATGCACCGCGACTTCCATCGTTCCATTCAAAGCCCAGCTTTCCGTCGGCAGTTCTAAAAACTTTCTTAGGTTGAATCATTAGACCACCTCCACCGGAAGTTGTTCGAAATCGTAGTTAAAAGTCTTGAGCACGCCATCCCCTTCGGATGCGAACATGGAAAGAGTGCGAACCGTCGCATCGGCCGCCTGCATAAAAGCCTTTGCCGATTCGGAGTTGGGGTAACGGAGCACCGCCGGCGTACCTTCGTCGCCACAACCTGCTACTGCAGGTTCAAGCGGAATCTTCGCAATCAAAGGAACGCCCCACTTTTGGGCAATACGCTCACCACCACCTTCGCGGAAAATATGGTGGTGTTTACCACATTCATCACAAATGAAGTAGCTCATGTTTTCGACAACGCCCACCACAGGTACGCCCACGGAGTCGAACATGGCAAGTCCCTTGCGGCAGTCCGCCAGCGCCACTTCTTGTGGCGTCGTCACCACCACGGCACCGGCCATGGGGCAATTCTGGGTAAGGGTCAACTGGATATCGCCTGTTCCAGGAGGAAAATCCACCAGCAAATAGTCCAGCTTTCCCCAACGCACATGATGGATAAAGTGCTGGATCATCTGGGAAACCATGGGTCCACGCCAGATGGTCGCCTTGTCGGAATCAGCGAACATGCACATCGAAACAATGCTGATGCCGCCCTTCGCCTCGACCGGGGCAATCGTATTGTCATCAAAAACTTCGGGAGCCTTATCGATGCCGAACATAAGCCCCATACTCGGGCCGTAAATATCTGCATCGAGAATACCCACACGGGCACCGGAAAGACTGAGCGCCATAGCGAGGTTTGCCGTCACCGTCGACTTGCCCACGCCACCCTTGCCACTGGCGACCGCCACCACATGAGCGACATCGCCGATATAAGAAACTTTTGGAGCCTGCGCCGCCGTATTGGAGCCTTCCACGCGACCCTGTGCAGTAAAAGTGACTTCGACAGAACTTGCACCGAGCGATTTCACAATAGCGATACACTGGTCCTTGAACTGGTCTCGGATCGGGCATGCCGGAGTGGTCAGCTTCAAGTCAAAGCTCACTTTGTCACCATCAATCTTTAGATTCTGGACAAAATTCAGCTCGACAATATTCTTGTGCAGGTCCGGATCTTGAACTGCACGCAAAGCACTCAAAATATTCTGTTCGGTCAATTGCATAATAGGTCGACACTTCGAGGTATAAGTTTATTTTCCGAATGAAAATTTAGACTTTTTCACAAGGCAAAAAAAGACACGTACCGACAGTACGCGTCTTTTACAGAAAGAGTAACTTCTTAAAAATTGAATTTTCAGCGGAACGTTAAAATCAAATCTTGATTTTAGCACCCATAAGCTTTACGAATTCGCGGACAATCGCCGTATCGCCAGGCCATGCCGGAGCAGTAACCAAATTGCGGTCTACGACAGCTTCGTCTACATTTACGGCCACATACTTGCCACCGGCAAGAGTGATGTCCGGACCGACAGCGGGGTAAGCCGTAGCCTTGTAGCCCTTCAGCACGCCAGCAGCAGCAAGCACCTGCGGGCCATGGCAAATTGCAGCCACCGGTTTCTTGGCCTTGAAAAATTCCTTCACAATCTTGAGCACACGTTCATTGAGGCGAATGTATTCCGGAGCACGGCCACCGGTAATGAACAAGCCTTCGTAATCCTTCACCTTCACCGCATCAAAGTCAGCGGTGAGCGCAAAGTTGTGTCCGCGGGATTCAGAATAAGTCTGTTCGCCAAGAAAATCGTGAATTGCAGTCGCAACCGTGTCGCCAGCCTTCTTGTCAGGGCACACAGCATCTACCTGATAACCCAACATAGACATCGACTGGAACGGGACCATAGTTTCATAGTCTTCGGTGAAATCACCGCAGAGAAGCAGAACCTTCTTTGTCATTACGCACTCCTAGTAAGTAGTTTATTATGTTTTTTACATCCAACGTAAGTTGGATTATTAAAATACATTAATCGTTACCCAAAAGTACGTATATAATTTTTAACAAACTAATTCTAGAACTAGGTTCCAGAGAACTTGGGCATTCTCAGCAAGTGTGTCATACAAGGCGGCCATTCCTCTTCGTAATGACTCACCAAGATAATCGTCGTTTCTTTCGAAAGCAACTGTAGCAAGCTAAAGATTTTGTCGCGGTATTCGCCCTTGAGGCCCTGAGTCGGTTCATCAAGCAAAAGCACCTTGGGCGGGCGGATTGCCGCACGCGCCATCAGCACTACTCGCTTGTCAATCGGCGACAGGTCACGGTAGCGGGCTTCCACGTCGTCAAAGCCAAGGTAATTCAGCCATTCCTTCGCCTTCGCGCGTTCTTCCCAAGTGGTATTGTCGGCCTTGCAAAGGTTTGCGGTAAAGCCCGTGCACAGGACTTCGGACAAACTAAGGTCTTCGCGGTACTGGAGCGCGAGTTCCGGCGAGAAGAATCCGAGTTTCGCCTTGTGGTCCCAGATATTCAAGCCATGGCCCGGGCGTTCGCCCAAAAGGGTGATCTCGTTGTTGTAAATCTGCGGATGGTCTGCCGTAAGCATGCCAAGCAGTGTACTCTTGCCGGCACCATTTTCGCCCATGACCGCCCAATGTTCACCATTGCGCACAGTCCAGTTCAGATTCTTGAGCACATCGGTTTCACCAAAGCGAACATTCACGTTTTTGAGTTCGAAGAGAATTTCCGGGTCCGACGTGTCAGGAGTACCGAGATTCACAATCTCGTAGCCCCTAAGTTCCTTCTTGGAATACTTGGGAGCAGCGATTTCTTGCGGGAGCTCGCCTGCATACGGAGTAAAGGTCTTGTTGGCGTAAACGAACGCCGGAATTTCTGGCAACAATTCATCTTCGCGGGCAAGGCGTACCGCGACCTTCAAGCCATCGCGTTTTGAAAGCTGAACCACGCTTGCAGCCAAGTGCCTGCGGTATTCCGGATCGAGACCACCGAACAAATCATTGAAGTAAACCCACTCGGGCTTTTCCATCCACATGCGGGCAAGCAATACACGGCGCAGTTCCCCGTTCGAAAGACTCAAAAGCTTGCGTTCCAGAACTTCGTCGGTCAAATCCGCAATCTTTAACGCTTCTTCCAATTTATCGGGGTCAGTTTCAGGCCATGCCATATCGTCGATATAGCGGTCGGTCTGCAAAAAGAACTTCTTTTTCAAGAGCAAGTGACGCACCAGCGGAGCTTCTTCGTCGTGCAGGCTAATAAAGCGCTGCTGAAAGAACGGCGCGAGCGCATGCTGGATTTTCCGCTGCATCGCTTCCGACATCGTGGAAACATTCTTCTGCTGGTTCAAAAAATGAGTAATGACCCTATCCAAGTCCTCGCCCTCGGTGCTGAAAATCTGCACCTGCGGGAACATCTCGATAAGAGCTTCAAAACGTTTGAATTCCATGCGCCCAAATTTAGAAAAAACACCTCCCCTATTGCTAGGAAAGGTGCTTCGGATGTGTTATAGGAAACTTTAGAACTTGTTGAAGAATTCCCAAGTGGCCTGCGGAACCCAGGACTTTTGCTGGCCGGGATCCTTGTGATCCCAGATGTGGCCGCCGTTCTGCGTGCACCAGCGGACCGGGAAACGTTCTTCAACTGTCGTGTAATCGTAGCACACGTGCGGACCGTTGCCGCCGTATTCCTGGGCCTTTTCATTCTTGGCCTTACCACCTTCGGAGTTGAGTTCCAAGATGATATCGCGAGCGGCGCGACCCATTTCAGGGCGGCAAAGGTCATCTTGCAGGCCGAGCACGCCCATCCAACCGATGCCCATCTTCTTGCGCTGCGGGAGCCAGATATTGCGTTCGGCGGTTTCGTACACGGCTACAGCGCGCAAAACATCCTGGTGGTTCCAGGAGAGACCATTGCTGAACATGGAGCCGTAGCTGAAGCCCGTAGAGAACACGCGGCTAGAGTCAATGCAAAGGTTGCTCTGCAAGTCGGCCAAAAGTTCATCAAAGAGCAGATAGTCATCTTGACCCCACGGGGCCTGGTTTCCGTTGCCTTCGGGAGCGACAAAGATGGTCGTCTTTTCGGTATCGAGCGGTTTCAGGCCATAGTAGCCTTCCTGCTGCACACCACCGGCCCAGCCGCCCATGCAGTGCATGCCAAATACCAAACGATATGGTTTATTGTTGTCGTAATTGTCCGGGATATCGATACGAATAGTACGCTTGCCCTTGCTCCACTGGAAATCATAGCTACCGGACTTGACGCGGTTCCAAGTCTTGCCGCAACCACGGGTAGGCACCGGATCGTTCTTTAAGCCCCAACCATAAGCATACTGCGGTTCAGCCTTCGTTTTCTTCACGGTCAGCAATACGTTCGTATCTAACTTGTTCAAAATTACCGAAAGGGTATCGAAACCATCGGCAATCACCTTGAGGGTTTCGTCTGTGGAAAGCTTTGCCAACGCAGCCTTTTGTCCGTTACCGAAAGAGGCTCCGTAATTTCCATTCGAGGTAAAGCGAATGCTTCGCTGAGCCGAACCGATTTTTACGTTGGCATAATAGGCCCCCTGAGCCTTGACACAGGCCTGCAAGTCGAGGCTGCCCGAACCATAAAGGGTTTCGCTCATCAGGCGATTACCCATCATGTCGAAGATTTGGACCTGTACGGGTTCGCTGGAACGCTGGGAAAACGAAAGTACGCCGTTATTGACGCTGATATAGCCCGGAAGCACGCGTCCCATCACAGACATTTCGTCTTGAGTGAATTTAAATTCACCCTTGTCATCGGTCTTTGTGGAAAGGCCATTTTGGACCAGCAAAACAGACGCACCACTGACAGCAGCACCCTGTTCATCATTTACCTTGCCTGTAAGCGTAAAGGCATTCGCCCCCACTGCCAATGTGCAGACAAAAACGAGAGGTTTCCAAACACTCTTTTTCATAAATAGCTCCTATATTGTATCTTGAAAATAAACTCAAAAAAAGTCAATAGCTCAACAGGGAAAAGCATTACTTTGGACAATAAGTCCACAGCCAGTTTTTCAAATTTTTACAACCAAGCCATTTTACAGCTTTTTTGCATACTCTTTGGCTGGGAAAGTGGCGAATTATACTATTTTATTACATAGGAACATTTAGTCTGGAGAGAATATGAAAAAGATTTGGACGCTCATTGCAAGCACCATGTTGGTAGCCTCTGTTGCTTTCGCACAAGACGACTACGATTACGCAGATCAATCTGAAGAACAGTATACCGAACAGGAACAAGCTGAAATTCAGGCTGAGGACCAAGCTAGCGACGCTTCGGAAGAAGAACAGCCCAGCGTTGCAGAGGAGCCTGCCCCCAGCCAACCGGTTGCAGCCCCGATTAGCAGCCAAGCTAACGTTCAAGAGCCCGAGCCGGCCAACACCGAAGAAGACAATTCCGCTCAGGAACCCGCCCCCCGTCAGGTTAACCGCTTCGGCTTCGGTTTGAGAGTCGCCTTCGACTACGGCAGAATGTTCGGCTTCAAGGAAGACATGGATAACGATAGCGATATCAGCGGCTCGCCGTCCGGCATCGGCTTTGAAGCAGGCCTTATGGTACGTTTCCAGATGATTCCCAACCTTTTCTTTGCACCGGAAGTAAACGTTGCCTACATCAGCACCAACCACGAATACATGGGAAGCGAACGCAAGTACAACAGCGTGGATTTGGAAATTCCTTTGCTGATGCGCGGAATTGTTGCCGACAGGTTCTACGTTACCGGCGGTCCTCAGGTTGTATTTTCTATGAGCAGCAAAGCTGAAATCGAACCTCTTAAGGTAACCTCAGTCGGTATTACCAAAGAGAGCGAAGAAAAAATCGACCAGGCATCCTTCGGTTTCGGCATCGCAGCCGGCGCCGGCTTCAACATCTACGAAGGCCTGTTTATCGACCTGCGCTACTATATGGGTCTCACAGAGCTCTATCCTGATGTTAAGAGCATGGATGATTTCAACGACGGAGATGTTGCCGAAGGAGACTTCTACATGATCAACATGTCTGGCGCAAGAATGATGAAATTTAAAGTCGGTATCAGCTACTGGTTCAAGTAATGAAAACTCTAACGAGTTTATCCTACAAAGAATGCCCGCCGATGGTATCGGCAGAGGCAATGCGGTTTCTAGACAACGACACCAAGCGTAGTCGCGTTTCTAGCCCCACATTTCAATATCTTGGCGAACCCCAATTCAACATAGACTCCGCAGAAATTCCATCCGAAGAGTTTACGACAGCCATTGATGCCGGTTACGCTTTAATGAACAAAGCCGGGCAAGCCCTATTCGAGCGTGTCTGCGACCATCTCGGAGAAAACCGAGAAGACAAATCCGTCGCCATCTTTATTGGCGGAGGAAACAACGGCGGAGACGGACTTGTTCTGGCACGACTGTTGATTGAGGCTGGTATTCCCAGCACCGTGTACTCCCTTGCAAAAGCGGAAGCCTTCAAAGATGAGGCGGCAAACGCCTACAAGGACTTTGCCAACAATGGTGGCCAGCTCATCGTAGTAAACGACCTGCCCGAACGCGATCCGAAATTTGCACTGGTTGTCGATTGCATGCTCGGAAACGGAGCCTCGGGAGAACTTCGCCCCGCTTTTGCACGAGCCGTCATTGCTATCAACGACTGGGGAATTCCCATTCTTGCAGCGGACGCCCCCACAGGCTACGATTCTTCGGAACACCACTGTGGAGAAAACTGCATTCAAGCCACAGAAACGCTTGTTTTTGGACTCCCCCGCTTGGACGCCTACACCAACGAAGGCGCGCGCGTATTCGGGAATACTACGGTCGAGCCGCTAGACTACCCTGACAACCTGATTGACAAAGTCTTGTCGGGCGTATTCCTTGCAACCGAAAGCATGATTCCGGCACTGCTCCCCGACCGCGACGAATTTGGCGACAAGCGCAGCCAAGGTACCGCCATGGTGATTGCAGGTTCCGGCAACATGACTGGAGCAGCAGCCCTTTGCACAAAAGCCGTTTTAAGAAGTGGCGCAGGGCTTGTAACCACGGCAACCCCGAAAGCTTTGCTCCCGGCATTGCAATCTAAGCTTGATGAGCCCGTATTCTTCGGAATTGGCGACAGCACCACCGACAAGCTTTCGATTATGCACCTGATGCAGTTGCAAGACCTCGCAACGCACCAAAGAGCCATCGCCATCGGTCCCGGTCTTGGAACCGATACAGAAACGCAAGATGCGGTACGAATGTTCTTGACTGGATTACAGACGCCCGTTGTCGTAGACGCCGACGCAATCAACGCTTGCGGATCAGCCTTTTTCTGCATGGAAGGCGGCCCCAGCAACGCCATTATCACACCGCACAAGCGCGAATGGGAACGTAATTTCGGGCCATTACCTGCAAATGAAAATTTCTATCCGGAATACCTGCAGCAGTTTGCAACGCAGTTCAAGATTACTATCGTGCTGAAGGGTTGCCCCACTTATGTGGCCATTCCTGACGGTCGCGTGTATGTGATTCCGGCCCGCAATTCAGGCCTTGCCAAAGGCGGCGCAGGCGATGTGCTTACCGGCATTATCACCGCTCTGCTTGCACAAGGTTTACCGACAGCAGAAGCAGCCGTACTCGGCGTGCTCCTGCACCAGAAAGCCGGCCGCTTGACCCGCGAAAAAATGGGAGCATTTGGCATGCTCCCGACCGACGTCATTGAAATGTTGCCAGCTGCGTTTGGCTGCTAACTAAGCCATCTCGGCCACGAGCTTATCCATCGCGGCCTCAGATTCGGCACTGAGCGTAGACTTCACCGTCACTACCGTTTCGGCGAGAGTCACGTTCTTGAGCGTGGCGAGGATTTCGGTCATCTTCTTCGCGGCCATCGGAGCCCAGGTGCCGTTCTCAACAACGCCCACCTTGCGGTTGCTATAATTCTTTGCCTTCAGGTGGTTCAAGAAGTCTTCCATCACCGGGAAGAGGCCTGCGTCATAAGTAGGAGCGGCCACCACCATGCGGTCGTAGCGGAAGGCATCTTCGATGACTTCGGCCATGTCGCTGCGGGCAAGGTCAGAAACCACGACCTTTTCGACACCGGCGGCGGTCAACTTTTCGGCAAGCTTTTCAGCGGCCTTCTTGGTTCCACCGTAGATCGAGGCAAATGCCACGAGCACGCCCTTGTCTTCGGGAGCGTAGCTGCTCCAGGTGTTGTACTTGTCAATGTAGTAGCCCAGATTTTCGGTAAGCACCGGGCCATGCAGCGGGCAAATCGTCTTGATGTCGAGTGCAGCCGCCTTCTTGAGAACCGCCTGCACCTGGTTGCCATACTTGCCCACAATATTGAAATAGTAACGGCGGGCTTCGCAGGCCCAGTCGTCCGGGTCGGCATCGTACACACCGAACTTGCCGAATGCATCGGCCGCGAACAAGACCTTTTCGCTCTGTTCGTAGCTGAACAGCACTTCGGGCCAGTGCACCATCGGAGCTCCGATAAACTGCAAGGTGTGCGCACCGAGCGCAAGCGTATCGCCTTCCTTCACGGTCTGCTTCTTGACCGATTCGGGGAGCGCCATGAACTGCGGCAACAGCGCGAAAGCCTTTGCGGACGCCACGAGCGTCGTTTCCGGGTACTTCGCCACAAAATCAGCAATGCCACCGGCATGGTCCGGTTCCAAGTGGTGAATCACCAGGTAATCCGGCTTGCGGCCAGCAAGAGCGGCCTCCAAATTGGCAAGCCACTCGCCCACCTTGTGCGCATCGACCGTATCCGTCACGGCAATCTTTTCGTCCACAATCACATATGAATTGTACGCCATGCCCTCGGGCACCACATACTGGCCTTCGAACAAATCGATGTCGCGATCGTCGACACCGATGTACTTGATATTTTCGCTAAAATTCTTCATAGAGACTCCTAATTTTCTCTTTTAAATTTAAAAAACGATAGCTAAACAATTGTAAAAAGAAAAAAATGTTTCAAGAAAATGGCTTCAGACGCCACAAAAAAGCGTGTATAGTATAGACAAGGACCAAGTTCTTGTCGCCTTGCGGGGGAGCCCGTAAGGCCACCTTAAAACAAGGACACGCTAATGTCTGAAAAAGATGCATCCCCAACAAAAAAATTTTCGCACGATCCTTACGTCCGCTCGGTGCTGAAGGATCCCGCACGCACGGCGGAACTTCTTCGCCTTGCGTCCAGAAAGAACAACAATCTCGCCCAATTCCTTGCAACGGTGAATCTTGATACACTGCAAGAAATTTCCGGGGCATTCAGCGATACGGTCTCCCATGGTGATGGCGATTTGGCATTCACCGTAAAGATTGCAAGCGATGAGCCCAAGCAGGCAGAGCTTCTCGTAGGCATCATCGAAGAACACAAGAGCTATCCCGAAGCGGGAATTATCCCTCAGTTGGTCAAGTACTGGTTCCAGATTATGGTCCGTAACCAGAAGAACATCCCGACCATCGCCGTAGTTCTCTACAACGGGAAAGAACCTTGGCATATTGAAAAGGAAGTAATGTTCCCAAATTACCCTGAATACTACCACAAAATTGGATTGCCGTTTCTATTGGAACTCATTGACGTGAGTGATATCTTCGAGGACAATGAAATTCCTCAGATTTCGCCCAAGATTGCGCTTGCGCTAGTCGCGTTGAAATATGTTTTTAACGGTGAAAAACTCAAAAAGCATCTAAAAGCGGCCATGGCAGGCCTCAAGGCGCTCCCCCGCGAAGAAGCCGAAGAGTTCTTATTCCAAACATTTGTATATTTAAAACAGTGGTTCAACGGCGATGCCAAGGAGCAGTTCAAAATGGATTTCAAAAAGTGCAGCGAAGTTTACGGCTACAAGTCCATCGCCGAAGTCGAAGAAGAAGAACTTGCAGAAAAGATTGCTCAGCGAGACCGAAATTGGATCAAAGCTATGATTAATCTTGGTGATTCCAATGAAAAAATCGCAGCAGTTTCCAACTACCCTGAAGAAATTATCCAGAAAATCAGGGAATCTTCGTAATTTCACCTAACGCTTTTGTCCAAATTTCCCTCATTTCGTCTTCCCCGCGTAGGCGGGGATTTCCTTTTTTATTTAAATTGTTGTTGACATAGCCCCGTACCGAATGGTTCGGAGCGACCGGAATTTTTGAGATTACAGAAACTCTTTCGCTCGGTCATGCCAATTCAAGCAAGCTTGATTGTCGCGACACTCGCCAATTGCGGATATACACCATCCGCGGGGTAAACCAAGCCATCTCGCCCAGCGCCAAGACATTCTATATTTATCAAAAAATGGATCCCCTCCCTGACGGTCGAGGATGACAACAAACAAACCTGCAACGAGTTTATTATGGAAGAGACTTTCAAGACCAGAGGCGTTTGCGCGACGACAATCCAATTCACGCGCGACGGAGACAAAATCAGAAACATCCGCTTTACGGGAGGATGCAACGGAAACTTGAAGGCTATCGCAAAGCTCTGCGAAGGCATGAGCGCCGAAGATATTGCGGCAAAGCTCTTGGGCAACACCTGCGGCGGGAAGCCGACTTCATGCGCCGACCAGCTCGCCCGCGCCGTCCTCGGGAAAGACGCCTAAATCTTTCCCTAATCCGCCGGGAGGCGCCAGCGCTTGAGTGTCGGGAAATACTTGCGCAGTTCCACTTTGTACTCTTCTCGGGTAAGGCTCTTGCCGGTATTCTTGTTGAATTCATCGACGAACTGCGAGCAGAATTCAATCATCTGTTCCATATTGAAGTCGCCGGTGAACGCGCCGTCTTTGTAGCAATAGATGCAGTATTCTTCGTTCTTGCTGCCGTCGGCGTTTGTGCCGAGGATTTCCGGTGTGAGCGGCATTCCACAGCTCTGACAAAACTTCATTTCCATAAGTTCTCCTTTATTTGTTACTCCTTGACGAATGACCCGATTTCTACCAAATTGCCTTCGGGATCGGCGATGTAGCAGGTACGCTGCCCCCACGGCTCCGTAGTCGGCGGCATGACGCTTTTTGCTCCTGCGGCAGTGACTTTAGCATACGCCTTGTCTACTTCAGCGTAGTTAGCGACACCCAATGCTATTTCGAAATGCCCGTTGACGCCTTTACAATAAGCGAACTTTTGGCTTGTCATTTTTTCAAAATCAGATTTTCGGAACAGCAAGAACAAAGTGCCGTCCTTTTCTAGAAAAACGTTGGTCGTATTTTCGTCTTCCTTGATTTCAAAGCCCAAGACATCTCTATAAAAGCGGACCATCGTCGCCATATCATCGACAAAAATTCCAAAGCCTTCTAGTTTCATTGCAAAGCCTCCTTGTAATACATACACAAATATACACTATTTTAAAATTTTTGTCAAGTCCTTTTATACGGTCACGGCGCCATAGCAAAAAAAAGTGCAACGCATTTGGGCTATGATATTGTTTTTTTATATTATATTTTGTAAAAAATATTCTAAATTTGTTCGCAAAATCTAAAATAGAAGAAGGAGAAAAAAAAGTGTTTAATACACATATCAATTCATTACGTTCGCTCCGTTTGGGGCTTGTTCTGGTTTTTACCCTGCTTATGGCAGCAACCTCGTTGGCGGAAGATGTGATTAACATCGAAGCTATGGGGCAAACCATCAATAAAGAAACAACATGGGAGAACTGCTCTGTCAATATTATTGGCAACGGTACTGTTACGTTCAGTAGGCGAATCTATATTAGAGGTTCTGTTACATTGAACCTTGGCGCACAA
>JAFXLS010000147.1 GCA_017530965.1 Fibrobacter sp.
TGTAGAAGGTGAAGCGAAGAGCTTTGAAAGAGTTGCTCTTGACATGCTTGCCGACAACGAACCGATTGAAAAAATCGTCAAGTACTCGCACCTTTCCATGGAAAAAGTGCTTGAACTGAAAGAGAATCGGGCTGCGTTCACTGCAAGATAAGCCGAGGTGATTGTCCCCCCGGACTTGTTCCTGGGGCTGTTTTGTTCACTCTGTCATCCTGGAGGGGCGTGAGGCCGATAGGATCCATTATGGTTCACTTCGTCATCCTCGACCTGATCGAGGATCCTCCTTTGTTGACTGCTCCCGCGTATTTTTGTAACTTTTTCGTATGTTTTTGAACATTCCAAACCAGCTGCGGTATTTTGACCGCGAATCCATGTCTGCCTTATCTTTAGCAAACAATGCCTTTGCTTTATTTGGCACGGATTTTGCTAAGGAGAAACACAAACGTTCACTACAAACTAGAATTTTCAAGACAAGTTCAGGGGGCCTGTCAAGGCGCCATACAAGGAGTCGGAACCTGACGGTTTTTGCCGTCGGGTGTTTTTTTTTTGTTTTTAACAAATTATCAGAGAAAATCCCATGAAATACTTTAAACTATTTGCGGTTGTCGCGATATTGCTCTTTGCACTTGCGCCGAGTGCGTGGGCAAAGATCATAACCCTTACGGGTAGTAATAATTACACAACTCGGAACGGCGACGTGCTGACAGGCTCGACCAGCGGCACAGTGACGATAGCCAATAATGCCAGCATCACGCTCAGCGACGCTACCATCACCGGCGGTATCGTCTGCGAAGGCTCGGCAACAATTACTCTCGTCGGCACGAACAGCGTGAGCAACGTGAGTTACAACGCTGGCATCCAGATTGGCCACAGCGGCACTACGTTCACCATTCGTGGCAGCGGCTCGCTGACGGCAACGGGCGGCTCGAAAGCGGCAGGCATCGGTCTTGGTCAAGTTGTTGGGGGACCTGCCCGTCCCGGAAGTGTCCATAATGGTGGAAGTATTGTCATTGAGGGAGGTTCAATTACTGCAAGAAGCAGTGATAATTTAGGTGTCGGTATTGGTACTGGATATGTCTTCAACCTTGGCTCCGCATCCATTGACGGCATCAGCATCAAGGGCGGTACGGTGAATGCAAGTCTCGGCAAAAGCGAATTCAATGAAAGCTGCGAAAGTGAAGAAGACTGCAAGGCTACTATTGGATTTATCAAAATTTACGACACCGTTGACATGGTTGACGCATCGAAGATTACCGAACCCGTGACCTATATGCATGTGGATGGCGAATCCGCAACCAACGTGACAGCCTGCAAAACCGACTACTTCAACGTTGGCGAAGCCGGTGATCGCTACATTATCGTAGCAAAGGACGACAAAGAATACACTATTACCATTGTCGATGGCGTAGAGAACGGAACATTAGCAACCGCAGCCACAGCGAAATGGGCGGAAAAGGTGACCGTCAATACCACGCCTGCCTTCGGTTATCAGTTAATTCGCTTGATTGTAAAGGATGGCGAAAACAACGATGTGGCAACAACTGACAATACCTTCCTGATGCCGAAGGGCAATGTGACGGTGAGTGCGGAGTTTGCATTTGGCACCCATGGCACAAGGGAATTTGCGTGGGAATGTTCAGATTATCCTGGACTTCTCCGCGAAACCATCTACGATGGCGTAACCACCGTGAACATCAAGACAGGGAGGTCGTGTAACATTCTGAAAAACGGATATTATAATTTCCTATTAGATAGCGACACCTACGAAGCGGACATCCCCTATGCCGGCGGCACGGGCGCGTTCCCGGAGTATGACGATGCCACGTACTTCCGCCTTTCTAGTGACGGTGAGACCGGCTACTACGACATCACGCTGACCGACGTGGGCAATGGCAAGTGGGGTGTATCCATCCTGCCCACCGCAGCGCAGATGGACGTCGTGCCCGACCAGACCTACACCGGTAGCGCCATCACCCCCGAGCCACTGGTAATTGCTGGTTCGCTCAACCTCACCAAAGGTACGGACTATGTTTATTCTTACACGAATAATACTGATGTTGGAACAGCAACAGTAACAGTAACTTTCAAAGGCGATTATGCCTCGCTGGGCAGTGTGGAGAAAATGTTTAGAATTGTTAAACAACTGTCACACTCCGATATTACTGTTTCTGACATTCCCAACCAAATCTACACCGGTTCTGCCATTTGTCCAGAAATCAGCGTCACAGACGGCGAAACCGCGCTCATTTTGAACACCGATTATACCGTCGAATGTTCTAATAATGTAAACGTTGGCATGGCGACCATGACAATCACCGGCATGGGCAATTACGCAAGGACTGTCGAAAAGACGTTTGAAATCGTCCCTGAAGTTATTCTCGCCTCCGGCGCCGTCCAAATTCTCGAAGACGAAAATGGCACACGTGCCGTAATCGACGGAACCTACAGCGGTTCCGAGCCTGTCGATATTCCGTCTCCAGTAACTGTGGATGATGTTGTCATCAATCGCTCGTTCACTCCGCTCAAGCCCGCTACCCTTGTGCTCCCATGTGAACTGCCCGAAGGCACGACCGCCAATGCCGACTTTTACCAGTTGGCGGATGTGAGCCAAAAGGGCTGCTCATGGTGGGCCGATTTCGATTACATTGGCGAAGGGGTTGTTCCGAAGGCAAATACCCCCTATGCGGTCGTTTTGCACGATTCCGTGAGCAGCGGCGTTTTGCGGTTCAATCTGGACGGCAAAAAGGCGACATGCCAGACGAACAAAGTTGATACCACTTACGTATCCGATAAAACCTGGTATTTTGTCGGAGTCTATTCGTACAAGGAATGGAAAGAGGGCAACGAAGAGTTGGGACTTGCCTATGCCTTTGCTGGAAGTGACAACGAGGGTGGTGCCGCCAAGGGCGAATTCGGAAAAATCAAGCTCAAGGAAGGCCATACCCCGCATGCCAATCCGTTACGCTCCTACCTCAGGAAAAAAGACAGCGATGTGCAACTCGAAGCTTCGTTATGCAGGGCGGCCTCTGTTCCGGGATTGTCTTTGGCTCCGGCATACAGTGTACAGTTCATCCCCGAACCGGATGATGTCATCGAAGTCGAATTCGTAAAGAGAGCCTTGGTGAACGGCGGTGCAAACGGAGGAACGACAATCATCAAGGGCCGCTACAACACCCGTACAGGCGAATTCAAGGTCTTGCAAACTTACGACCTCAAGGGCCGCAAGCTGAACGGCAAACCCACTGCAAAAGGCGTGTACTACGGCAAGAAGGTGCCGAAGAAGTAGTGAGCTGTGAGGACGTGCGCTGCACTCTGAGGTCGCTACGCTCTGAGAACGCCCACTACGTGGGCTATAGACGAGAGAGCGGCTCCGCCGAGGCAATGTCATGCCGGACTCCGTTCCGGCATCGGTTGGCTCGGAAAAACCGCCCCCAGAATCCGGGGTGACATGCACGAAGAGTGTCATCCCGGCCCCAGTGCCGGGATCAGTTAATACGGGTAAAACCGACCCCGGAATAAATCCGGGGTGACATGCCAAACTTCTAACCCCTAACACCTAATCATTATGAACAAAACACAACTAGAAACCGAACAAAAGAAGTTCTACATTGCTCCGCAAATGGAAATTCTGGAACTCGAAAACCGACATAACATACTGACTTGCAGCAATTGCAATGACGATAACTTTGGAGCGGGTTTTAATGGCAAATAATAAACGCACGTATATTCCGCCACGCATGGAAGTTATCACCCTGAAGCGAAGTGAGGCTTGCTTGTTGGGTTGCAGCAAAGAGCCTTGCGAAGACCAAAACAACGGTATATTCAATGATATTGGCATGACCCCATTTGATAATCCGAAAAGGGGATAAAGCGAATTACAAAAAAACAGCAAACCCCAGTTTTTTGAAGCTGGGGTTTTGTCGTCTAAATTTCTATATTTGCTCTCGTAAAATTAAAGAGGAAATTATGTCTCAGTTTAACGCTCATTTCAGAAACATCAACGGTGACGATACGTACCCGTTGACCGACGTCATTTACCGCAGCAAGGTCGATGGTAGCCTGCTCGAAGTCGAACACGACCGCGCAGCACTCGCGAGCCGCAGCCCGGAAGAATGGAAGAAGCTCTTTGCCGAACGCCGCATGAGCTTTAAGCCCGAAGACA
>JAFXLS010000012.1 GCA_017530965.1 Fibrobacter sp.
ACTTTAATATTGGAATCCAGAATGGCATCGAACATCGGGATGGCCGATCCACCGGGATAACCGAAAATGGTATCAATTCCTTCGCGCTTGAGGCATTCGATAATCACCTCTGCGCCACTTAATGGAGAATTTGCCATAACTTTTCCTATCTAAATTAGGTTCTTGTTTTAAAAATATGGCTGAAATATAGAACGAATACCCCCTAGTGGCAAGAGATTTTCTCTAAAATATCCGAAAATTTTTAAGATTTTTTGAAAAGTTGTGATTTTTTATACCTTGTGTTCCGAAAAGTTTGTTTGTTTTTGACCTGTTTTTGAAAAAATCTTTGTTTGTGTCTCTGGAAATAGGTGTGTTTTTGGCGTAAGTTTGTAAAATTTTGAATTTTGGATAAAGTAAATCGTGTGTTTTTATGGCGAAGTTTGAATAAAAAGACCCTTTCGGAGGACGAAAGGGTCTTGAAAAGGGTCGTTTTTATGAAAAAATGACTTTTTTAGCCTTCAATCCAGCCGTAACGGCCGTTGAACTTGGCTTCTGCCTTTAAAACTTGGAACGTGCAGCTGATTTCGACTGCCACATTCTTGGGCAAATTCGATACGCCCACTGCCGTACGGGCATGCTTTCCGTTTTCGCCAAAAATCTTCACGGCAAGTTCGCTGGCGCCGTTCAGTACGGCGGGCTGTTCGTGGAATCCGGCGGCAGACTGCACAAAGCCTTGCATCTGCACGAGTCTAAGGGTTTCGCCTTCTTCAAGCTGTGTTGCTGCAGCGGCAATATTGTTCATCAAGCAGATGGCGGCGCCTTCGGCGGCCTTTTCAACAGAAACTTCTGTCGGGACGGAGCCGCAGAATGCAGAGAAATCTCCGTTAATCGAGGGCAGTTGGCCCGAAACATAAATGGTGTCACCATTACGAGTGGCAGGTACATAGGCGGCGAGCGGTGCGGGGCACTTGGGGAGCGTCAATCCCAGTTCTTTAACTTTTTTAACGATTTGTTCCATATAGACTCCTTGCTCTTTTTTCGCCCCATTAATATACAATTTTATCTGCAAAAAAGAACGGCAATTTACACATTCTGTATAAATTGCCGTGTAATTGCTGTTTTAATGGGAACTTATGCTTTCTTTTCGACTAGCTCCAAGGCCATCTTCTTCATTCCGTTGAAGTCCCACTTGCCGGAACCCAGCTTCGGAATGTTGTCTACCACAAATACGGCGCCCGGCTGCATGAGCGGCGGAATGCCTGCCTTGCGGAGGTTGCGAGAAACGTCTTCGGCGTTCACGTTGCCCTTGACCAGGAGCACGATCTTTTCGCCCTTGGCGGAATCGGGTACGGCTGTAACGGCGAATTCGCAATCTTCCATGACCTTGGATTCTGCAATGCGCAGTTCCACGGCCGTCAACGAAATCATTTCGCCACCGAGCTTGGCGAAGCGGCTGTAGCGGCCGAGAATCTGTACGAATCCGTCAGGTGTGATGGTGCATTTGTCGCCTGTCTTGTACCAGCGACGGCCATCGATGTTGATGACCACGGCGTCGGTCTTTTCCTTGTCCTTCAAGTAGCCCTTCATCACCTGCGGGCCTGTCACCACTAACATGCCTTCTTCACCCTGCGGCAAGAATTCGTTGGTTTCCGGATCGATAATCGCGCAAATAGCTCCCGGTACCGACATACCGATACTGGAATTGTCGCTGCACTTTTCCATGGTCAAGAAGTCGTCCAGCAATACGTTCGGGGCGTTCAAGGTGGCAAGCGGAGTGAGTTCCGTACAACCGTAGCCTTCGTAAACATCCTTACCGAACTTGAGCTTGAAGGTTTCGCGCATTTCGGGGCGGAGCTTTTCGGCACCGGCAATAATGTAGCGCAGAGAATCCAAGCACATCGGGTGAACCCAGCGGTTAATGGCAATAGCACGCAGGAACGTGGGTGTACCCATCATAATGGTGGTCTTGTACTGGGCGCACACGCGGGCGAGCGTCTTGATGTCCGTCGGATCCGGACAAAGCACCATGGGCACGCCATCCAGCAGCGGCATCATGAAGGTCATGGTAAAGCCGAAGGAATGGAATAGCGGGAGCAAGGTGGTCATTACGTCGGTACGGCGCAGCTTGATAATGTGGTCGCCTTGCTGGGCGTTGGAAATCACGTTCTTATGGGTGAGTTCAACACCCTTCGGCGTGCCTTCGGAACCCGAGCTGAACAGAATCACGGCGTCGTCTTCGAGCTTAGCCGAGGTAAACCACAGACGGCGCAAAATGGCGGCCGGGCACGCACGGATAATGAATGCCGAAACAAAACGGCAAACCGTCGACATCTTGGCTTCTTCTTCGTCCAGATAAATCATCTGGCATTTGCCGGCAATCTGGCCGAAGGCCGGATTCTTGCCGCAAAGCTTGTCGAAGAAGGGGCGGGTCGTAACCACGGTGGTAAGGTCGGCCTTCTCGATGCATCCGAGAATCGTATCCACCGGAGCGGAGTAGTTCAGGTTCACCGTCGTCTTGCCGGTACCGAGAATAGACATGATGCCGAGAGCGGCGTCGCGGCTGGTGGGCATCATGAAGCCCACGTTCTTGTCGTTCTTGGTGGCAGACTTGATCACTTTACCGAGGTAGTGACACAGGCGAATCATTCCGTAACCGTTCACATGGTTGCCGGCGGGGTCAATCAAAATCATGCGGCTACGACGCTTGCGCATGGCCTTGAACCACAGCGGAACAATGGAAGCGGAATGGTCCATGGCAATGTTCCAAATGTCGGTATCCAAAAGTTCCAGGTCGTGGCGGATTTCTTTCTCGGTCGCGTTCGTCGGTAGTGGCTTCGAGAAACCGACGCTGATGATACGGTTGAAGGACTGCGGGCGGTTCACGCTTTCGCTGGCGTGGCTGTAGCGGCTGCCCCAAAGACCTTGAATGTAGAATGGGATAATCGGAGCTTCGGTGCCTTCAATTGCCTTGGAATAGTCCAGCGAAAAGGTCGACACAAACGGAGTCTTTGACACTTCGCCTTCCGGGAAAATCACGACGGCTTCACCGTTCAAGAGTGCCTTGTGGATTTCTTCCATAGCGGGCGCCGGATCGCGGCGGTTAATGCTAATCAAGAAGTTTCCGTGGAAGAACCAGCGCTGGTACCAGTCGGCAAAGGTGTTGCGGTTGCTTGCGATGCGGAGCGGTCTTGGGCTTGCAATTTGGAGTACCGCCCAGTCGATAAAGCTGAAGTGCGGACCCACCAAAAGAACCGGACCCGATTCAGGAATGTTCTGCACGCCCATCACCTTCACTTTGTAGCGGAATACAAAGAAGAAAGCAAAGCGGAGCGCTGCACGCAACAGGGCCATCGGATTGTTCTTGAGGTTTGCAATAAAGCAGAGCGCAAGAATCACTGCTAAAATCATGAAGCAGTAATCAAGCGTAATCGGTGTAAAGATTAAGAGCAAAGTCTGGCCGCCCATAATCAGCACGAGCAATGCCATCTGAATTGCGTTTGCCACGGCGTGAATACGGCCTGCGGTATCGGGGCGCGTAAAGCTTTGAATCACGGTACGCAGAATCACGAAGGCAGAACCGGCACACCAACCAATCACACCATATAGAATCGCTTGAATCCAGCCGTTTTGTACCAGCGGAAGCGTGAACATGGTGATTGCCGAGGCTGCAGCAGAGAACGGAATGAGACCCGTTTCCACGAATCCCTTAGAAGCTTTGCTTGCAGAGAAGGCGCCGACCACGTAGCCCGCGGTCACGATGAACATCGAAACCGGGATGACGGCGGTGTTCAGCATGTCGGCCATGTTCTGAATCAAAATCAGGAAAATCTGCGTCACGCCCCAGAAAGCGGCAAGACCGAGAATCGAAAGGCGTACAATCGGGTGACTCCAGGTGGCCGAGAAATTGCGCATGGGGGAGCGCATTTTTAAGTTGTCGTGCCTTTCGCCGACCTTGATGCAAAAACCGGCAATGGTTGTCACGACACTCAAGCCAAGGTAAATCCACAATGTAAGGTCAATGCTTACGGGGGAATCGGGCCTGCCCGAAAGTCCCATGGCAAAGAAGGCCGCGGTCGCGGTGCCGAGCACTGAAAGGGCCATGTACCAAGAGTTAATCTTGACCAAGTCCTCGCTTTCGACCATCTCTTTCATAATGCCAAGCTTTGCCGGACTGAGTACGGCAAGAAAAATACCGTACAAGCCAAGAAGCCCGTAGGCAACCCATTCGGCGCCCGCCACGTAGCAGACGACGACTGCAATTACCGAGGCAAGCATTCCCACCGAGGACCACGCCATGACGTGACCCTTGTGGAATCGGCCCGCAAAGTAGCTCGCTGCCGGGAGCATAAAGATGCTCGGTGCAAAAATGGCTACCTGCAACAGCATGCTGCGCCACCAGAAGGCTGAACCCTCGAACGAGAAGGACAACCACCTCTGGAAATGGACAAACAAGCCCATTTGCACAAAAATGCTACAGAAAACAAAGATTAGATACGCGATAGAACTTTGGTATTTCGTAAGTTTCATAAAATCTCAAAAATTATTTCTTCTTGAACACCTTGTAGAAGCAGAAGGTGCACATCCCGATAATGCCGGCCCACGAAAGGACCATAAAAATTAGGCCACTAGTAGAAAATTCCATGTTATGCCTCCTCGTTGTCGGAATCGCCGACAGTCATGTTCTGCTTGTGGAGAACGGTTGTCTTTCTGGCCGGGCCGTTCACCTTCCAGGCGTAGTAGATGGCAATGTTCAAAAGCACCACGAGGGCGAGCAGGAATCCGCGAACGCCCCAGGTAAAGCCAATCTGCGAGAATTCGCTGCCGAGGAATGTCACCTTGGCATCGGCCGGAACATTGCTCAACAGGAGCACGCCCATGCCGTCGTGAATGATCCAGGCGACCAGCACGATGGCCAGATAAATCGGGCACACGTACATGATGATCGGCCTAAAGAGACGGGGAAGTTTCAAGGCTGCGCCGTCGTTCATCAAGGCGAAAGCTTCGCATTCCGGCTTGCCGTCTTCGCCAATCACGTCGGACTTGCGGCGACCGAGCACGAACGAGAAGATGAATGCCTGAATTGTGCCGAGAACCACAAGCAAGAAGCTTCCGCCCCAGAAGTCGAGCTCATCGACCGCGCCTGCAGCAAGGCCGAAAATACCCACAAGGCCTCCCAAGAAGGTCACGGTACCGGTGGCGGTAATGGAGCCCTTGCGGCTAAACTTCAAGTCATCTTCGCAGAAACTGATAAGCGGCTGGATAATCGAAATGGCGCTGGTGACACCTGCGATAAAGAGCATCGCAAACCACAGCGTCTGGAAGAATCCGCCAAAGGGCAGCTGGCCGAACACGAACGGCATAGTCTGGAAGCCGAGGCCGAAAGTGCCCAGCTTCGCGCATTCTTCGATGTTGTTGCCGGCAATGAGCACGGCCATCGGAATCACAATCGTTCCGCCGAGGATAATTTCGGCAAAGCCGTTGGTGGCGCCTGCGGTCAAGGACGAAAGCACCAGGTCTTCCTTGGGCTTCAGGTAGCTTGCGTAGCAGAAGACGATGCCCATACCGAGGCTCATGGTAAAGAACACCTGGCCCGAAGCGGCAAGCCAAACGGCGGGGTTAAGAATTTCGGAAAGGTTCGGGTTCCACACGAAGGCAAGGCCCTTACCGATATCGCTAATGGTAAGCACGCGCACCACAAGAATAATGCCCATGATCAAAAGAATCGGCATGGTAATCTTGTTCACGCGTTCAATGCCCTTGCGCACGCCGAACGACAGGAGCCCCATGTTGCAGGCGAACGTAATCAAGAAGAAGAGAATAGCGGCAGGAACCGGGCCAATCTTGGTGTTCAGCATAATGTAGTTGCCGAAGAATTCTTTCATGGGCTCGTAGCCGCCGGCGACCACTTCCATCAGTGTGCCTGTGGCAGAGTAATAGGTAAACGCCAGAATCCAGGACTGGATAAAGATATAGTAGAAACTGATGAACAGCGGGGGCAAAAGTCCGAGAGAACCCAGGTGCTTGGCCCAGGGCTTCTTGTTCAGAATGTAGTGGAATCCGCCCGGGGCGGTACCATGGTGCTTGTTACCTGCGGCACGGCCAAGTGTCCATTCCATCCAAGAAAGCGGAATTCCCAGGAGGAGGAAAGCGATGAGGTAGGGGATAATGAATGCGCCACCACCGTTTGTAGCGGCCTGTACCGGAAAACGCAAGAAGTTGCCAAGTCCGACTGCGGATCCCGCTACTGCGAGAATTACACCCAGCTTCGAACCCCAGTTATCTCTAGAGCTTTTCATACATATACCTTTTAATTTTTGAAACAAATTTAGCATTTCTCTGTATGACTCTGAATTTGCGTTAGCAAATTCGAATCCGTGTGGCACAATAAAAAAGCGCTTGTATTGTGCTTGTAAACAGATGTATTTACTCTTGTATACAGAATTCTTGGAAAAAATGGTGCATTTTGTATCGTTGAAGTTTATCTTTATACCTACAAACCGAGAGGGTGGGGTTACCCTCGCAAAAAATAAAGGATGACTTATGATTGACGTTAAGGGCAAATGGACCTTGATCACGGGTGGCTGCCGCGGAGTTGGCCGACTCACCGCTATCGAAATGGCGAAACTCGGCGCCAACATTATTCTTCAGGGCCGTGACAAGTCTCATGCAGGACCGGTAATCAACGAAATCAAAAAGTATGGTGTCGAAGTTCGTGCCGTGGGTTGTAACCTCGAAAACGAATCTGAAATTGATGCTGCCTTGGCAGAAATCGATAGCTGGGGTGTGCAGGTGGACCTGGTGTTCAATAACGCAGGCCTCATGAGTCACTATTTTACCGATTATTTGACCAACACCATGGATGACTTCCACCAGGCCATGGCGGTGAACTTCTTTGCTCCCGTCAAGATTGCCTACCATTTTTTGCCGGGCATGATCAAGCGTGGCTTTGGCCGTATGCAGCTTACCACAAGCGGTATCGCCAATGAACCCGAACTGATGGGCTATGCCTGTGCCAAGGCGGCTCTGACAAAATTTGTCAAGGATTTCGCTTGCAAGTTGAATGGTACCGATGTCTTGATGAACGTGATGGATCCGGGTTGGCTCCGCACCGATCTCGGTGGCCCGAACGCTCCTAACGCTCCCGAAAGCGTGATCCCGGGTTCCATGGTGTCAGTCTTGCTCGACGACAAGAAAAGTGGACGCTGGTTCAGCGCTCAGGAATTTACGGGCATGTCCCTTGCCGACGCTGTCGAAAAAGGAAAGTCTGTGGAGTAATTGTAAAATCGAGGTGTTTGAAATTTTACAATGGAGAAAGTCCTGCCTTCGGGTGGGACTTTCTTTTTGTAAAAAGATGTTAAAATTCAACGTGTTTATTGGGCTTAAAAAATGTTATCAAAAATATTACAAGGAAATGACGTTCCCCGTTACTATTTTTTAGCCTGGGATGTAAAAGGGATTGGTTTTCACATAAACCAAAAGGTCCAGAATGAAAAAGATTCTAGCAATCTTATCCATGGCTGCGGTGTCCGCCATGGCAGTCAGCGCAACCAGGATTGGCCCTGTAAGCGCTTACGGTGAACTCAAAGCATATGGCAGCAAACTTACGGGCTCCTGCAAGGATTTGAACAATCAGGCCGTGCAAGTCAAGGGTATGAGCCTTTATTGGAGTTCGGGTGCTGAAGAAACCTCGGATTTCTATAGCGAAAAAGGCATTAACCGTTTGGTTGACTCCATGGGCGTCGAAGTGGTACGCTTTGCCATGGGTGTGAGCAATCCGGAATTTGACCAGAATCGTGGCTATCTCACTGGCGGCGAAAAAAAGCAGAAAGCTTTGCTTAAGGCCGTCATGGATGCCGCTATCGAAAAAGACATCTATGTGATTATTGACTGGCATATCGAAAGCTCGAATGGCTACACAGATGATGCCGTCAACTTCTTTACCTATGCTGCTAAAGAATACGGTAAGTTGAACAATGTAATTTTCGAAGTGTGGAACGAGCCCAAAGATGGCGCGCAAATGAGTCAAGTCGCTGACCATGCCAAAAAGGTGATTAAGGCAATCCGCAATGCAGGTTCTGATAATCTGGTCCTTGTGGGAAGTCCGGAATGGTCTAGCCATCCGGATGCCTGTGCCAATGCAGGTATTGATGATAACAACTATGGTTGTACGCTTCATTTCTATGCGGCAACGGACGCTCATCAGGTGAAAAATGGCGATAATAATAGCTATAACGCGAGGGCTGCAGCTGCTTTGAATGCAAATGTTCCGGTATTTGCAACGGAGTGGGGCTCTGTTATGAGTGATGGAAAAGGTTCAGTAAATTCAAGTGCTAGTGACGCTTGGATTGATTGGATGGCGCAGAATGGCGTTTCCTGGACGTATTGGAATGCTTCTGCTGTAACATCAGAAGGGCAAACTTCTGCAATATTCTCGAATGTTGTTCTTGACCATAAGCTTCCCTATACCGAATCGGGAGAATATATTAAGGCAAAACTGGGTCGTAAAAACTATGAGCCTTGCACAGGTACCAGCATTTCTACAAGTAAGCTTGTCTTCTCTACGGGTATTGCTAACGGAACTAAGACTTCTATGATTGATGATATAGAAGATGGCGATCGCTATACGTACATGGGTGGAGCTTGGAATGGTGTCGATGACAATGGTGATGGTGGTAAGAGCTCCGTTTCAAATGAGAAATTTGTAGATAAATTTGGCAAGGATAACTACAATGTCATTCTTCCGTCTGATAACGGAAATTCCTCCGGCTATATGGTGGGTATCAAAGATATCAAACTCGACAAGGGCAGCCTTTCCTACTCGCCGTTCTTCATGATCGGTTTGGATTTGCAGAAGGATACTTCTCTATACGCAAATTTCAAAAACTGCAAGGTGATAAAGTATAAATACAAGGGCGCAAGTCATAATTTCCGTATTGAAACGTCGGATATTACGGACTGGAACTTCTTCCATGTGAACAAGGATAATTCTGAAACTTGGAGAGAGGTTGAAATTCCCGTTGAAGAACTCTTCCGTAATACTTGGGAGACCGGGCCCAGTGCCGGTGACATCTCTCTGGATAAGACTCGCCGTCTTGCTTGGGAACTCAAGGCTCCGAACGATGCTCCTCCGAGTATGATGCAGCCGAAGTTGAACTATCTTTATATTGATGACTTGAGCTGCGATGGCCTTTCTTTCACTGCTGAGAGCGCAGATGTTGGCAGTTCGTCGTCGAGCACTTCGCCAAAATCCAGCTCCAGTAAGGAAGTCTCTTCTAGTTCCAGCAAGGGTCAATCGTCTAGTTCTAGTAAGGTAAATGTTTCTAGCTCCAGTATGAGCATTCTGCCGGAAAGTTCCTCTTCTGCTCAGGTTGTCATCAAGGATCTCTTGATAATCGACGATGTGGAAGATGGCGATGCAGTCCTTAATACGACTGGTACATGGTATGCCTATACCGACAAGGAACCGGGTGGAAAGTCTTCGATTACGAATGAATATGATGAAACTCTCCCTGGCTATACGGTGGTGTTCCTGGGATCGAAGGATGCTTCCAATGGTACGGAGGGTTTTGTTGGCCTGACTGGAATCAAGTGGGATCAGGCTGCATATGAGGAAGCTCCGTTTGTTGCGCTCGGTCTCAACATGGTTGAAGATACCGCCAAGGGGTATGACTTGAGTAAGTGCAGTGCTCTATCGTACCGTTACAAGGGTAGCCGCCATACATTCAAGGTTCAGGATGGTCAGGTAATGGACTATGCTTACCATCAGGCTTCTGTAGAAGAAGATGCGGCTGAATGGACGACTGTTGTATTTAAATGGAGCGATTTGGCCCAGCCCTCTTGGGGTGTAGAAGTTGTGTTGAATAAGGCTGCTATCAAGAAAATGGCTTGGGAAGTTATTGGCTATAAGGGTTTTAAAGAACAACCGACAACAGATTATCTCTATGTGGATGATCTCAAGTGCATAGATGATGGTTCCGTTGGTATTCGTATGGCTCGCAAGTCTGCAAGCGACCTCAAGCTTGCGGTGAACGGCAATATGCTCAATGTGGTGACTACTGCCGCGGCCCGCATCCAGGTGTTCGACATGATGGGTAACCTCGTGGCAAGCCGCGTCGAAAATGCTGCCGGTAACCACCAGGTATCTCTTGAAAACGTGAACCGTGGCAACTACGTTGTCCGCGTGAAGTCTGCCGGTATCACCAAGACAGCCCGCGTCAGCATCCGCTAAGCTTCTTCTAACTGTGAATAATAAAAACGCCTGCAGTAAAATGCAGGCGTTTTTACGTTGTGAAAAAGTGAGACCGTAAGGGAATGCTATCAGGTTATTGCAGATCGCGCTGCAGAATTTCGCACTTTTCCTTTTTCCACTCTTCAAAAGTGTCGTCAGCAATATGCTGCTTGGCTTCGCGCATCAGGTGCAGGTAGAAGTGCAGATTGTGGATGCTGGCAAGCGTAAAACCGAGGGATTCGCCGGCATGGTGCAGGTGGCGGAGGTAGGCGCGGCTAAAGTTGCGGCAACAGTAGCAGTCGCAATTCGGATCCACCGGCTTGTCGAATTCTTCGGCATGGCGGGCGGCCTTGTAGCGCAGCACGCCTTCGCTCGTGAACAGCATGCCGTTGCGGGCGTTGCGGGTGGGCATCACACAGTCGCACATGTCCACGCCCCGCTCGATGAGCTCTAGCAGGTTCCAAGGCGTGCCCACACCCATTACGTAGCGGGCGTGGTCTTGGGGTAAAATGTCGGTGCAGAAGTCTGCGATCTCGTACATTGTCTCGGTGGGTTCGCCTACGGAGAGGCCTCCCATGGCAAAACCGTCGGGGCCGAGCTCTGCAATACGTTCGATAGCCTGCTTGCGCAGGTTCTTATGCATGCCGCCCTGGATAATTCCGAAGAACTGCTGATCGTAACCGTGAATGGGCGGGTGCTCCTTAAGCCATTGCATGGCCTCGGCGGTCCATTTCAAGGTGTAATTCAGGCTATGCTCCGCTTCCTTGGCGGTACTCGGGTACGGAGTGCATTCATCGAGCGCCATGATGATGTCTGCGCCGATTTCGCGCTGGGCGTTCATGACGCTTGCGGGGCTGAAAAAGTGCTTTGAACCGTCTAAAATGCTCCTAAATTCCACCCCTTCGGGGGTGATTTTGCGTAAATCCTTAAGACTCCATACCTGGAATCCGCCGCTATCCGTCAAAACGGGGCCGTCCCAAGCCATAAACTTGTGGATCCCGCCCGCTTTTGCGATTCGCGGGGTGGTGGGGCGCAGGTACAAATGGTAGGTGTTTGCAAGGATGATTTCGGCCTTGATGTCCTTAAGCTGCGCAGGAGTGACCGCTTTTACGGTCGCTTCGGTGCCCACGGGCATAAAAATAGGCGTCGTTACGTCGCCGTGGTCGGTATGGACCACGCCGAGGCGCGCTTTCGATTTTTTTGAAGTCTTTAGAAGTTCAAAACGGTTCATTGGGTGTAAATTTAGAAAAATTTCCCCGTTGTCAATTTATCCATAAGAATAAGCGTGTAAACGCGATTTTTACACAAAAAAGGGGTAGTTTTATCTTTGGATGGGTCTACGTGTTGTAGATTCCTGCGTGTGGAGTGACCAATGGATTACAAAAAGGTGTGGAAAAAGGCCACTTGCCTTGTGGCAGGCCTTGCAGTGTTTGGCTTAGCCGACAACCCGATTTCATCGTATCATTATCTGGCAGACCCCTCTTGTGCCTCTGATGGTGATACCTTCTACATCTTGACCGATGTGGATGACTATAACAACCAGACGAACTGGAACTACGATATTGTCGGCCTTTACGCCTTCACGTCTGAAGACATGAAGAACTGGACTGATCACGGCATGATTTTCCGCTCCAGGCGTGAATTCGGGAACTAT
>JAFXLS010000013.1 GCA_017530965.1 Fibrobacter sp.
GCTCGCCTTCAACAAGATGAACGGCTACATGAGCTCTGTGCGTGACCTGACGAAGGGCATCGAAAAGTGGACTGCCGGTGGCATTCCTATCACCATGATGATGAACATCGAACGTCGTCACGGTGCCGACAAACCGGTGATCCAGAAGGCTCTCGTGGAACTCGACGGTGCTCCGTTCAAGTTCTTCGCCAAGAACCGCGAAGTTTGGGCCAAGACTGAATCTTACACCTATCCGGGTCCGATCCAGTACTGGGGTCCGAGCGAAGTTTGCGACGTGACCAACTTTACGATCAAGTTGGAACGCGGCGCGCTTAAAGTCAAGTAAGCGATAAACATCGTCTTGAATTTCGATCCCTGCAGTTCTCTGCAGGGATTTTTTATGTTTACTAAAAAGGAGCTACACTATGGCCTGCGCAAATTGTAAAATTCGAGCCCAGTACGACAAGAACCCCAAGTCCCTCATCGGGCGTTTTTGGAGGTTCCACATCAACTTCTGCCCCGGTTGGCGCTCTTACTTGAAGAGCCTTTCCGAAGAAGAGCGCATCGCCATCAAGGAAAAGTACAACTTGAAGTGATATTTTCTTCGACAGACAATTTTAAATTATAAAAACGAAGGGTCCTGCAACAGCAGGGCCCTTTCGTAATTTTTTAGAATTCCACTACGACTGTTGCGTTTCGCTTGTACTCAACAGGTACGCGTTGATGAACGGCTTGATTTTGCCGTCGAGCACGCCTGCAGTGTCAGAAGTTTCGACGCCGGTGCGCAAATCCTTTACCAGCTGGTAAGGCTGCAGCACGTAGCTACGAATCTGGCTACCCCATTCGACCTTTTTCTTTTCGGCCATACGAGCATCGCGCTTGGCTTCTTCTTCCAGGCGGTAATGTTCGGCGACCATGGTCTTGAGCATCTTGTAGCAGGTTTCGCGGTTCTGAATCTGGCTGCGTTCGGTCTGGCAGCTCGCCATAATGCCCGTGGGCAAGTGCGTCATACGCACGGCAGAGTCCGTCTTGTTGATGTACTGGCCACCGGCACCGCTACTGCGGTAGGTATCCACACGAACGTCGGCCATGTCCAAATCGAATTCGATGTCTTCGTGTTCCGGGTAAAGGTACACGGCGGTAAAACTCGTGTGACGGCGGGCGTTCGCATCGAACGGGCTGATGCGCACCAGGCGGTGCACGCCGATTTCGGAACGGAGGAGCCCATAAGCGTTTTCGCAAGTGACTTCAATGGTCGCACTCTTGAGGCCAGCATCTTCCGCTTCCTGGAAGTCGACCACCTTGAAGTCCATGTTTTCGCGTTCAAAGAAATGCGTATACATGCGGAAGAGCATAAGCGCCCAGTCCTGCGACTCGGTGCCGCCTGCGCCCGGATGAATCGACAGCAAGCAACTGCAAGCGTCATCCGGACCGTTCAGCATTTTCTTGAATTCCATCGCCTCAATCTTCGACTTGAGTTCTGCGATATCGGAATCAATCGATGCCGTCAAATCAGCGGATTCTTCCGCCTTGCTCATTTCGTAAAGTTCGGCCAAGTCATCGCAGCTCTGCGAGACTTCTTTCCACGAGTCCAGCAGGGCGCGCAGATTGCCGATTTTTTTCATCATGGACTGCGCCTTTTCCTGGTCATTCCACAGGTTCGGGTCGGCGGAGTCCTTTTCCAAAACGTAGAGTTCTTCGGTCTTGGCTTCTAAGTCAAAGATACCCCCAGAGCTTATCGATGCGCGTACGCAAGTCGATCAGCCCGGTGTGAGTCGTCTGAAAAGCCATTACTTAGCAGCTCCGATAGCCTGCGGCGGAGTATACTTGGCATCCAGGTACTGCACCTTGTAGACCTTTCCAAGGCCATCGAGGTAAGCCTTCAACTGAGCCTGACGGTCCTGTTCAGCCTGCACACGCAGAATGTAGTCGATCTGGTGCTTGTAGCTTTCGTACTTACCGTCGTTCTTTTCGGTCAGCATAAAGATAGAGATACCGTCCTTATCGGTATAAGGTTCGGTAATTTCGCCCACCTTGATCTTGTTCACGGCCTTCACAAAGGCATCGCCCTTGGACTTGGCAACGAACTTGCTCATGACACCGCCAGTCTTCTTGGCAGTCTGGTCGTCACTGTACATGGCGGCAAGCTGTGCAAAAGTAGCCTTCTTGGAGCGAACCTGAGCGGCAAGGCCCTGCAACATCACCTTGGCATCTTCGATTTCCTGCTTGGACTTGCCCTTGGTGCTAATCACGATGCGGGCACCGCTAATAGAGTCATTAATCTGGACCTTACCCTTGTTGAGTTCCCAGAAAGCTTCCTTCTGCTTTTCAGTCGGATCCTTCGGGTACGGCACCTTCTTTTCGAGGATCGCTTCGCTCTTCAGCTGGTCTTCGATCTTTTCCTTGAACTGGGCCATGGTGGTGTTAGACTTCTTGAGTTCCTTCTGGAAGGCGTCTTCGCTGGGGAACTGGGACTTGAAGAGCTTGGTCAAGCTGTCCACCTTACCCTGGGAGACCTTGATACCCATCTTCTTGGCTTCGAGCTTGATGAGTTCCTGGCCAACCAGGTTGTCAATCACGGCGTAACGGAGCTGAGTCATGGTCTTGTCATCAATCTTCTTGCCGCGGAGCTGCTGTTCGCCGAGCATTTTGGCGAGGCTATCGATTTTACCTGCAGAAATACCAACTTTTTCCACACGGATAACATCCATGCTCTTGGAGTTCAACAACTGAGCAGAAGCGATACCGGCAGCCATAGCGACCGTCAGAATACCGCGAGAAACAAATTTAAAAGAACGCATTTTTATTCCTTTTTAAAATTTTCCGTACCAAATATAGCAAAAATGACTGTTTTAAGTCTTATGGGGAAAGAATTCACGCACGCCAAAGGTTTAAAAACTAAAAAAAGAGATGCATTGGAAATAAAATGAGGCGGTCATTTGACCGCCTTCTTTTTAGATTTCTTCTGCGAATTCACTCATGGGTTTGCGCACGGGGTGGCGCGGCGAGGGGCCGCCCTCGGCGGGGTCGGCGTAGCCCACATCCAAGAAGCAGGCAAGCTTCAGATTTGCCGGGAAGTCGAAGGCCTTTTCGATTTCGGAAGCGTTGAAGCCGCGGGCCCACAAAGTAGCGAGACCCAAGTCGGTGGCCTGCATCATCATCGAAGTCGTCACGATGCTTGAATCCATGTCGCCACTCACAAAATCGTCGTGGTAGGTCACGGGAGAATAGCACTTGTCCTTGTCGTAGCAGACCATGAGCACCACGGGGGCATTGTAGGCCATGCGGGTAATGCCGCGGAGCTTGGCTAGGGCGGCCTCGGACTTGAGTACCTTCACCGTCACCGGCTGGCCATTCACGGCCGTCGGAGAAAGGCGCCCCGCTTCGAGCACGAGGGAGAGTTTTTCGGGTTCCACAGCCTTGTCGCTGAACTTGCGGCAGCTGTAACGATTCTGAGCGAGTTTGATGAATTCCATAGGAGTCTCTTTTTAAATGGATTGCTTCGTCACTAGCGTTCCTCGCAATGACGTTTTATAGAACAAATAAAGCAAGGACTACGATCAACGCGATAAACGGGATCGCGAATATCGAGAGAAAGCGCAAGCAGTAGAGCGCGACTTTCAAGTTCCAGAAGAAGAGTCGACATCTCCCCCGCTTTGTCGAAGCGATTTCCGCCTGACAATCGGGGCAAATGTTGCCGACCTTATTACGGTAACGAATGGCAAGGTTGCTTTCCATCGGGGACATCCCGACCTTGTCATTGAATTCTTTATTGCATATTGAACAAATGCATTGCATGTATTTCAATATAGAAAAACAGAAACGCCCCGCATCGAGGTAACCTGAATGATGCGAGGCGCTGCTGTTCCCAAAGAGACACAAGAGGGAATTGGATTTTACTCAACCAGACTTGTCGAACCCGAATGGCAATCAAAGTTAGACTTGTCTAATACATAAGTTAGATAAAACTAACTTAAAATGCAAGGGGTAAGTTGAATTTTTTTGAAAAAAAATTTCCTTATTTTGCACAAAACTAACCGAACGGATTGTACACAGTCCGCATAGAGTCAAAACACCCATCGTTCTGAGTCTAGCCGCCGAAATTTACTTCCCTTTAAACAGGGTCGTAATGGTCAGCGAATCGCTATCACCCTCAAACATGCCCCCGAGATAATTGTACCGCAAGACCCAGGTGATAACGGTATCTTTTTCGAGCGGCAATGCTTCGTATCGCGATAAATCCGGTCGTGCACGCACTTGAAACCAAATAGTAGACGGTAGGAAGTAGACGGGAATTAAAGGGTTATTTCTTTACGGCAATCAAAATGGTGGAACAAAGGATCAAGATGATGCCCGCCATGATGCGTGTCGTCAAGGTTTCGGCAAAGACAGTCACGCCTATCGTCACTGCAGTCACTGGCTCCAGAGCGCCCAAAATCGCCGTCGGTGTAGAGCCCACGATGCGTACCGCCTTCACCATGAAAATGAGCGAAAGTACCGTCGGCACAAGTCCCAGCATAAAGCCCCAGCCCCAGGAACTCGCCTGCGTAAAGAGCGGCGGGAGCCCTGAACCGAGCGTCACCGAATAAAGCAACAAGAAGAACATGCAAAAACAGATGGCATAAAAAGTCATCTTGACCGAGCCCATCTGCAAGTTGATGCGGTTCGCCATCACCATATAAATGGCGTAACTTATGGACGACAAGAACACGAGCAGGCAACCCACCGAACTGAGCGTTGCGCCGTCTCCCCCACGATACAAAAGCGCAATACCCGCCATCGAAATCACAATCGAAAGGAATGTCCAAATTTTGATTCTTTCCTTGAAGAAAATCGCCATGAGCACCGAGACTTCGAGCGGATAAAGGAACAGAAGCGTAGAGGCTAGCCCCGCATCCATGTACTTGAACGAGGCGTAATACGTGAGCGAACTCGCGGCAAACAAGAAACCGAACGCGACTAGCGCACGGAACTCGCGAAACGAAATTTTAAAGTGCGAACCCTTGGAAAGCATGACGACAATCAGCAACAATGCCGCCGTAAAGAATCGGTAAAAAAGCACCGTCTCGGGCGAATAGTTCTGTGCATACAAGTGGAGCGCACCCAGCGGATTCGTGCCGTAGCAGATAGCCGAAAGGGCTGCAAAAACAAAACCCTTGAGTGCAGACTTCACTAGAACATGCTGTTTTTTACCTATGGATTCCCGAAAAATCATTTTCGATGCATAAATTAGACTAATCCGACTCCAGTTGTAAGGGGTAAAATTGTTTTTTTCATACAAAAAGCAAAAAAAGCACAATTGTAAACAAAATTTTCTATCTTTGCGTCCCAAAAAACGAAAAAAGGAGCATAGGGTGAATATCAAACACCTTTCAATGGCTGCAATGTGTGCAGCATTCACAATCTGCGCTACATCTTGTAGCAATGAAGAAATCGCTTCCAACGAAAATCTCAATCTCGTAACAGAACTGAACCCCGAGGACTGTAACGACAAAACCGAAGGCTCTATGAGCTTCGTGAAGCCCGAAGCCACGATGTACGTCTGTTCCGAAGGCGAATGGGTCGCCATGAGCGACCAGGAAGCCATCCAGTATCGTTGCGAATCCAAGGAACAGAAAGACAAGTCCGGCTTTGCCATTGTTTGCGACGGTGATACCATCGGAATTATCAATAACGGCAAAGACAGTGACGACGGTAAGGACGGAGTCAACGGCAAGGATGGTGCCGATGGTAAGGATGGTGCCGATGGTAAGGACGGTGTCGATGGTAAGGACGGTAAAGACGGCGTAAGCGTTGATACTGCAGCCATCAACAAATCCATTAAGGACGCCTTGAGCGCCTTCTCCAGCAAAAGCCAAAAGGATGTTGACGAGGCTCTCAAGTACTTGAGTTCCGCTTCTGCTATGAACCAAAAGGACATCGAAGACGCTTTGAAGGGCTTGAGCAGCGCTTCTGCCAAGCAGCAGAAGGACGTTGAAGATGCCCTCAAGAACCTGAGCTCTGCAACGGACAAGTTCGGCGAAGAAATCAACAACAAGTTCAACGACGCCTACAGTAGCTGGAATGCAGAACTTGAAAACAAGTCTTGCGCCATCGTCAATACGGAACGCAACGACGAAACGGCCATCATCACCGTGACAATCAAGTGCGGCGAAGCCGAAACCAAGATGGAAATCCCGTTCACGCCCGTGAACGAGAACCTCGCCAAGGTGTACAAGAAGCATGTTGTCGTGCGTTTCCCGGTGCAGGCCAATAAGGAAACAAAAACTGACGACATCTACGAGGAAATCTGGAAGAACCTCAAGGGTGGCGACAATGCAGAACTTACCGTGACGGACCTTGACGAAAAGTTCGCCCCGAGCGGCAAGGTGTTTATGCAGGACTTGTTCGCCTCTGCCAATAAATCCTTTGTGACAATCGAAGAAACTAACGAAAAGACGGTGGAATACAAGGTTGCACGCCTCGAAGGGGATCTCGACATCACGAACCTTACAACCCCGGTTGTGAAGCTCCGCGTTAAACTGAACTTGAGTAACAACGCTTTCGGCGCCTTTGGCGGATTTGGCTCGAACGCAACGGATGTCATTTACAACGCCTATGCAGACTTGTCCGATGCGTCCGATACGGTTGTCATCGACTTCTTGACCGACTACAAGGCAGCCCGCGTAAAGAAGTTGGTTGACGATGGTAACGGTTTTGGTGTTGCAAACGAGCAGGCAAACAAGGAACTTGCCGGTGCCCTTTATTTGGAAAACAGCGAAGAATATCCGTCTTTCGAACATTATGCCCCCGATCAGATTGGCCTGGCCGAAAACTTCAACAGCATCGTGTGGGTGATGGCCCTCATTGACCAAAAGGACAAGACTCCAGGTTTTAACTCGGTCTATAACGCTTTCCGCAAAGTCTTTGCCGAAAACGGCAACTTTAACACCGCCGTCAATACGACTTACGCAGGCAAGGAACACAGCATGTTCTTTGTTGATTACCTCGCTTTGCTTATCGACGCGAACTTCTTCAAGTGGAACCAAATGCAGCATGGCGACTCTACTGCTGAAACGAATGTCTGGAGTGGTACGGATGCCGTCTATTACAAGATTTTGCAGAATGGATTTGTGGAAGCCTATAAGCTTAAAGTCGAAGACGCAAAGGTTTTCAATGCTCCGTCTGGCTATAGCAGCAAGGTATATAAGTCTGATGTCGAAGGGGGATATTTCCATTACTTTGAATATATCGAAAACGAACAAGTTTGGTATCCTATAACACTTTGGGCTGTAGGTGTTGCAACGGTGGAACAAGTTTGCGATGCTGACGCTGTTAATTCGACCTTCTTCTATAGCTTTGAAGGTCTTGATGAAAATGCCGTTTGTGTATGCGACAATGGAAAATGCTACTGGCAAGATACTGAAAATGTATGCTTGGGCCGTAATAAAGGAGATAAGGGGTCGGCGTTCTTTGACGGGAAAATTCAAGAGTATGAGTGCGCAGAAATAGAATGTAATCCATCCGCTTCTTCTTGCGTTGGTTTTGAACTTGGTCCTGTCAGTCCGAACTCTTCGAGTTCTTCCGGTGAATATTCTGAACAGGACGGCATGACTCCGGAAGAACAGGCCAACAATCCGGAATCCAAGCTTTACCTCGGTGAATGCAGCGCTACCGTAAACGAAGGCAAAGAAAAGCTGTTCGACACCAAGAATGCGGAACTTGCCACGGCAACGAGCAAAACGACCTTTGTATGCGACGGCTCCAAATGGAGAGAAAAAGATGATTATGACAAGAAATATGGAATATGTACAAAAACCGTGATGGGAAAGGGTGTCGTCAAGGAAGAAATCGGTTCCGCCTGGTACAAATGCGATTACCTTGATAAACAGGAAAAATACGAATGGATCCCTGCTGATTGGCGTGACTCGGATTTACATAAAGCTTGCCATTATGGCAATGTCGATAAAAAAGTGGTTACTGAATCCGGTTATGAATATGTTTGTGAAGAAAATTCTGAATATACAGACAACGACGGTAACCATATCCATGAATGGCGTGAACTTAGCTTTGAGGATATCTATGGCGAATGCGATGAAAATAAGATGAAGAATCAAACCAAAGTAGCTGTTTACGGAGGGGAAAAATACAAGTGTAACTACATTTCTGGAGGTAATTCCGGCGGATACTCTTGGGTTAAAGCAAGCGATTTGGATGAAAACGCAACGCTTGGAATTTGCACGAGAAATCGAATGAAAGAAAAAGATGTCGCTATAGTCGGTAACGCATACTATGGATGTCTTTATAATAATAACGTAGAAGGAATCCCCGCAAGTTCTTCCTCCACAGATTGGCTAGAAATTGGTGAAAAAGAGTACCTTAACGCCAAGTTTGGTGATTGCGAAACCGATAGAGGTAATACTAAAAACATTGCAGACATTAAGAGCGAAACCCTCAAGGATGGTGAAAGCCACAGTTTCAAGTGCTCTATAGCTAAAGAAGTCGTAAATGGCTATGGTAAGTGGGTTGACGCCTCCACAGACATTGCTCTCAACCAGATTTGCTACAGAGATAACGAAGGTGCAACTGTTACCAAAGAAAGCGTAATCTATGTCTGCGCGTACAAGGATGAATCATCCATGTATCAGTGGAATACTTTTGATGAGTACTGCGAAACTAATGGTAAAAATTTGACATATGGCGGGTATTTTGATAATCCGTCTAATTCTTCTAGTATGTCTCACTGTGGCGAAAGTCATGAATGTCAAATGGAAACCGACAAGAAAATCTGCCATGCCGGTACCGAGTCTTTCGTCAAATTGGATAGCGTGTGGCAATCTGTGGCAGCATATTGCGAAGACCATTCTACAGGTTCCGCCTGTGAATTTGTCAATCATGATGGTAATATATACGAGTCTACTGTTAAGTATTACGAACAAACGGAATACTACGTAAATACAGTACAAGGTTATAAGAAAGCAGAAACTGCAGAAGAATATTGCAAAGCGTTTGATCCGAATCATGAAGGGGTCTGCGTATTTGGATTTGACGTTTATTATTATTGCGAAGGTTCCTGGATCCTTATCAATGTAGGCTGCCTGACCCGCGGATAGAATTTGTACTAGAATATGAAAACATCCCCGCAAATGCGGGGATGTTTTTTTTAAGAGAAAAACAGCCGAGCCGAGCAGTCTTTCGTGAGCAACAAAGCCCTCGGGTGTTAACCGAGGGCGGTTGCGAGAGTGAGGCGATATCACATTCTTGCGAATGATGTAGAGCCGAACGGTCTTATATCGCGAACTTGGTTGCATCAGCAAGCTGCACGCTGGCGATGCGGGAAATACCCTTGATTTCCTGCGTCACACCGTAGAGCATGTCGGCTTCGGCCATGGTACGCTTGTTATGCGTCACCACGATGAACAAGGTCTGCTTGCTGAATTCGCGGAGCAGCGCCATGAA
>JAFXLS010000148.1 GCA_017530965.1 Fibrobacter sp.
CAAGCGCTTGGGCGATGTCGTCATTCAGGCGGAACATTTGCAGAAGGCCTTTGGCGAAAAGGTGCTGTTCGACGATTTGAACTTCAGCTTGCCGCGTTCGGGTATCGTTGGCATCATTGGTCCGAACGGTGCTGGTAAGACAACTTTGTTCAAGATGATCATGGGCACGGAAAAGCCGGATGGCGGTACGCTCAAGATTGGCGAAACTGTCGAAATCATCAGTATGGAACAGGGCCGCGAAAGCCTGGACGATTCCAAGACGGTTTGGGAATCCATCACGGGTGGCAATGACGAAATCTTGGTGGGCGACCGCAAGATGAATGGCCGTGCTTACTGCGGTCTCTTCAACTTCACGGGTGCAGCCCAGCAGAAGAAGCTCTCGCAGCTCTCCGGTGGTGAACGTAACCGCGTGCTCATGGCAAAGAACTTGCAGAAGCCGGGCAACCTCTTGTTCCTCGACGAACCAACGAACGACTTGGATATCGAAACATTGCAGGCTTTGGAACAGGCTATCCTCAAGTTCGCAGGCTGCGCCGTAATCATCTCGCATGACCGCTGGTTCCTGGACCGCATCGCCACGCACATCCTTGCCTACGAAGGCGATTCGAAGGTCGTGTGGTTCGAAGGCAACTGGAGCGAATACGAAGCCGATCGCCGCAAGCGCCTCGGTGAAGACGCCGACAATCCGAAGCCGATCAAGTACAAGACGCTCAAGCGCGACTAAGTCGCGCTATTAGACGAAAGAACGCCCGCCACGGTGGGCTACAGACGAAAGACGAAAGATATATAATGCGGCTTACGCCGCAGTATAGAAATATGCTGCGCGGGTCGCAAAAATTCGCAAGCGACTTTTTTGCTTTGAGCTGATTTAGAAACGCGAAAAACGTCCGCTATGGCGGACGTCACTTTTTGCGTCATTCTCCGAAGGAGAATCCATACAGTTTCGATTCGGCGCTTGTATGGATGAAAAAACAGAATTTAGTCCTGCTTTTTATCTTTTTGTTTTTAAAACGCCCACCAAATACCGAGCCCTCCTAAAGCCGCCATGCCTAGGCCTCCACCAATCATCGTCCCTGCTTTATCTTGATAGTTTTCGTCGTGTTTTTTATCAAGTCCGATACCTGTGAAGGCAATTCCCAAAATAATAAATCCAACTGAATATACGCCTACGAGGATTTTTAATACGGAAAAATCGTGCTCTGGAGTTTCTTCTGTTGTAAAGTCCGAGGCTGCCATGCTTCGATCTTCTTGCATCTTTAGAACAAGCGGTGGAGTAAGTGAAACCGCAAAAGAACTTGTTGCCATCAGCGAGAAACTTAAAATAAATACTGCCAAAAATTTCATGTATTCCTACTGTATTCCCTAAAACTCAATTCTCTCCGGGAACGCTTCTTTCCGCATGATTCCCCACATCTTGTCGATGTACGAGAGCGTGTAGAATTGTTCGTAGTAATGATAGTAAAAAGCGCCCTTCATGGTCGTGGAATAGATTCCGTTTTCTTTTGTCAGGAATCCGAGTTTTTGCGCTAGCCAGAAATCAAAGCCGTACATTTTCTGGAGCGGAACGCCAAAGAACTGCTCGAATTTCTTTTCGTCTAGCTGCATGCTGTAAAGCGTCCAGAACAGGTAATATACCATCCTCTGCCTTGGTGTGAAGCGGATGGTTAAAGATGTAGGCAGCTTATCGTTGTCAATCCTTTTGCAGTATTCTTCTACGGAGAAGGTATTTATCTTGAATTGCTTTTGAAGGAGTGTCGTGGCGGAACATCCGAACCCGAGGAAACTGTCACGGGTCATGGAGGAATACTTGGCTTCTTTCTTGTTCGAAAACGTCCAGATGGAACTGCGGTGGTACCCTTTCTCGTTGAAGTAGGCGGTGATTTGGTCCAGCAGTTCCTTTTTCTGCTTTTTCGGCATCGTTTTCACTTTGCTCTTGGTAAAGGAAAAATCGATGAATGGGTAAATCGCCACGTGGTTGGCGCCGCTTGCGAATGCGGTAACCACGTCCGCTTTGATGTCTTCGTAAGTCTGGTCGGGGAGCGCGAAGATGAAGTCCATGGAAACCGTTTCGAAATCCACGGCGCTTAAAGCTTTATTTAATTTATTTGCATCAACTTTTTTGCGTCCGAGAATGTTCTGGTATTTCTCTTGGAATGACTGGATGCCTATGCTGAGTTTTGTAACGCCGGCAGCTTTCAACTTTTGCAGTATTTCTACATTTACGTTGTCTGGGTGCAACTCTACGCCGATGCCCTCAGTCACGATGAAATGTTCCTGAATCGCTTCTATGATTTCGCCGATTCTATCTGCAATCAGAGCGGGCGTGCCGCCGCCAAAATACAGGCTAGTCGTCTCCTTTTTGCATTTGTATTGACTGCCGACCTTGTGGATTTCCTTTACCAGCGCGTCAATGTACTTGTCGCATAAATCCTTGTTGTAAACGGTCTTGCAATACGGACAAAATGCACAGATGCTTTTGCAAAAAGGAATATGGACGTAAAGGCCTAACCTTTCGCATTCTTCAAAAGGTAAAAACTCGTCGTATTCGTTTTTGAATAAAAAAGGCTTGGTGGACCGGGTCAGCCACGCTCTAGTTAAAGTCGTTCTCAAACTCATTCACAAAACTCTCGTTGGCCTAAACGTACTTTAGGTATGTCCTCAGCACTTCGAAGGCAATCTTTAAATTGCCCTTGAAAAGCAGGGTGTATTCTGCGACAAAAAAGTAGCCGCATTCTTCGCAAAGGCCCGGCACGTCGATGCACCTTCCGCATACAGAAATTTTGCCGTTTTCGATGACCAAGCATTGGTAGCAAGGAGTGGGGAAGGTGTTGTTGACGAGATACGGGAGTGACGTTTTAAGGTTGAATATCGGAAATCCTTTGTCCATCATTTGCGAGATTGTGACTGCAATCGCTTTCTTTTCGTCTGTAGATAAAAGAAGATTTCTTGTGTCAGGGTAGGGCGTGTGGAAATTGAACGAGACTGCCCTTACGTTTTTCGTCTCTTTGGCGATGAGGCAGACTTCTTGCAC
>JAFXLS010000149.1 GCA_017530965.1 Fibrobacter sp.
CTTTTTGTGACGGTCACGACGACGGCGCTTCTTACGCTTGTGAGTCGCAATCTTCCTGCGCTTTCTTTTCTTTCCGCAAGGCATGTTGTTTCTCCGTTAAGGGTTAAACTTAAAAATGTGCCTCCAAATAGAGAAAATTTTGGGGGCTTTGTCAAGGCAAAATAAGCCAAAACACATAAAAATATGCAAAAAAAACATGCAAAAACCCCCGAGTTGCATCGGGGGCTGGGGTATTAACCCCATTTCGGGTGTGTGGAGTTTTTACTTTAAGGTTGGTGTTGTCCAGTCTTGCCAGTCCGCCGCGTTGTAGCTTACGCCCTTCGCCTCGATCTTACCCGTATTTTGAGTTTTGTCGTCGAACAGGTATTTTTTCACGAAGGCGGTGAGCTCGTCCTTGTTTTCGGCAGGGAAGCTGCAGTGCATGTGGTTTGCCGCCTTACTGTAGGTGAAGTCCTTCTCGGCCCCGAGGGCCTTGAAGATTTCGACGGTGGACATGGCGTTTGCGTAGCTGGCGCCTTCACCGAGCCATACCCAGCCGGTATTGTCGAGAACCAGGAGCGCGCGCGGGGCGACCATGCCGGTCAGGTAATGGTGGTCTGTGGGCAGGTCGTTGATTCTGTTGCCGTAATTACAGAGCGAGGAGCGGAACCAGGCGGCTTCCTGACAGGCGTGACTGAGAGGCTGGGCTTCGCTGTCCTTGGCGGCGCTACGCCAGTTGGAAGCTCCGCCGGAGCCGGATTCCTGCGGAATGACGAGCGCGATTCGTGCATCGAAGGCTCCTGCCACGGCGGCACCCTTGCCAAGGCGAGAACATCCGGTAACACCCAGGTGGTGCACGTCGATGCCCGCTTCAGGCGTCTTTTCGAGGGCGTCGATTACGCGGCTTACGCCCCAGGCCCATGCAATCATTGCGCCTGCGCTATGGTTGCTTCCGTAAATATCGTAGAACCTTCCCGAACCACGGGTCTTTTCCGGGGCGACGTCGTCGGGATTGAACGAAATAGTTGCGATGTTCAGGCCGGAGTAGTCGAGGCTTCCGCCACTGAACCCGATAATGGCGGGCTTCGGGGCGTCCTTGGTGCCTGCTCCGGAAATCTTGACACTGAAGCTGATGGTTTTACCCTTGTCTGTAACGGTGACCTTGAGCGAACCGCCGGAATAGCTGCCTTCGACCTTTTCGGGGTTGCGCGGCTTTTCGCCGAGTTCAACTTCTTCGAGAAGTGCCGAGATTTCTTCGCGGCGGCACTTCCACTGTGCCTTCGTCGTCACCTTGGAGCCGTCAAAGGCGGTAAACGGATCGGGAAGCTTCGGGTTGCTGCCGATTTTTGGAATGCTTGCGACGGGGCATTCGTCACGGAAGTGTTCCTTGAAGTCGTTGCCGGGTGTCGGCGGAATGATCTCTTTTTCGCTGGAGCTAGAAATATCAGAATCGGCAACGGAGGAACTGCTTCCCCAATGATGATGGTGGCTGCTTGAAGATTCTACGGGCTGATTCGCGTCAGAAGATCCGGGCTGCTGTGCGCCAGTATCGCTTGAAGAAACAGGCTCGTTCGGATTTTGCGGATTATTGGGGTCCTCGGGCTGATTCGGGTCCTGCGGATTGTTGGGGTCCTCGGGGTTATTCTGACCAAGCGGATTATTCGGATCGTCCGGGTTCTGGTTTGCTGCAGCAGAATCGTTCCCTGGATTCTGCTGATTGGCAGCATTTGCCGAATCCGCGTTAAATTCGCCATATTTATCAATAAGGCATTGTTCAGTGACACATTCTGTAGAGGCTGTATTATTGTCGTCTCCACATGCCCAAAAACCGGCAGCGACAATGGCTACAGGTATAATCCATTTCCTTTTTTTCATAGTCCCAATCCTAAATTGTTGTTAGTTTGGACACCCGCATAAGGTAATTTATGCTTTTTTTGGAACAATTCGTACCAGTTGGATTTTTTTTCTGTTGTTTGGGTTTACAACATGCAAAAAAATCATTTTTTCGAAGATTTACTATAATTTTGGTGTTCAAATAAGGAAAATTTTATGGAACAGCAAGCTGTAGAAGCGGTGTCCTATTTTCATGGCACCTTTTGGGCTTTAGTCCCCTCCATCGTGGCTATCGTCCTGGCGCTCATTACCAAAGAAGCTTATTCGTCGCTGTTTGTCGGCGTCCTTATCGGTGGGCTTTTCATTAGTCAGGGGAGTTTCCCCGGCTTTTTGGATGCAGTGTTCAAGAACGGAATGGTCAAACAGGTGTCGGACCCGTGGAATGTGGGTATTCTGTTTTTCTTGGTGATGCTTGGCGCAATGGTTGCCCTCATGAATAAGTCGGGGGCTGCGGCGGCGTTTGGAAACTGGGCGAAGTTGCATATCAAATCCAAGGTCGGAGCGCAAATAGCGACGATTATTCTTGGTATTCTAATTTTCGTAGACGATTACTTTAACTGTCTTACGGTAGGTAGCGTGATGCGCCCGGTTACAGATAAATTTAAGATTAGCCATGAAAAGTTGGCTTACTTGATTGATGCAACGGCGGCCCCGATTTGCATTATCGCGCCGGTAAGTTCCTGGGCTGCGGCCGTGACTGGCTTTGTCGAAGGTGAAGATGGCCTTGGCCTTTTTGTGATGGCGATTCCCTTCAATTTTTACGCCTTGCTGACGATTGTGGCTCTTTTTGCACTTGTTCTTTTAAAGGTTGATTTTGGACCGATGAGAAGGTGCGAATCAGCTGCAGATATGATCAGTGCCAAGATGGAAGATCTGAATGTTGAACAAGCCCGGGGTACGGTGCTTGACTTGATTTTCCCGATTGTGGTGCTAATCATCTTCTGTGTGGCGGGCTTGGTTTATACAGGCGGCTTCTTTTCGAGTGGTGAAGCTCATAAGGGTTTTGTCGACGCCTTTGGTGCAAGTGACGCTTCGGTTGGACTAGTGCTCGGTAGCTTTGGTGCGTTCATTTTGACAGTGATTTGGTATATGGGCCGCCGGGTCTTGAAAATCAACAAGTGCCTGGAAAGTCTGCCCGAAGGCTTTAAGGCGATGGTTCCTGCAATCATTATCCTTGTGCTTGCCTGGAGCCTGAAGGGTGTTACCGATACGCTTGGCGCAAAGGACTATGTGGCGGGAATCGTTACGGGTGGTGCTACAGGTCTAATGAACTTTATGCCGGCTATTATATTCTTGGTTGCAATTGGTCTTGCTTTCTCCACGGGAACATCTTGGGGAACGTTCGGCATTTTGATTCCGATTGTGGTGGCCGCTTTCTCCAGTGTCGATTCTGGTCTCATGATTATTTCGATTTCGGCCTGCATGGCAGGTGCCGTTTGCGGTGACCATATTTCGCCCATTTCGGATACGACGATTATGGCGAGTGCGGGGGCCGAGTGTAACCATGTGAATCATGTGAACACACAGTTGCCTTATGCTCTGTATGTGGCGGCAATAAGCTTTGTCTGCTACATTGTCGCGGGGCTTACTCGTAGTGCTCTGTTCTCGCTTTTGGTTGGAATCGTGCTGGTCGTGGGAGGTTTGCTGCTTATTAAAAAGCAACGTGGATTTACCCACAAGAAAAATACTTCGCCTAAAAATTTACTTGCGAAAAAATCATCCGCCAAAAAGAAAGCGAAAAATTAACGCTTGATTTGGGCAAAAACGATGGCGATCATCATGATGGCGCAACCGCAGATTTCGCGGGTTGAAAGTTGTTCTCCTAGAATGGCCCAACCCGCAAGTACTGCAAATACCGATTCAAGGCACATCGTGAGCGATGCGATTGTCGGATTGATTTTGTCTTGAGCGACAATCTGCAAGGTGTAGGCTATGCCGCTGGAACAGAATGCTGCAAAGCATAGCCCTGCAACGGCTCTCGGATTGACGGCTGCTGCGGCGACAGTGCTAAAGTCCATGGCAGGAAATTTCAAGTCGAAAACAATCATCAAGGGTGCAGTCAGTATGCCGATGGTGAGGAACTGAATCGCCGAAACGCGAATGGGGTCGACCTTGTTCACGAACTTGTCGATGACTAGAATGTGAATCGAAAAGGCGAGTGCGCACAGCAGCGAGACTCCGTCGGAAAGTTCCAGCGAAAAACCGTCCTTGATACAGAGCAAGTATAGTCCGAAGGTAGTGATGATTACGCAAGCCCACGTCTTTGCCGAAATGCGGTGGCCGAGGACTAATCTTACGACGGGCACAAGGACTATGTAGCATGCCGTGAGAAATCCTGATTTTCCGGCGGAGGTGCCCAGGAACATTCCCAACTGCTGTAGGTTCATGGCGGTGCAGAGGGCGAGTCCGCAAAAGAATCCGGCTTTCCAGAGAAGCTTTGTTTCTTCGGAATTTTTAGGTTTTCGGGGGCTTTTCCCGAAAGCGTCGAACGTCTTGAAAACGAGGGCGAGAAACCCTGCCGCGATAAAACAGCGAATACACGAAAAGGCAAAAGGGCCGAAGGCATTGCCTTCGATTTGAGCGACAAAACCCGATCCCCAGATAGCGGCGGTCAGAACGAGTAAAAGTGTGTAGCCGATATTTGCCAAAAAAGACCTAAAGTCCCAATTCCCCGAAAATGAGCAGGTATTTAGAAATGGTCCTGCACCATTCGTAATGGAATCCGCTGTAGGCGTTTACCACGCACTTGTCCCAGTCTGCTACTTCGGTCTTGTAGACGTTGACGGCGTCTTTTGCACAACGTAACATCTGGTGGGGAGCGTTGGCGTCGTCTGCCAAGAAGGCGTTTGCTTCGCCGGCGGTTTCCAGGGAGTAGTGGGTGAGCATCGTAGATACGCCCACGGTACGGCCTGTAATGGGAAGCGTACCTGCAGCCATCGCCTTAAGGATGATGGATGAAGACGGTTCTCGGAGGTTTGCTGCAAAGAGGGCGTCGGAACCCGCAAGGGTATCTCGCAACTGGAACGTACTGTCGAGTTCGCTGTCCAGGTCCTGCACGTACATGACGTCCGGGTACTGCTTGGCGAAATCCTTGTAGTAAGTCCATTCGCTATTTCTAGAAGAAATACCTACGAGAATGAAAATATCCAGTCTTGCAATGTCCGAAAGGATGGTGGCCAACGTTTCGGAGGTGTTGCCAGCTTCTTCGTCTAGGTGTACGTAGAGGACCAACTTGCCGTCGAAGTCCACACCTAGTTGAGACTGTAACTGTGTGCGGGCCTTGGCTTTAGCTTCCTTGATGGGAAGGTTGTCTTTGTTAAAATCCCAGACCTGGTAGCTTACACCGAACTGCACGCCGATGAGCTTGTCTGCGTTACGGTTCAAGAATCCGCTGATGCCGCCGGGAAGGTTTGTGTTCAGCATGGCGTCGCGGTAACCGGGCGACGGGAACAGTACCTTGGTGGCGTACAGGATGCCCACTTTAAGCAGGCTGACTTTACCCCAGAACTCGTAGCCATCCATATTGTAATCCTTGCGGGGAAGGCCGATTTTTTCGATCTCGTTGGATGAAATATGGAAGTCGTAGGTGATGTTGTGGACGGTAAAGAAGAACGGAATCTTGTATGCAAAATCCTTGTAGGTCGTCTTGGACAAGGCGCCAGCAAGAGCGCCGCCCCATTCGTGGCCTAAGATGGCATTGCATTCAAACTTGGTTTCTTCGGCATAGGCAAGTGCCGCCGATGCGAGGAATGCGAACCGGATATGGTTGTCTGAGTACGGGGCGCTCTGGGGAGGACCGTACACGTAAGGCCTGCCGAAATATTCTTCGTTATATATATAAGTGTGCAGGGGGTCTTTTTCGGAGACCCAAATTTCGTAGGGCTTACCCTGAAGCTTTTCGACGCCGCTATAAATACAGTGGTAGCTATCTACGTCGACCATCAGGTTCTTGAAAAACGGCGAGCAGGTAAGAACCACGGTGCCGGCGCTTGCAAAAGCGTCGGTCATGCGGTTGACCGCAGTTGCCAGTGGGCTGGTTTTTCTCCAGTTTCCGGCTTCGGGACTTACGACGAGGATGTTCATTCCTGCTCGGTTCTCCAAATAAAATTTTACTTATAGATAAAGTTTAACATAAATTTATTTAATTATTTTTAGAAAGTATAATCCTGGGGAAAGTTTTCTCAGGAAAAAAGGTATTATTACAATACAAAATCACTTAGTTGAAGGAAAATCAAATGAAAAAACTCTTTATTGCCTCTCTGGCTGCCGCCGTTGCATTCACGATGGTTGGCTGTAAGGGTACTAACGAAAAGCGCGGTGACGAACACCTTAAGGAAGGTCGTTATCGCAACGCTATCAATTCTTACCTCGAGGCTAAGAAGAAGGGTAGCATGTCCGATGAATTCTACGATAACTTCACTCTCGCCCTGGTTCGCGCCGCCGAAACTGAAGCCAAGAAGGATTTGAACAGCGACCTGATCAATGGATACTTCGACAAGGTTTCCGTGAACATGGCTGAAGTCCAGAATGCAGAAGTCATTCAGGAATACGTGACGACGCTTGCCAACATCGGTAAGATGCAGGCCGCTCAGGAAGGCATGGATTACGGTACTATCGTGAACGCCTTCGCAAAGATTGATACCGCTCTCGCAACGGCCAAGGCCAAGGGCGCTGGCGAAGCTGCTGTGAAGGCTATCCGCATCGAAGCTGAAAATGCTTACGTTGCTAAGAACCTCTCCGAAGCCGTGGGCGAATCTGACCCGGTGGTGAGCGAATACCAGATTATGAAGATTGCTGAAATGGCTCCGGAAAATGCCGACGTGAAGGCTGCTCTGAACAAGAGCCGTAAGGGCACTCGCGGTTACTTCTTGATCTTCGGTGAACAGATCGGTGAACCGGTAAGCCGCCGCGTGGACAAGTGGGGCTATGTCATGGCTATGCCGACCCTCAAGATGGCTCCGGGTTCTCTCTCTGCAGAACTCCAGTTCTGGGCTTCTACGGGTAACAATACTGAACTTGACCCCAGCAAGATCAAGCTCGTCTCTACCGATGGCAAGGAAGTCTTTGCCAAGGGTAACAGCGGCTGGTGCGAAGCTGAAGTCCTCGTAGGCAAGAAGGGCCAGGAAAAGATTGAAAAGAAGAAGCAGAGCTTCAAGGGCAAGGGCAAGCTGATGAACGAATTCCAGTGCTCTGTGAACGTGAGCTTCTCTTACGCTAGGGACTTCGTGCCAGACTACATCGAATACAAGGATGAATTCGGTATCGGCCGTAAGTACTTGGGCCAGTAACAAGACCGGAACGGCTAGAAATAAGCAGTTTCTTACTCTACGGCCGTTCCTCTCGCCAACGCGACACGCTTACACTGTGTCGCTTATGGCTCACAAGACAAGCTTTGAGGTTTGATAAAACCTTAAATGTTTAAAAAGAAAGACGAGAGAAATCTCGCCTTTCTTTTTATTTGTAGGTGGGAAATAAATGAAGGCTAGTTTTGTGAGTCTTTAAAATCAGATTTGTAGCGGGTGTTACGGGCTGGCGTCTACAGAAGCCCGTTAGAAAGGGTAGCGTAAGCCCAGTGCCTAATGTTTTAGGCAGGAAGGGATGTTTTTGGCGAACGAGCCCCGGTTCACTGAACAAAGTTCAGTGGCCCGGCTAGCGAGTGAGTGAAAACATCGCGACGGCCGTGTTAAATGCTAGGGCTGAAGCGAGGGGAAATCTTTCCCCTTCATACAAAAAGAGCCGAGCTTGTCGCCCGGCTTTTAATCGTTGTGCGATTTACTTAAAAACTAGCCTTACCGCTCAAACCGAGGGAGAACCTACCCTTGCCGAACGGGGTGTTGTCGGTATCGGTAAAGTTGTAACCGTACCAGATAACGATTTCCGTATTCATGGTGGGGTAGAGGTAGTGGTTCATGCCCAGGAACTGGAAGTCGTCTTTATGTACTTCGCGGTCCGGATCGTGGTATTCATAAGAAACACCCAGGGTGTACTTCTTATGAATATTGAAGCTGGGTTCGACGGCGAACAGCATCTGGTCGTCGGTCATGAGCTGTTCTTCAGCAGGATAATCCTTGTCCGTAATGGCGTAGAAGAATGTTGCCGCAAGGTTAAAGACTGCGTAGTTCATGCTGGGTTCCAGCAAGAAGGAGTGGGTTCCCTTGCCCTTGTAAGGATGAAGTCCCCAAACGGCGTAGATGCCGTAGTTGAACTTTTCGAAGCTCTTGGAGTAGTCCACTTCGGTACCCAGAACGTAGGTGTAGGGGCGGCTGATTTCCTGACCGAACACCCAGTCGAAGCTCGGCTTGATAATCAAGTGTTCGTCGGTGTGGTTCAAAAGCGGGAAGGCATAGGTGGCGAACATGGAAAGCGTATGGTCCGTGTCGTCGGAGGCGCCCAAGTAGAAGGCTCCCTGGCCGTACTTTTCGTTACCTACTTCAGCACCGAAGCCGCGGAGGCTTTCTTCGCGGGTAATGACGGCATAACGGGATGCGTCGCGCCAGAAGTAATAGTTGAACGCACCGGCGCTGTAGGTCATGTCACCGAAAATAAGGGAAACTTGGTGGCTCACATCCCAGCGGAACTGGACTCCGTCAAAATCGAAGGAGTTGTAGCGGCCTTCCGAACCCATAGCGGTGGAACGGGCTAGACCGTGACGGATTTCAGATGCCTGGGTGTCGCCGTCTTCGTTGACAAATGTACTGTGGGTGGTTCCCATGACGACCACGGAAATGTTTTCGTCGAGGTGGGCGTGCAGGGCAAGGTCAATGTCCTGGTTGCCGGCGTTGGTCGGATCAAAATCGCTGTCAAAATAGCTGGCGTAGTCCATGTTCACGTCGCCGTGGACTTGAATGTCGGCGGCGAGGGCCAATGTGGCTGCAGAGGAAATGGCCAGTGGCATAATCAATTTGCGCATATCTGTTTCCAATATGATTTGAAATTTCTTGTGCAAAGATAGAAATATCCAAAGGAAAAAGCCAATTCGAATGTGTACGATTTTTGTAAATTTGCCCATATTCCTATCCATGAGGTCATTCGATGTTCAATCCCTTTAGGTTTGTTAGGCTGTTTGTAATTTTAACGCTCCTGGTTGTACAGGGGGCTTTTGCCATCACCGCTGACGAGGCTATGGAAAATTCCAAGGCCTGGTTCAAGTCGGGCAAAGCTTGGAATCTTGATTTCAGGGTACAGGTCTTTTATGCGGATTCCCCGGACATAGCTTCCCAAAACGGAAAGCTCCTGGTGGCTGAAGGTGACCGTTTTGTGCTGGACATGGCTGGCATCAAGTTCTATAGCGATGGCGAGAACCTGTGGCAGCACAATGTGGAACAGAAACAGGTGCTGATCAAGTCGGTGGAAGATTTGTCCAGTTCCCTGCATCCGTCGGAACTATTGTTCAAGTACCTGAACTGCAAGGCCAAGGAAATCGCGGAAGGCGAATTCAACAAGCAGAAAATGTGGGTGCTGAAACTGGACCCTTCCAAGTACAAGGGTCAGTTTACTCAAATGGAAGTTTGGCTTTCGAAAAAGGATTTTTCGCCGAAACGCCTTTATACGGTGGATCCGTCCGGGAACGGTTCCTGGTACAATATCGTGAATCTTTCGGTAGTCAAGTCCTGGAAACCAGAAGACTTTAAGTACAAGCCTGTGAAGGGCGTTGATGAAATCGATATGCGGTAACTTATGAAGCGAATGTTGAAAAAATGCCTGTGGCTTGCGCTGGCGGCAATACCTGCCTTTGCGGCGGAGACCTTGTTCAGCAACTACACGCTGAACGTTAATTCAACGGGTAAGGCGGGGAGCCTTTGGGTGTTTTCCCGTGGTGACCTTTATAGCGGCGTGACCTTGTTGGATCTAAACGTGGGTTCGACGGGAATCCAGGTGAATGACTCCAAACAGGAGCAGATGTCGGATTCCATGACGGCGGTGCAGGCCGGAATCTTTAGCGATGTCCTTGCTGAACATCGTCGAACACCTTCGGTTTATGCGGGCAAGCTTGGTTACGTGCTTCCCATGTATGGATTGGATGATGATGGTTATGCATCGCAGCCGGCAGGATTCTTTTCGGTGCGTGGCATTGACAATTGGTATGAAACCCCGTTGAAAATTCCCGAAGCCTTCCAAGATATAGATACGGCCATGTATTATGCCGTAAGCGGTTTTGCCTTTGACTCTACCAAGAAGCTGCTTTGGTTGGCTCGCGGAGCAGCCGGTCTTGGAGTTTATGATGTTTCGGGCAACAGTCCCAAACAGGGAATGTACCAACTGAATTTGCAAACAGGAACCCTTGATTCTGCCAAGATAAATTACAAGTGGAAGGACAAGGTGAATCCCCGTATTTTTGATGTGAAGTTGCATCCGGTTACGGGAGAGCTGTGGTTGGCTACTTCCAAGGGCCTCTGGAAGCGCTCCGCTGATGGCAAGGTTTCCAAGGTATCTGCGGCTCTTGATACCAATGCTCGCGTTACGGGACTCTGGATGGGGGGAGACCCGCTGATGATTATTGCCGAAACTTCGCGCATGGAAAAGGATTTGATGAAGGGTGCCCTGTGGGTGCTGCGTAAAAACTCCAAGGATTTTGCCAAGGTCGATTTCTTGGATACGGCTGGTAAAAAACAGAAGAAAGATGTCTATGACGATGGCGACTACACGGTAACCAGCGTGGCCTTTATTGCGAATAAGGCCTATGTGGCAGTCCTTGGCCCAGGTGGTGGTGTAAGCGGCTATTTCAAACTCGATTCTGCCGGAATTCGCGCCTGGGATATGGATGACGATGGCAAGAACCAGTGGCTGTACGGCTATGCTTCGGGGGCTACTGACCGTGATGCGGCTATTACTTCGATTTGTTCATTTCCGCTGGACAGTAAGACGGAGGGCCTTGCCATTTCGACTTACGGCAACGGTGTTTCTGTTTCTGCTGATACGGGCAAGACTTGGAGTACTATCTTGAACCGTGCCAAGCTGGGCGGTAACTTGGGTTCCATTCGTATGGTGCCGTCGGTGATTACGGCGGGCGATCAGTCGCTGGTTTCTTACAAGGTGAGCAAGGAATCGAAGATTACAATTGACGTGTTTAGCTACGACATGCGTAAAGTTCGTACCATTGTCAAGGACGTTCATCGCGATGCCGATGCATTCCGCAGCACGAACCCGAAGGAAGACTTCTGGGATGGCAAGGACAAGGCCGGTAGGGCTTGTACTATGGGCGTTTACTATGTGCGCGTCAAGGACAACCATGACCATATTGGCTGGGGCAAGGTGATGACCTTGGGAGGGCACAAGTAATGAGAAAATTCTTGCTGCTTTTTGCAATGGTTCTGTCGCTAGCTTCATCTGCGGTGGCGGAGAAAAAGGCGACTCTCGGTGGCTTTGACGGCTTTGTGGAACGTATGGGGGCTGGCACCCGCGAATTGGGCCGTGGCAATACGGGTTCTGCGGATACGGCTTCTATGCCGGCGGCTTATTGGAACCCGGCCATTCTCGGTTTTCGCGAAAACTTTGCATATACGTTGAATGCCGAAAAGCGTGACCTGGATCGCGTTGGCGGCTCCTTGGGCCTTGAAACGAAGGTGGGCAAGCGCATGGGTGTGGGTTTTGCCATGCTTTATCGCGGCGACATGAATTTTGACGTGATTAACGAAGACGACGAAACCATGGGAACGGCAACGCCCTACTTTACCATGATGTACTTGGGCTTCGCTTACCGCGCAACCCGTCGAGATGCCTTTGGTGTATCGCTGTCCATGAGCTACGACAACATGGACATTTCGGAATATTACGATGGTATTGAGTTGGTGGACGATTACCGCAGCCCGGTAACGCTTAACTTGAGCTGGCTGAGACAGTGGAACGACAAGTGGTCCACTTCGGTGGTTGTCCGTAACTTGAGCTTTAGCGAGAATCTGTCTGCAAGGTGGAGCAAGAATACCAGCACGGATAATTCCGTAGAAAGTACCGAGGGCGTGCGCCCGAAGGTTTTGCAGATTGGTCTTGGCTACCGTTCCAAGATTATGGGGAAACCCGTTTATGCCTGGATGGAAGCCCTTGATTACCAGATTGCTGATACCCTGTTGGCCTTCGATCCTGATTTACATGTGTGGACAGGTCGCGTGGGGTTTGAGTGTGAACTGATTCCTGACGGAACGCTTCGTTTGGGCATGGATGACTTGGATTGGACGGTGGGTGCCGGCTACAAGTTTAGAATCCGCATTGGCAAGAAAAAGTATCCCTTCGATGTGAACTACGCCCTGATCTACGAAACGGAAGCGGGAATTTGGACTCCGCTTAGCTTTGGCCTTAGGGGCTCTATTCCGTGATTTCAAAAATCCATATAGATGGCGTGCGCAGCATTGCCGGGTTTGAGACTGAGTTCGGGCCCGGCATTACGGTGGTTCATGGCCCTAATGGCTGCGGAAAGACCTCTATACTGGAATCTATACATCTGCTTGCCCAGGGATTCTCTTTCAGGGCCCGGGATTTGAAGGAGATAATCGCCTGGAATGGCGATGAATTTATTTTGCGTGGAGTCTTTGACGATTCTGATCAGGGCTTGAAGCGCGGAATTCGCGTAGGGCGTCGCAGTAGCGATGTCCGCGAGAATGGGGAAAGCCTGAAATCGCCGACGGCATTTTTCGGGCGTATGCCGGCCGTGGTGATGCAGCCTTCGGATATTGAGCTTTTGCGTGGCGCTCCTGAAGTGCGCAGGCGCTGGATTGATGAAATCCTCTGCTACCGCTCGCAGGCGAATGCCTCGGTGCTAAAGCGTTACCGTCGCGTACTGCAACAGCGTAACCAGTGGCTGCGCCAATACAAGCGCGATGGGGCCGCTACCGGCGGCGAAGACCTATTCCATGTGCTTACGGAACAGCTGGTGGATTTGGGTGCAAAACTTTGGGCCACCCGCATTGAACTTTCTAAAGAAATCGCCCCGATCATTACGGGTTACTACCGCAAACTTTCGGGCGGTGTAGACGAAATTGCCTGTGCCTACAAGAGCTCTATCCTTAAGGAACTGGATGCCCTTGATGGTGCTGAATTTCTGGATGATTCCGAACTGGACAAGGCTGCCATGGTGGCCGACAAAAGCGGTCTATATGTTGCATCGGACTCGGGAGAATCCGAAGATGGTTCCGTGGATGAGAACGCCTTGCGCGAAGCCTACCGCCGTAAGCTTGCCGGTTTGGAATTTGCCGAAAAGATTCAGGGGATTACGCTGTCGGGCCCCCATAAAGATGACTTGGGTGTTTGCATTGGCGAAAGTGAAATGCGCACGGCCGGTTCCCAGGGCCAGTGTCGTTGTGCTGCGGTGTCCATGCGCTTTGCCGCAGTGGATGTGGCCTCCCGTTACTTGAACAAGCCGATTCTTTTATTGGATGATATTTTTGCGGAACTGGATGTCAAGCGCCGCGATGCGGTGGCCTCGCTGATTCGCGAGAAGGCGTGCCAGGTGATTATAGCGACGCCGCAGCTAGAAGAATTGCCGTTTACCGCTGATGCGGAAATTGCACTTGGCTATAAATAAAAATGCCCCGCGTTTGAGCGCGGAGCTATTCATATAAAGATCCTGTTCCTTCGAACCTAATTCAACTAAGGCTCTAAAGAGCCAAGTTTCATATATCGACTACGAGGCTTGAGCCTCTACGCTCAGGATGACACTTCGTGTCACTTCTTCAGCAAGTCACGGATTTCAGTGAGGAGCTTTTCTTCGGCAGACGGTTCAGGAGGTGCCGGAGGTGCGGCCGGGGCTTCTTCTTTCTTGCGCATGTTCTGCATGAAGCCGAGGAACTTCTTCATGACGATGAACACCACGATAGCGACTATGAGGAAGTCGACGATGCCACCGATGAAGCTTCCGTAGGGAATGGTCACGCCTTCGGCTGTCGTGAAGGAGAGAGCCTTGAGGCCTTCGCCAGCATCCTTGCCGCCGCCCATGGCGATGATAGCCGTAACGGTAGGCATCACGATGTCGTTTACGAAGGAGGTGACGATTTTGCCGAATGCACCACCGATAATCACACCGATAGCCATATCGACGATGTTGCCCTTGAATGCGAAGGCTTTGAACTCTTCGATAAGGGACGATGCTTTGCCTTTGATACCCATATTGGATCCTTTTGTTAAAGTTAAGATAAAAATATGTTTAAAATATCGCTTTGGCAAGAGGGTTTTCTAAATTTTGCATGCTATGTCATGGTTCATTTTAGCTCTACTTTCGGCCTTCTTTTTAGGCTGTTATGACCTCGCCAAGAAGAAATCGGTGCAAGACAATGCTGTCCGTGTGACACTGTTCTGTTGCAGTGCGTTTTACGCCCTCTTTATGAGTCCGCTCTTGTTGACTGGTCACTGTGAAAGCTTGCCTTTGCAGAGCCATATTTACCTGTTTGGCAAGGCGGCCATTGTAGGCGGCAGCTGGATTTTGACCTATAATGCGCTTGCCCATTTGCCCCTGAGTATTGCTACTACTATTCGAGCCCTTGCTCCCGTTTTCACAATTTTTATTGCGGTGACCTTTATGGGAGAGCGCCCCTTTGCTCTCCAGTGGGCGGGCGTTGCCATTTGTATTTGTTCGTATGTGGGGCTTAGTCTTGCTGGCCGCAAAGAAATGGGTCATTTCTTTAGTAACGGCTGGGTGATTTGCATGGTGCTGGGTACGATTCTTGCGGCATGCAGTGGCGTTTATGACAAGTTCATTCTTCAGCGCATGAACTTTAATCCCCTTACGGTTCAGGTGTGGTTCAGTATTTACATGATGCTTTGGCAGTTTGTGATTTGTGCCATCACTTGGTTTCCGACGCGGCATAAAACGACGCCCTTTAAATTCCGTTGGTCGATGCTCTTGGTGGCTGTCCTCCTGATTATTGCGGATCGTTGCTATTTTGTGGCGGTGAGCGATCCTGACGCCTTGATTTCGATTATTACGGTGTTCCGCCGTTCCAGTGTGCTGATTTCGTTCTTTGCGGGACTTGTTTTCTTCAAGGAACGCAAGAGCAAGATGAAGTTTGTCGCCCTGTTGGGTGTGATTCTTGGTATTTGTCTGATTGCTCTCGGAAAATAGTCTAGCGTTCTACTAAATTTGTCGGTATGAAAGGCATTACAGGAACAATTGGCGCAGGAAAGTCGCTGGTCGGTCGCATTTTGCGTGACAAGAAAATCCGCGTGATTGACGCGGATGTGGCTGTGCATCACTTGTACCGAGATAACAATGCCTTGCGCGTTGCCATCGCAAAGGAGTTCGGCGAAGACATGCTGACTGAAAAGGGAGTGAGCCGAACCCGCATGGCGAATCTGGTCTTTAACGATCCGACGGCGAGAATGCGTTTAGAAGCCCTTGTGTATCCGGCCCTTACGGAATACCTGCTGCGGGCGAATCCGGCTTTTGTCGAGGCGGCCCTATTTGAAAATGTCCCTGAACTGGTGAAGCATCTAGATGAAATCTGGGTGGTGGGTGCCTCTCGTGAAGTCCGTAAGAACCGGCTGATTACAAATCGTGGCTTTAGCGAAGAGGATGCGGAACGCCGTATCAATTTGCAGTCGGCCAAGGATAGCGAAGCGGAATGGATACGGCTCTTTCCAGGGAAGAAATTGCGCTTTATCGACAATTCGGGCAACGAGGCTGAGCTGCAAAAAATGATTGAATCGATTCTATAAAAAATGCAACGTCACAAGGACGCTGCATTTTTTTGGTAGTATAAGTGCGACGCCGTAGCCGTTGTTTTCCAGTTCTGCCAACTTTGCAGTTTCCAACGGAATTTCTTGAAGGGGAATTCTCATTGTGCAGCGCTCTCGTTGCTATATTTGCATCGTGATTTATGAACTCCGCATAGAAAAAATGGTGCAGGGCGGCGAAGGAATGGCCCGCCTGCCAGACGGTCGCGTTTGCTTTGTGCAGGGGGGCCTGCCGGGTGAACTTTGCAAAGTCGAACTTTCTCAGAACAAGAAGGATTTTACGCGGGGTCGGGTTGTTAAAGTGCTTGAAAAGAGTGTCGACCGCTCGGAACCGAAGTGCCCCTTGTTCGGAAAATGTGGCGGTTGTAGTTTGCAACACTTGACAAGCGAGAAACAGACTCCCTACTTGGAACAAGTCGAACGTGAAAATTTTAGGCGCTTGGCTCATGCGGAATTGCCCGAAGATTTCAAGATTCATGTTGGCCCTGCGTGGGGCTACAGGAATCGCGCCCGGGTGGTGATTGCCCGTGCAAAAAATGGCAACGTCAGCTTCGGTTTCCGTATGCAAAAAAGCAACGGAATTATCCCCTTTGAAAACTGCCCAGTATTGACGCCTGCACTCAATGCATTCCTGAAAGAAAATGCGGCGAAGATTTTTGAAGAATCGGTAAAGAACAATAAGCGTCCGCCCAGGAATTTTGAATTGGATGTGAATCTTTTCGATAACGGAAAGGGCGAAGTCAGTTTCTATTACAAGGGAATGGCCGCCAAGGATTTTGAAAAGAACGCCGTAAGTGTTGTCGATATTGCGGGCGCACAAATTCGCTCGGATGCTTCGGTATTTTTCCAGAGCAATTTGGCGCTTTTGCCGGAGCTTGTGAGTGCCGTTCAGAATGCCGTTGACGAAGGAATCGCAAGCGGTGAGGCGAGTGACGCGTGGCTCATTGACTTGTTCAGTGGCGTAGGCTTTTTTGCTGCAATTCTGAAGGACAAGTTCAAAAAAATTACGACGGTGGAACGTGAAGAGGGCTGCTTGAAGCATGCCCGTTTGAATTTAAACGGTGGAGCCGTTCAGAAAAACGTAGAGAATGTCTCGGCTGCGGCTGAAGAGTGGCTCGTTGAGAACGTGGTGGATGTGCCTGCTACCTTGATTGTGGATCCGCCCCGTACCGGTCTCCCCGTAGAAGCTCTTGATGCCATTGTGAAAAGTTCTGTTAACAGACTGGTCTATGTTTCTTGCGACCCGGTGACCCTTGCCCGTGACTATGCAAAATTTGCGCAGGCGGGGTTTAGTCTCAAAAAGGCGGAAGGATTCGCCTTTTACCCCCAGACGCCCCATTTGGAGATGATGTTCATTCTTTCGCGATAGCCGAAAAAAAGAGTTTTTTCTAGTTTATCCGGTAAGCAATGGAGGCGAGTATGAAAAAATGGTTGTTTGCGATAGTGACCGCATGCCTGTTTGCTGGGTGCTCGGTCGAAGAAACCGCAATCGTTTGCGGCAGGGAATGGAATCCGGCCCTTGATGTCGTGGCCGATACCATGAGCGAGTTCGAAATGAGAGACCCGCTGATTGTGCAGTTCCGTTACGGAAAGAGCTTTGACTTTTCGATGCTCAAGACATCCTTCTACGAAGGAACGATTGCCCACAAGGGTGAAAAGATTTGGGACCACGAAGTGGCCGTTAGTGAAAAACAGTGGGTCTACACGCTGCAGGGCAAGTCTCGCCATCATATGGGTGTAATGACTGCCCGCGAACTATGCCGTAAAAAAGAACCGGGCCCGGTTGTCATTGAAGTCAGTGGCGATGGCAAGGTGCTTTTGTCCAAACAGATTCTCCTTACTAAAAATCGGTAACACATGAAGAAAATTTTATGCGCAGTCACAGCTGCCTTTATCCTTGGCGGTTGCGGTGAATCAAAAGTCAACGTTAGCTACAAAGTCGATGCCCCCGTTACGGTAGAACTTTATGCCGAAGGCTATTTCTCCACAATAGACCTGAAGGGCGATGAAAAAATGGGTACGGTGACTGCCGCCTACGCAAACTTGACCTATTCCAATTCGGGGGACACCTTGAAGGTGCACCGCGATTACGTGATGGACAAGTCTCGTGGTTACCTGAAAAATTACATGCCTTCGGAACTGGCTTGGCGCGTGAAGTCGGTGGACATGACGGCTATCGATCGCGAAGTGAAAAGCGTGGACGGCTTGGATAACGGTTACGATTCCTTGCTGGCCCGTATTCCCATGCCCGAAGTCTGGCGTAGGCAGCTCTTGAACCCGGAGTATAAACCGCACTTGAAGCGTCTTGAAAAGCATCGTTGGGAAATGGACCATATGCTGGTGGGCGATGTGCCGGTTAAGGGAAACATTACGCAGATGCTCAAGGACCAGGGCCGTTTGAACTTTGCCTTGATCCAGGTGGATTCTGTGGTGGTGAAGGGCTTTGAAAACCGCGACCACCGACGTTGCCTGGATTACATCGTGTACTTGCAGGAAAAGGAAAGTTTCCCCTATTACATTTGGGAACAGCACGTCAATAGCAACATTGTTCCCGAAAAGTTCAAAAGGTACAACAGGGGCCTGAAGGCTGATTACCAGACTCAGTTTGAGGTGATGATCGATCCGACGACGGGCATTCCCTGTCAGGAACGTGAAGTGAAGGTGGGTACGCATACCATGGTGAATCCTGATACGAAGGATACCGCGACCTTCAAGAGCCAGATTACGCTCGAAAGACTGTATACCGTGAAGAGACCCGAAGCGGAAGAAACGAAGTAAAGATGAATAAAGTCTTCTGCATATCCGTTTGCCTTGGTGCATTCCTGATGGCGGGATGTACTTCTCATCCGTCTCCCCAGCAGACCATGGTGGATGACCGTTACATGGTCTACAAGGAAATGGAAAAGGCTTACCGCACGGCAGAAGAAGAATACATGAACCTGCTCTTTAACATCGAGCGTATGCCCGAAGAAGAAGAGATGTGGATTATGAAGCGCGACAAGATGCTGGAGTTGATGCAACTGAAGGAACTCATGCTGAATGCTCGCGCCGAACTGGACCAGGCCATGCAGGAGTGGGAACGCCACATGGTGGACTTGCAGGCGGAACAGAAAAAGGCCCAGGTCAAGCAGTTTAATCCGAACTTTACGGGAAAAGACGGGCAGCGAACCAGTCCTGGTCAGCTATTGCCCGGCGAAATCAAGCCTAAACAGAAATACGGCGAACTCTAGTCCGCCCGTTGGCTATTGCCAACTGTTGACAACTACATCGCAAGGCGAGAGTCGCGGACAAACCGAAGGTTTGTACATGACCGAGCCTCAGATGTAGCTATAAATTCATGGCTCATTGCCATGAATTTATGAACCCCATTCCGATGGAGAATTTGATTCTCGTGGGGGCGATGCTTTCGGGAATTCCCGGGACGTCAATAGGCGAGAGCTTTTGACCGCCTTCTAAGTTGTCGTCTTCGCCGATGCGGTTAAGGCCGCGTGCGAGCGTGAGCGAGATGTCGAAGGGCGTTCCGTAGAAGATTCGGTTGCTCATGCGGAAGGTAAGGCCCACGGAGCGGTCCCAGAAGCGGTGGTCCGTAAGTTTGTCAATGTCGAACCACTTGGTGTTCCAGGCGGCGCCCATTTGGGCGAATCCGTCGATGTAGAAGCTGCGTGTTTCGAAGATCCACAGGGATTTGCGCCAGTCGTCGTATACCGGGAACAGGTAATGGAGTTCGGCGATGGCGGTGCGCATGCCGGCGAGCGTGTAGTTTTCGGAGTTGCGCAGGTAGGGGTAGCCTTCGAGGAATAGAGCGTCGTAGTAGTAAGAATCGAGAGTATCTTGCTTGGCGTCTGTGCTCCACTTGTATATGCCGGCGATTTTACCGCCGGCCGCGAGGCGGGCGCCGGTAAGCGGGCTTTGGATGCTGCCGTAAAGATTCAGGCCGACTTCGTTAATGTGGAAGTTGCGGTACTTGGGCGTGATTTTGCCGTTTTCGTTAATGGTGAAGCTTTCGGCGAATGTGCCCGGGCGGTACAAGTCGGAATTGGAGGACTGCAAGTAGAAACGCAGTCCGTTGCCTTGGCCCGTGATTTCGGAGCCTTCGGCATGGTCGCCATAAAGGCCGAGGGCGACGAGCAGGCTTAAGCGTTTTTGATAGGTCCAGTCAAAATTACTTTTGTAGAAGTTGAAGTTTGCCCAATCGTAACCGACAGCGACTTGTAACGTGTCGATGCTCTTGAAAATGCTATAGCCGGCCCCAGCCATAATGGCTTGCATAGGAATGGCGTAATGGGAGTCGAGAATACTGTCTTTATTGTTTGCGCCTGCACCTTCGTCGCGGAGCGTGTCCTTGCTGGTATAGTTGGCGTAGGTGTAGCTGAGCGAGAGGTCTATAGGCGTGCTCTTATTTTCCCAAGAAACGAAGAATTCTTTTTCTTGTTCAGGGTTGAGACCGTCGCCGTTGATGTAGTCGATACCGTTGCCGAGTTCCAGCAACAAGCCTATTTGAACTGTATTTTTCTTGAGTGCGTCGCTGATGATGGCGGCAAGGCCTGCCTTGACTTTGAGCTTGCCGTCGCCAAAGACGGTGAGGTCGGGGGCGTTTTCGCTGAATACAAGCATCGGAACAAACAGCGGTATGTTTGGAATGGGCTTGTAGTCCCGTTCAATGCCGGCAAATTCAATATCGGCAATTTCAATGGGTTTTTGAACTTTTTCGAGGGGTGTGCCGCGGAGCGTGATGGCTGCGGGGGCTGGCTTTTGTGTAACGGTATGCGTGGTGTCTGCGACCTTGATGACAGAGTCGCGGACAATGGGGGTGCAGACTACGCTTGTGGAATCGGAGGTGCTGTCACGGACGGTGGTGTCGCTCACGCAGCTAGAGTCGGCAATTTGAATGGTGCTGTCCCGTTCTGTAATGGAAACGGTTGTGTCGTTTATCATTGGAACGGTAGAGTAGGGCATCTTGTACAGCGAGAAGCCATCCTTGTCGTATTCCGTGAAGTAGAGCGTGTCCCCGGCCAGAACGGGGGTGAAGGCGCCGCCTACCACGTTGGTGAGCGGAGTTTCTGCGCCGGTGGTCAAGTCCTTTTCAATCAAGTTGAAAATGCCGTTGCGGTTGCTGGCGAAGATAATCCTGTTGTTGTCGAGCCAGTTTACGTCGCGTTCGTCGAACCCTTCGGTGCTGACAATCTTGAAGTTGTTGCCGTCGCTATCGATGATGGCGATTCCGCGAGTTACATCGTCAAAGAAACCGAAAGCGATGCGCTTGCCATCGGGGCTGAATTTCGGACTGTAAATATTGTAGTAGTCGAATTTTGCATCGGGAACGTAGATGTCGACGGGGTCTTCGGAGGTGTAGTCGTTAATGTCTTTGGGGTAAGGGATCTTGGCCAGTTTGAATCGTGTGCTGTAGGGTTCCCTCATGGCAAAAATAATGCTGGTTCCCTGGGCGTCGATGGCGGGATAGACTGCATCGGCCAGGTATGTCACGGAAATCATTTTCTTGCTGGTGTCGCTTACGGCGATGTCGAAGTGGGCGTGTCCCTCCTTATCGCGGTTCTGGTAGCTGACATAGGCGAGAATGGGCCCCTGGATGCTATCTTCATGAACATCGATGCCTTTGTCTAGCCAGGCTTTTTTGAGTTTGAATCCGTGCTTGGCATAGTCGCCAATTTCTATTGTGCTGTCTTCGCTGTCGTTTTCGACGGTGATTTCGCCGATTTCAACACCATCGATGACTTCGTCTTTCTGGCTGCTGTCTTTTTTGTCGAGAGGCATCTTGAAGAGTCCTCCGTCAAACCAGAGTCCGCCGAAATTGGATACGCCGTAGAGTGTCTTGCCAGCAACAATGGGGAAATCCTGCCAGAAGGACCCTTCGGTCATCTTGGTTCCTTCTACAAGGGTGCCGAGACTATCGCGTTGTGCCTTGTAGGCGTCGGTGATTTCTTTTTTCCAGTTGTCGTAGAGTTGCTGTTCGCTGATGCCGAGAACTTTCTTGATGGCTCCGTCGAGTGTCATGCGGTGGTATTTGGACATCTCATGCCAAATCTTGGGCATGGCATCTTCGCCGTATTTTTTGCTGATGTAGCGGACTAGCGAAAAGCCCTGGGTGTATGGGCCCAGTTCTGCGAAAAGCGAATTGTCCGAGAAGTCGTGCATGTAGGGGAGCGTGAGCAGACTGTCGTTAAGGGCTGCTACACGGAGCAACATGTCGCGATGGGAGTCCCAGGCGTCAAAGCCCATACGGCTAGATTCATACTGGGCGGTACCTTCGGCGAACCAGAGGGGTTGCAAAGTAAAAGGAATCAGGGTTGCGAAATCTTGGGTGGTTCGTTCGTTGTAATAGTCTGTGTAGCTGGCCTGCAAGCCATAGATGCTTGGCTTGAATTTGCTTGCGTTTTCGATGCTGACCAGGTGGCTGAATTCGTGGGTTACCACGTCTGAAAGCCAACCGTGGCTGCTACGGATTTTGAAGTCCCAGTTGGTAAGCCAGAGATTGATGGAATTTTCGCTGGGAATGGCGTTGCCGTTGCTGTAAAGGGCATTGTTGAGTGTCGCGTTTACGCGGCCGGGCAAATCGTGATGGTAGCGGCTCACCACGGAATCGTAAACGGCTTCGGCGTAGGCGGAAACTTTCGATGCGTGGGAAGAATATTCTGCCGGGTAAATAAAATTGAAATGATCGGTGCCTGCGGCTTTCCAGTGAATGTCGCTATTGTTGCCGTAAAAACCGTTGGCAAAGGCTACGCCAACGCAAAAAAAGATAAAGCTTAAAGTATAGGCACGCATAAGTGCCTACAATATACAAAATACGCTACGGAGTCACAAAAAAAGTCACCCGCAAGCGGGTGACCTTTGACTTTTACAAGGAGTGTGAGTTCTTATTTTTCGAGACCGAATGCTTCGGCCATGCCTTCGATCAGGGTAGTTCCCTTGACTCCATCGGTCGATTCGAAGAGGGAGAAGCCGCCGGTGTAGCCCCAGTGCGTCAGAGGAATTTCGAGCGTGTCGCTGATTTCCCTCATGGCAGTCATGTAGTTCAGAACGGACTGCTTGTCGGTCTTCAGGTTGTAGGCACCGAATTCGTTGATGATTACCGGAACGTTGTTCTTTACGGCCCATTCCTTGGCGGGGAGAATCAAGTTGAGGATGTATTCCTTGTTTCCGATTTCGTTGTATTTGAAGATTGCGTCCTTGTACCACTTGGGGAGATCTTTCGTTACGCCGAAATCGGCGCTGCATTCAGACCATTTTTCCTTGTCGTAGGGGAACATCAGGTTCTTGACTTTCTTGAGATCCGTCCAGTTGGCGCTCTGGTGCGTGAACACGAACGGTTCGTAGGTGTGGATGGCGTAGACGATGTTGTCGTCGTTGAGCGGCGAGCCTGCAGCGAGGTGCTTGATGGAGTACCATTCCGCATCGCCGAAGATCAGCGTGTGCTTCTTGTTCACCGTACGGATGGAATCAATGATTTCTTGGGCTGCCTTGCGCCAGTTGGTGGTGCTGACCTTGCCGTTTTTCATGTCGGGTTCGTTCAGCAGTTCAAGGAAGAGGTCTTCGCGGGGGTTACTTGCATAGTGGGCTGCCACGTGCTTCCACACTTCGGCCATCATCTTGGTGTACTTGGCGTTGGTGGCGGTCTTGGTGTTGTAGCCGTTGTCGTATTCGTGGTAGTCAATGACAAAGGACATGCCGTATTTTGCGGTCCATTCGTCAAAGGCGTCAAGGACTCCGAACAGGTTTTCGTCATCGTAGGTGAGCGCGATGGTACCGGTGGTGTCGGCAACGAACTTGTCGCGGTTTGTGGCGTACTGGTCGAGGTCGATGGGGAGACGCAGGGACTTGATGCCGTTATCAGCCATCAGTTTTACGTCGTCTTCGTTGAACTTGAATTCGCCCTTGAATATGGTGCCGTCTTCTTCGAGCCAGTTAGTAATGTTGATACCCTTGTTCAGGTACTTCATTGCCTTGGCCTGCAGCGGGTTGCTGATGGTGATGTCGCCGATGTTGACTTCGGGAATGACTGGATCCTTGATTTCCATGTCAGCCTTGTCCTTTTCGACTTCGCTGGTGTCCTGCAGATAGACGTTGTCGATAAGCAGGGAGTCCACCTTCTTGTCTCCCTTGGCCTGGAAACTGATGTTGGTGATGTGGGCCGGATCGAAGGCGACTTCTACGCCGCCCCAGCCTTCTTGGGCGAGATCCTTGAAGCGGATGACTGCCTTGGTCCAGGTGCGGGAAGCCTTCATATTCATCATGTGAACGTCGTAGTTGGTCACGTCGGAAGTTTCGACGCGAACAATGTGGGCGCCGCCCTTGTACCAATAAGTAAGTCCACCGTATTTGGTGTAATCGACATCGGTATCCAGGGTTACGCCCCAGCCGACATAGGGATCGTACTTGTATTCGCCCTTGTCGAGGGCGTAGTAGACGGCCCACGCGTAGTTGGTGCCGTTGTCGGATTTTCTTGCGACAGGATAGCCGTCCGGACCGACAGGGCTCTTGATTTCGGAAGCGCCGTCACCGTCTTTGCCGCCCTTGTTGTCGTTATAGTCGTACCAGTAGAATTCTCCCTGCAGGGAGGCGTTATCGCCGTCTTCGAAGTCATCGATCAAGAGGCCCTTGCCTTCTTCTTTGGGAATAGTGATTGCAGGGGTGATGTCTGTTGCTTCGTCTGGCATGACAATCTTGCTGGTGGGTTCCGTGGATGTAGAATCATCTACGGCGGGAATCGAATCAGCGGGGGTTGTTGATGCCGTATCTGCGGGCGTGTTAATCGAATCACCGGGGGTCGGGTTGTCGTTAACTTGAGTAGAATCGGTTACCGGGAGTTCTTCGATAACAGTATCTACAGATTTATTGGAAGAATCGTCGCCGCATGCGCTCAAAAAAAGGAGAGCTGCTGCGGAAAGAGATAGGCTTGTTTTGGCTTTGAAGTTCATCTGGACCTCTCGTTTGTGTTTTATGCTCTAAAAACTATTTTTCTGCGAGGCGAAAAGAAAGGCTTTTGTTTCAATTTGCGTTTACGCGAGTAAACTCAGAAACCTCCGTTTTCACTCTTTTCCCCTAAATTTATCGCAAAAAAAGCAAAGGAATTCTGACTAAATGACTTATTTTTGCATAAGTGTTATAAGTGTATCTTTGCGCGGATCGTCTCTATAAACTGGATTTTTTACTACCTTTTTATCGATGCGTTTTTTTTCCGAAAAATATCACAATTCCATCTGCTTTGCTCGCAAAGAAAAACCTGCAGACTTGTGTTGGGAAACGCAGAAAATGGTTGACCGACGTTATGTTGGTCGCAACCGGATTGATTTAAAGAAAGAAATTGTTCCCCCATACAGTTATGTCTCCGGGGACAAATTAAAACCGGTAAAGACTTATGTGGTGATACGGGGCCGTACGCTGCCTGATGGCGTGTACACCTATGACGGTGCTGCTCGAAGTGCTGTACCCGATGTGGCGGGGCAGCTGGTGCGCATTGGTGGTAAGGATGAAATGAAAAAGCTCGTAGCCGCCTTTCCGGATAAGGACTTTGCAGAAGAAGCTCCGCTACTCTACATTTTTACGGGCCTTTTAGAACGTTCCGTTTGGCGTTATAGGGAGTCGGCCTATGCTCAGGTGTCGCAGGATGTGGGCGCTTGTGCTGCCAGTGTCATGTTGCATTCGAAAGCCAAGGGGGCCAAAGTATTCGCTTTGAGCGGTTTTGTAGATGATGAAATTGCGGTGACGCTGAATCTGCCTGCGACGGAGATTCCTTTAGCGGCCCTTGCGGTTTTTCCGGAATATAGCGAACTTGCCTTTGATTCGGTTGACGGCGGTGTCGGTGAAACGGCTTATTCTAACCGTGGCGAAATGGAACCGGATATAGGCTACGATGCTTCGCGTTATGCGGCCATGTTCATGCGGCAGAACCGTGCTGAAAATATAACGGATCTTTCGAAGAGTATCCGTATCCGAAGGCTTGCTGCTCAGGCTTTCCCGGGAGATGAATTCCCGCTGACACCGGCCAAGTTCGATACAGCCCATTATCTCGATAAAATTCTAGACATCAAAGAGCCCCTGAATAATCGTTTGCCGTTTAGGAAGGCCGGGCTTGACCTGGATGATTTTTCCAGCATGCTTCGTTGGTTGGAAGCCGGACAAATCAATTTGTTTGGCGCAGGTCTTTTAAGAATCTGGATAGTCTCTTTTGATGTGATGTTTGTTTACCCTGGAGTGTATCGGTATGTGCCTGTGCGCAAATCGATTTACATGCAATCGGGAATGTTGAATGTTAAAAAGTTCGCCAAATGTCATTTGTCTCCTGAAGTGGCTGATAATACGGCCTTTGCGGTAATCTTGACGGCGGACTTGAACGAATCCTGCAATTTACTAGGCGAACGTGCCTACCGATACATGAACTTAAATGCAGGGTATTTTATTGAATCCATGACCCTGTCGGCGACACTGGTCCGTAGAACTTTGCGTAGCGAAAGGTTTTTTTATCACGACGAACTTAGAGCGTTGTGCGAAATTCCCGAAAACGAAAGCATTATTGCCGAAATTCTGGTGGGAAAAACTTAAGCCATCAGGTTTAATATAATCGGCGTGACGATTGCGGTAAATAGCCCGGCGAGGCCTATGGATAGGCTGCTCATGGCGCCTTGAATTTCACCCATTTCCATGGCCTTGGTGGTGCCCAGCGCATGGCTTGCGGTACCGATGGCGATTCCTTGGGCCACCTTGTGCTTAATGCGGCAGAACCGGCATACTGCGGGTGCGGCCACGGCACCCGTGATTCCCGTGATGGTGATGGCGATAATGGTGACTGGCGGGATGCCGCCGATTTGTTCGGAAACCACGGAACCCATGGGGATGGTGATGGATTTGGGTAAAAGCGAGAGCATCAGGGTTTCGCTAAGGCCAATTAACTTGCTAACCGCAATGACGCAGGCAAGGGAGGTGAGGCTTCCTGCAATAATGCCTGCGAGAATGGGCTTCCAGAATTGGGTGAGTTTGGAAATTTGCCTGTAGAGGGGGACCGCCAGCACCACGGTGGCGGGGGAGAGCATGACGGAAATATAGTCGCCACCCACATTGTAGCTTTCGAGGCTGATTCCTGTGAGAAGCAAGAAACCAACAATCAAGATGTTTGCTATTAGGAGCGGATTCAAGAAAGAATATTTGAACTTCTTGCTAATTGTGACGCCGATTTCAAAAGCGACCAACGTGAGTAAAATTCCGAAGAGGGGCGAATTGATGATGGCGTTCATTTTTTGCCCCCATTTATTTCGCTACGGGATGCTCGCTTGGCAAGGCGTTCTGCACGCAATGCCAAATTTTCGCGGTATTCCTGCTTGCGGATCAGAAACTGCGTGCAACGGCCGCCTATGGCGATAGTCACTAGCGTAAAGGCTACGCAGAGGAATAGCAAAAGCGGCCATTGGGAAAGGACTTCGTCGCCGACGGCCATGATGGCGATGCTGGGCGGCAAAAAGAAGAGCGCCAGGTGATTCAGGAAAAAACTGGAAACGCCTGAAATCTGCTCCGGTTTCAGCACTTTTAGACAAAGTAACACTAAAAGAAGGACCATGCCGATAATATTCCCCGGGAGGGGCACGCCTACGATGCGGTGGAGGATTTCCCCGGCCACGCAAATGGCGAAAATGACGGCAAGTTGGAGCGGTATTCTCATTTCGGGCGTAAATGTAGAAAAGTATATGCTATATTTCATATTATGAAAATCGTATTTATGGGAACGCCGGAATTTGCGGCCTGTTTTTTGAAGCATCTTAAGGAATCTGATTTTGCAGACGTGGTGGCTGTGGTGACTCAGCCCGACAGGCCTGCAGGGCGCGGGCGCGTGTTAACGCCGCCGCCAGTTAAACAACTGGCTCTCGAATACGGGCTCCCCGTACTCCAGCCCACCGACTTGAAAGCCCCCGAATTCGAGAGCGACCTGCGTGCCTTCGACGCAGATTTATTCGTGGTCGTTGCCTATTCGATTTTGCCGAAGAATATTCTGGCGGTTGCGAAGCATGGTGCGGTGAATGTACACGGCAGCTTGTTGCCTAAGTACCGTGGTGCAGCCCCTGTGCAGCGTGCGATTGCCGACGGCTTGCCCGAAACAGGCGTGACCGTTTTCCGTCTGGATGAAAAGATGGACCACGGCCCGATTCTTGCTCAGAAGACTGTGGTGATTGACCATCAGGATACGACCGCAAGCCTCTTGGAAAAGATGGTGGCGCCTGGCTGCGAAGCGCTGGACGATGCCATTCATCAGTTGCTCGAAGGTCGCGAAAAGGATTTGACGCAGGACCATGCGCAGGCCAGCGGCGCCCCGAAGCTGAAGAAAGAAGAAGGCCTGATTGATTTCAACTTGCCGGCAAAGGTGATTCATGACCGCATTCGCGCTTTCAATCCGTGGCCGGGTGGTTATGGAAAGTTGGGTGGCCGTATGGTTTACTTGCGCAAGACGGATACGCCGGAGAATGGTCCGAAACTCACCCCGGGCGCGGTGGAATTCAAGGATAACCGATTCTACGTGGGCACGGGCGAAGGCGTGCTTGAAGTGATTGAAATTCAGGCCGAAGGCAAGAAGCCGATGCCGGTGGCCGACTTTATGCGCGGAATCCAGAAGCGTGAAGGACTTTGCTTTTGCTAGATGAATCGCTGAAAGAGAGAATGGATGCATTCCGCGTCCTTGTGCTTTGGCAGAAGGACGGTAGCTTTA
>JAFXLS010000150.1 GCA_017530965.1 Fibrobacter sp.
CCGGAACTGACTCTCGAACACCTCTACGTGGACAACGCTGCCATGCAGCTCCTCAAGCGCCCGCGTGAATTCGACGTGCTCCTCTGCCCGAACCTCTTCGGCGACATCCTCACCGACGAATGCGCAATGCTCACCGGTTCCATGGGTCTCCTCCCGTCCGCTTCTATCGCCGAAGGTTCCTTCGGTCTCTATGAACCGGCAGGTGGCTCCGCTCCGGACATCGCAGGCAAGGGTATTGCAAACCCGCTCGCACAGATCCTCTCCGTGGCATTGATGCTCCGCTACACCTTCAAGGAAGAAGAAGCGGCCAAGGCTATCGAAGCTGCCTGCGAAAAGGTCATCGCTCAGGGTTACCGCACTGGCGATATCTACCAGGAAGGCTGCACCAAGGTCGGCACGACTGGTATGGGTGACGCGATCATCAAGGCTCTCGGCTAATCAATGTTAAACACAACCCTCTGTTACATCGAACAAGACGGCAAGTACTTGCTGCTCCACCGCGTCAAGAAGAAGAACGACATCAACAAGGACAAGTGGATCGGCATTGGCGGCAAGTTCGAGGAATGGGAATCTCCCGAGGACTGTATCAAGCGCGAGGCTCTCGAAGAAACGGGCCTCACGCTGATCCGCCCGAAGTACAGAGGGATTGTTACCTTCATTAGCGACGGCATGGACCAGACCGAGTTCATGCACCTGTTTACAGCAACGGAATTCTCCGGCACGCTTAAGGACTGCGACGAAGGCACGCTCGAATGGGTACCCAAGGAAAACGTGGCAAAGCTCCCCCACTGGGACGGCGACCTGATTTTCCTTGCGTTACTTGAAAGAGGTGCGCCTTTCTTTTCGCTCAAGCTGACCTACAAGGGCAGCACCTTGACCGAGGCTTTGCTGAACGAGGAACCCGTGACTGTGAAGAGCGTCACAGAGGGAATTTTTCACCCTTTAAAAAACGGGTAAAAAAGTTACATTTATACTCGAATAAATCACGTAAGTCGTTGTGAAAAAATATTTTACAAGATTTTAGGTGACTTTTTCGGATTAATAAGTTTAATTTATTGATATCCAAACCAACCCCTAGCACCGCCCGAGATTTTATCGAAGGCGGTGTGTTTTTTATTTGGGGCTATTTTGGACTACCATTTAGCCAAGGCGTTGGTGATAATCAGATCCTGCATCTTTTCGATGGCGCGGGCCTGACCGTGGCGGTCTTCAGTCTCGTTGGCCTGCACGTCGTAAGTGCCTTCAGCGCTCAGCGACTTGGATTCGTAGATTATCTTTTCCTTGACGTTATCGTAGAACTTCACACTCACGCGAATGGTGACTCGGTAGGTTTCCACATCACTGCTGCTGTTGTAGTTTTCAGGCTTGTTGGTGTAGCTCAAAAGGGCCATTTCGAAGTCCGCATTGGCTTCGCCAGTCACAAGGCGCACGCCACCTGCATTCTTGCGGAACATTTCCACCACGCCTTCGCGGATATTGTTGGCAAGTACGGGGTCAAGCGTTTTGTCTTCGACTTCATGAATTTTGACCGTCTTGATGTGGCTCGGGAGCGTAGACGCCGTAAAGCTATAGCAGCCACTCAACAGCCCCGCAAACAGGGCAATCGCTACAAAACAAAGTAAACGAGACATGTACCTAGAAAACATACCGCAAATTTAAAAAAAACACTCCCAAAAGGGAGTGTCTTTAACGCAACATTTACATCAAATCTTAGAGCGTAGTCTTGAATGTTCTGGAACCGACCTTCACGATATACACGCCCTTGGCTCCGGTATAGACCTTCTGTACGTTTCCGGTACCGCGGGTAGTACGGACGATATGGCCGAGGCTATTGAACACCATGATAGACTTGCCTTGGGCATTGGAGACCACGATGCTGTTATCAGAGGACTTGTAGACAGAAACCAAGGCCAGGCTAGGATCCATGTGCAAGGCTTCGGTACCCTGACTAGAAGAAGACTGTTCCTGATTTGCAATTTCGGAAGAACTCGAAGATTCTGGTTCAGGTTTTTCGCTAATAAGGCCATTCACGTCCCATTGCTTCAAGAAATTCCAGATGTCCGAAACTTCGTTCTTAGAGGGCATATGACCACGTCCTTCAAGCTTCATGTGCTTGATATAGACACCTTGATCGCAGGGTCCCCAAGTGTACATCGTAGCCTTTTCACCCTGATGGGGGTAGTTGTCCTGCACTTCCGCCTTGTCCGGACAATGGAACTGGTCACGATAATTCTTGATGAAATTTTCCACCTGGTTATAATACAAAATATCGTCGGACGTTCCATGCGGATGAATAATAGGAACAGGACGCTGAGCCCTCGAAGCACCCATCACGTTTGTACCGGAAGTGGGAGCAAAAGCAGCAATCTTGTCGGCAATCTTGCTCATGGCATTATAAGTAAACATGCCACCCATGGAGAAGCCCGAAAGGTAAACACGCTTTGTATCAATGTCGTATTCCGAGACCATCTGGGCAATAATTTCAGTCACCCACTTGGTATCCTTATCACCACTGATATCCCAAGTACTCATACCCGTGCCGCCCCTGGGGTAGACAACGACAAAGCCTGCCGTATCGGCAACCTCTTCCCAGTGGGTATTTTCCTGCTGGTAACTCGGATCCTGGTCCATGCCATGGCACGAAATGAGCAACGGGCTCTTGGCCTTAAGATTTGACGGGGCATAAACATGGATGTCTCTGCCCGAGACAGATTCCTTTTTATAGTCGTTAATGGTTTTTCCACCGCCACCACCCCAGTTGCCCCACTGGGCGAATGAGAACGTCGCAGCGACCAAAATTGGTAACATGTATTTCATTTTTCACTCCCTAGAAATTATAAACCCATACATAATATATATTGAAAAAACAGATGCATTCCAGTCCTCAATTCAATAACGTTGTTATCCCAAACAACAGATAAATTTCTATATTCTCCCCGTAAATTTTTCCAACCGAGGCATAAAATGCTTGACATCAAGAAAATCCGCGAAAATCCGGAATATTATATTGCTGAAACCGAAAAGAAATATACGACCGTAAGCCTTCGTGACGTGCTGGCTGTCGATAACGAACGCCGCCCGCTCCTCACCGAAGTCGAACGCCTCAAGAGCGAACGTAACGCCCAGTCCAAGAAGATTGGCGAACTCAAGAAGAAGGGCGAAAACGCCGACGAAGCCCAGGCCGCCACGCGCGAACTCGGCAACAAGATCGACGAACTCGACAAGAAGCTCAAGGAACTTGACTACAAGCAGACCGAAATGCTCATGCATGTTCCGAACATCGCTCCCCGTTCTCCGGAAGGCAAGGACAGTTCGGACAACGTTGTTGAAAAAGACGGCCCGATTCCCGCCGACTACTACACCAAGAACGACGACTTCGCCCGCGTGGACCACAAGACCCTCGGTGAACGTCTCGGCATTTTTGACTTTGAACGCGGTGCCAAGATTTCCGGTTCCGGCTTCCCGGTTTACCGCGGTCTCGGCTCTCGCTTGGAACGCGCCCTCATCCAGTTCTTCCTCGATGAACACATGAAGAACGGCTTCGAAGAATTCACGCCGCCGTACCTGGTGACCCGCAACACCATGCGCGGAACGGGCCAGCTCCCGAAGTTCGAAGAAGACATGTACCGCTGCGACAAGGATGACGACCTGTTCCTCATCCCGACTGCAGAAGTTCCTCTGACCAACCTCTACTCCGGTGAAGTAATTCCGGAATCTGAACTTCCGAAGCGCATTTGCGCCTACTCCGCCTGCTTCCGTCGTGAAGCCGGCTCCTACGGTAAGGACACTCGCGGCCTTCTCCGCCTGCACCAGTTCAACAAGGTGGAAATGGTTTACTTCGCCCACCCGGAAAAGAGCTACGAAGACCACGAAGAACTCACCCGCTTCGGCGAAATGCTTCTGGAAAAGCTCGGCCTCCCCTACCACCGCCTCGCCCTCTGTAAGGGTGACCTCGGTTTCGGTGCCGCCAAGTGCTACGACCTGGAAGTCTACGCCCCGGTCGAAAAGAAGTGGCTCGAAGTCAGCTCCTGCTCCAACTTCGAAGACTACCAGGCTCGCCGCGCCAACATCAAGACCAAGATCGGCGGTAAGAACGTCTACGTTCACACCTTGAACGGTTCTGGCCTCGCCACCCCGCGCGTAATGGTCGGTATCTGCGACAACTACCAGCAGAAAGACGGTTCTCTCGTCATTCCTGAAGTGCTCCGCCCGTACATGAACGGCATGGAAGTTATCGAACCGAAAAAGTAGTTTTACAAAGTAAACTTTTTTCAATACTGTGTATTGAAAATTATAAACAACATACAAGGTTATGGCTTGAAGCGCCGTAACCTTTTTATTATATTGCCCTAAAACCCCCAACCATCTCGTAAGGAGATTTTAATGAATATTAAGCTTATTTCTGTAATCTCTGCGCTAGCAGTATCTGCTGCGGTTGCTCAGGATTACGATGACGAATACGAAGAAGATTCCGCTCCCGCTGCAGCCGAAGCCGCCCAGGAAGAAGAAGCGCCTGCCGCTCCGGCACCCGCCGCTGAACCGGCTCCTGCAGCCCCGGTCTTTTCTGCTGAACCCGAAGAAGCCGCCGCACCTGCTCCTGCAGAACAGGCAACGGGCCTCAACGTTCTTCATGGTCGCGCCTATAACATTGTCGGCAACGAAGCCGCAGCCTCTACCGTCCGTGGTAACATGGCCGTGCCTTACAAGATGGCCGGCAGCAAGCTTTTCTATGTGGAACCCACCGACAAGTACGGCGCACTCGCTCTCGGCTCGGGCAGCATGACCTACTTGCTCGCCTTTGACCGCAACGGAGCAAACCTCGGTATGTTTACAGCAGGTATTGCAACCAAGGCCTTCGGTGTGACTGTCGACGTAGCCCTCGACAAGAAGTGGGGCTCCGGCGAAGTTAAGAGCGACAACAACAAGTTCGAAGGCGACGTGTCAGTAACGAAGCCCAACGACTACATCGGTGCAACCTTCGCTGCTCCTCTCGGCGCAGTCGACCTCACCATCAACGCCTACTGGAACACCTATGCTCTCGAAACCGACACCGAAAGCGGCGACATTGAACACGACGAAGACTACTGGGATCTGGGCGGAAGCCTCGCCCTCACCAACGGTCCGTCTGGCAGCGCGCTTGCATGGTCTGTCGGTGCCGCAGTTGTCCGTCACAAGGACTTCAGCAAGGATGTTGACTTTGGTGCCAACGGTGCCAAGGAAACAAGAGAAGCAACCGGCCCCACAGCAAACACCCTCATCCAGCCGTACTTCAACATCGGTTTCCCGGTTCTTTCCAATGCTGAATCCCGCGTTCTTCTCGGATTGAACACTCGCCTCCCGCTCGTCTTCTTCGACGAACTGGACAACAAGGGAGCCAAAACAAAGGACAGCTACAGCATCTTCGGCCTGTACACCAGCCCGAACATCCTTGCTGAAATGAACGTCTCTGAAAACTGGATCATCTTCGGTGGTGCAAGCTTTGACTGGGAAGTGTTCTCCTACGCAAGCGACGAATACACAACCAACTACGACACGCCTAACGCCAAGGTAATTACCGACATTTCTATCATGGGAATGAAGACCAACGCCACAATCGCAACAGCCGGCGCCCGTTTCCAGTACAAGAACCTCTCTGTTGAAGCATCTGTCGCCCAAGACCTGACCACCGCAGCATGGGAAGGCCTCATCGGAAACTTCAGCGGAACCCTTTCTTTCTAATCGGAGGATAAAAGAATGAATAAGATTATCAAAATTGCATTGATCGCAAGCTTAATCGCTCTCTTCGGTTGCTCCGCAGAAGGAAATCCGAGCGGTCCCCGTATCGCCGACAAGTCTGTCAAGAACCCTGCCGGAAACAATCCTAGCGAAGGCATGGATAAACTGCTTAACGAACTTACCGGTGGCAAATCATCATCCCACTCCTCCAAGTCGGGATCTATCGATAGTGTCTGTGACACATACGTTGAAGCTTGTTCGGGCGTCTATGCTTGCTACGATGACGAATCGTTCTATTCCTGCAAGTCTAGCAGCTGCTCCGAAATCAGCGAGAGTAGTGCAATGTCCGCTTGCGGATTCGAGTACTAAAAATCGCAACATCTAAATAAACAAGAGCGGACCGTTGGTTAATCCAACAGGTCCGCTTTTTATTGGGGCACATCGCATTCCATATTGTTTCATTATTGCTATTTTTATGCTATGGTCTTAAATATCATTTGGCTCGTTTTTTTCTTTGGCGCTTTTGTCGCTTGCATGGTTCAGTGGCTTGCGTTCGGTGATTCGGGAATTTTCAACAAGGCAATCCTTGGCGCCTTCGACATGTCGAAAACGGCTTTCGAAATCGCCCTCGGCCTTACCGGCATCCTTTCACTTTGGCTCGGCATCATGAAAATCGGCGAAAAAGCCGGAGCCGTGCAGATTCTCGCCAAGATTGTTTCGCCGCTATTCAGCCGCCTGTTCCCTGAGATTCCCAAGAACCACCCGGTCATTGGCACCATGCTCATGAACATCAGCGCTAACATGCTCGGGCTCGACAACGCCGCCACCCCCATGGGCCTGCAAGCCATGAAACAGTTGCAAGAAATCAACCCGAACGAAGACAAGTCTGTCGCAAGCAATTCGCAGATTATGTTCCTGGTGCTGAATGCGAGCGGCCTCACGCTCATTCCGGTGAGCATCATGACTTACCGTGCGCAGATGGGCGCTTCCAACCCGAGCGACGTTTTCCTTCCACTCTTGCTTTCTACATTCTTCAGCACAATCGCCGGCATTGTCGCCCTCAGCTTTTTCCAGAAGGTCAAACTTAAAGATCCGGTAACGGTCGCCTGGCTCGGCGGACTTTCGGCCTGCGTTATTTCTATCATGGTCTACTTCAGCCATTTGAGCGCAGAAGCTATCGGTACAACAAGCCTCTTGATTAGCGGAATCGCACTATTCGGCATTATCGTGGCATTCCTGGGCCTTGCCGTGTACAAGAAGATCCAGGCCTACGAAGCCTTTGTAGAGGGCGCTAAAGATGGCTTCCACACCGCCGTCATGATTATCCCGAACTTGGTAGCAATCCTTGTAGGCGTGGCCGTATTCCGTGCCAGCGGAGCCATGGACCTATTACTGAACGGAGTCTCCTGGGTGCTGGGTCTTTGCGGAGTCGGTAACGATATCGTGCCAGCCCTCCCCACCGCCATCATGAAACCCTTGAGCGGAAGCGGAGCCCGCGGCATGATGATCGATGCCATGAAGACACTTGGCCCGGACAGCTTCGCAGGCCGCCTAAGCTGCATGTTCCAGGGTGCTGCCGATACAACGTTCTACATCATCGCTGTTTACTTCGGTTCCGTAGGCGTCAAAAAGACCCGCCACGCCGTCACATGCGCCTTGATTGCCGATGCCGCCGGCGTGATTGCCGCAATCGCAATCGCCTACCTGTTCTTCCCGCCGGTACATTAATCCGGCTCTACATAGCCCCTTGCAAGCTCGCCTAAGGCGGGCTTTTTCATTTTGTATGTAAAATAATGAAATTTTGTGCAGTGAACCTATTGACAATTGCCCAATTGTGCATTATATTTGTATATGTAATTTACAAAAGCGAGGTCCAACTTATGGAAAACAACAGCAAACGCAAAGAGCTAACCACTCGTCAAGAAGAAATCTTGGAATACATCAAGAAGTATTCCAAGGAAAACCGCATGCCGCCTACCGTCCGCGAAATCGGCAACCATTTCGAAATTTCTTCGACAAACGGCGTCCGTTCCATCCTCGCCGCCCTCATCAAGAAGGGCTACATCAACCGCTCCCCCAGACTCAGCCGTGGCATCGAAGTGGTCGACAGCGGCAACAACGAATCATCGGAAGCTCCGACCAATACCATTGAAATTCCTATCGTGGGCCGCGTCGCTGCCGGTACGCCGATTCTTGCAGTGCAGAACCTCGAAGGCACCGTCACCATCGACCGCGACTTCCTCGCTTGCCGTTCCGATGTCTTTGCGCTCCGCGTCAAGGGCGACTCCATGATCAACGCCGGCATTCTCGATGGCGACTTGATTTTCGCTCGCCAGCAAAAGACGGCTGACCGAGGCGAAATCATCGTGGCCCAGGTCGACAACGAAGCAACCGTCAAGTATTATCACCCCGCCGCAGACCATATCGAACTGCGTCCGGCTAACCCGCGTTACCGCCCGATCATTGTCAAGAAGGACAAGCACTTCTCTATCGCAGGCAAGCTCATCGGCGTCATGCGTAAGGTGAACTAACCGAAGCAGGCCCGCTCGCCCGCCCATCGAAAAACTCGCTTATAAAAGAAATCCGCCCTCGGTCGAACCGGGAGCGGATTTTTTAAACGTCACGGTGAAGCAGCTTCACCATCAGTCCAGAAGGGACTAATCTTCCATATCGGCGAGATCTTCTTCGGCGGCCTTCAGGTCGTCGGCGTCCGGTCCGATAATATCGTCATCTTCTTCATCCAGAGAGTCGCCGTCCATGGCACCCAGCTGGTATTCCACCTTACGGGCTTCCTTGGACTGGCCAAGCTTAAGGATGGCGGCACATTCTTCGCAGAAGCCGAGATGCTTGTCGACCCAAAATTCCGGGGATACCAGGTTACGGTTGCAGCGCGTGCACATCTGCGTGGCTGCTTCACGTTCGAACATTTTGTTCTGTTCTTCCAGTTCCTTAAGAATACGTTCCGTCAGTTCTTCCTGCGTTTCTTCAGCAAGAGAAGACTTGTGGCGGATAGCAGAGGTCGGCTTCATGTCAAGGTTCTTGACATCGCTGGACATCTTCTTCTTGTTGGAACGGTCTTCCGATTCATCCACCTTGATGAACATGATCGTCTTCGAAAGACGCTTCACACCTTGGAGGAGCACGGCATAAGCGTAGTCAGGAGCGTTCTTGGACTTCTTCTCTACAACCGGAGTTTCTTCCACGGCCGGTTCAACTTCTACAGGCTTTGCAACAGGCTTGGATTCAACCTTTGCGGGAGCCTTTTCGACGGGCTTTTTTGCAGGAGCTGCTTTCGGTTCGGGCTTTGCAGCGGCCTTGGGAGCGGCAGCCTTCACGGGAGCCTTCTCAACGGACTTTGCAGCCGGAGCAGCCTTAGCAGGCTTGACGGCTACAGGTGCAGCCTTCTTTGCAGGCTTGGCAGCTGCCTTAGGGGCAACGGCCTTGGCAGCCGGCTTTGCGGCAACCTTGGCAACAGTTTTCTTAGAGTCCTTAGCCTTCGGAGCAGCAACGGGCTTGGCAGATTTTGCCGGAGCCTTGACTGCAGGTTTAGCAGCAGGCTTCTTTGCCGGGGCCTTGGCAGGCTTTGCCGGTGCGGCCTTCTTTGCAGGCTTGGCAACAGGTTTCTTTGCCGGGGCCTTGGCTGCAGGTTTAGCAGGAGCGGTCTTCTTTGCAGGCTTAGCAGCGGGTTTCTTTGCCGGAGCCTTGGCTGCCTTGGACGGTGCTTTTTTAGAACTCATAGATTACTTCTTTTCCACGATAGTGATGTTAATAATTTTATCATCCTGTTCAATACGGCAAACTACATCTTCGCCTTCAAGAACCTTGCCGAAAACCGTATGCTTGCCATCCAGATGGTGCTGCGGAGTCTGCGTGATGAAAAATTGCGAGCCGTTCGTATTCGGGCCACGATTAGCCATGGAAATAACTCCGGCTTCATGCTTTAAAGAGCTGATTTCGTCGTCAATGGAATAACCAGGACCACCTCTGCCATTGCCCTCGGGGTCACCGCCCTGAATCATAAAACCAGGAATGACGCGGTGAAAGGTTAAACCATTATAGAAGCCCTTGTTTGCAAGATCCACAAAATTGGCAACCGTATTCGGAGCAGCCTTAAAATCAAGACTCAACAGAATCTTTCCTTCGTGGGTTTCAATGGTAGCTTCAATTGACTTAATACCGGAGTAATCCTTGTTGAAGACCTTTCCTTCGGCAAATCCAAAACTGAAGAAGCCAAGAACAAGAGCTGAAACAAGGGCGACAAGAACTAAAGGTCTTTTCATATCAACCATGATTGATGGTGCACATCTTTGTTTTATATTGATAATATAGCTTTTTTTATCAAAGCCCACATGCGCATTTTCTATATTTAGCCCGAAAAAAAGCAGGATTCACCCGATAATCTTATCGCACTTATGCCGCAAAACGACAACATCAGAAATTTCAGCATTATCGCCCACATTGACCACGGCAAATCTACTCTTGCCGACCGCATGATCGAACTGACCAAGACCGTCTCCAAAAACGAGATGACCAACCAGCTCTTGGACGATATGGATTTGGAACGCGAACGTGGCATCACCATCAAGGCTCACGCCATCCGCATGGTCTACGAACGCGACGGCAAAGAATACATCTTGAACATGATTGACACTCCGGGGCACGTGGACTTCACCTACGAAGTCAGCCGTTCCCTGGCCGCTTGCGAAGGCGCAATCCTGGTGGTGGACGCAAGCCAAGGCATCGAAGCCCAGACACTTTCGAACCTCTACCTGGCCCTGGAAAACGACCTGGAAATCATCCCGGTACTGAACAAGGTGGACCTTCCGGGCGCACAGCCCGATCACATTGCTCAGCTGGTAGGCGACCTTCTGGGTTACGACCCCGACAAGATTCCACGCATTTCTGCAAAGACAGGCCTGAACGTGGAACAGGTGCTGGACAAGATTGTCGACGAAATTCCCGCCCCCAAGGGCGACAGCGGAAAGCCCCTGAAGGCACTCATCTTTGATTCGGTGTATGACTCCTACCGTGGCGTCATCAACTATATCCGCATTGTGGAAGGCACCCTCAAGGCCGGCATGAAGATCAGGATGATGAAGACCGGCGGCGAATACATGGTGACCGAAGTCGGAACCTTCAGCATGCGTCGCGACCCGCGCCCAGAACTTTCGGAAGGCATGGTAGGCTACGTCCTTGCCAATGTGAAGACGATTAGCGACGTGAAAATCGGCGACACCTTGACCGATTCCGCCAACCCCGCAGCCGAACCGCTCCCGGGCTACAAGGATATTTTGCCGATGATCTATTCCGGCATCTACCCCATCAACCCGGAAGATTACAAGGACTTGCGCGAAGCCTTGGAAAAGCTGCGTTTGAACGACTCTGCCTTGAGTTGGGAACCGGAAACTTCCGAAGCACTGGGCTTTGGTTTCCGCACCGGCTTCCTTGGGCTACTGCACATGGAAATCGTGCAGGAACGTCTGGACCGCGAATTCAACGTGGACATCATCACGACCGTGCCGAACGTGGAATACCACGTGTACATGAGCGACGGCACGATGGTGAAAATCGAAAGCCCCTCCAAGCTCCCGGATGCCAGCCGCTACGACCACATCGAAGAACCCTACGTGAAGGCGCAGATTTTTACGCCCAAGGAATTCGTGGGGGCGCTCATGACGCTCTGCGAAGAAAAGCGCGGCGAATTCGAGACCATGGAATACCTGGACGAAGAAAAGGTGATTCTTAAGTACAACCTGCCTCTCGCCGAAATCATGTTCGACTTCTACGACCGACTGAAGTCCGTGAGCCGCGGTTACGCAGGCCTCGACTATGCTCCCAGCGAATACAGGCGCAACAACCTGGTGAAGCTCGATATTCTGTTAAACGGTGACCCGGTGGATGCTTTCTCGGTGATTATCCACAAGGATAAGGCCCACACCTACGCCAACGCCATCTGCGTAAAGCTCAAAGACCTTATTCCGCGCCAGCAGTTCGACGTGGCAATTCAAGGTGCTATCGGCGGCAAGATCATTAGCCGTTCTACGGTGAAGGCCGTCCGTAAGGACGTGCTCGCCAAGTGCTACGGCGGTGACATCACCCGTAAGCGCAAGCTCCTTGAAAAGCAGAAAGAAGGTAAGAAGCGCATGAAGAGCATCGGCTCTGTCGAAGTGCCGCAGAAGGCATTCCTCGCCGTGCTTTCTTTGAGCGACAATTCCACCAACAACGGAGATTAATTTGTTCATGTCAGGACTTTCCAGAAAGGTAAAAAGGCTACAGCGGAAAAATTCGCAGAGCCATATCTTTCTGTTGTTCCTGCTTTTGCTGATTGTATTAGGCATCTCCTTTGTCGGACGTATCTACGCCATTGCACCAGTGAAAATCATGGACGCCTCCATGACGCCCAAATTCAAGGAACAATCCACCCACTGGATGTGCAAACTCCCCCAATGTTTGGCCCAAGTCAAAGACCAAGATGTGGTTTGGCTAATGCTCAAAAGCGGAGAGACCATGGTCCGCAGGGTTCTTGCCATGCCAGGCGACACCATCGAAATCACCGACAAGGGACGTGTCCGCACTCCCCATCGCAATTTCACATGGAAGGGCGAAGACGCGTTTATCCAAAGCAAGACCATCTATATTCCCAAGGCCGGAGACACTCTCTATTTCGACAAATTAAACGAAGTAGAACAAGATTACATCCTGACCTACTTGCATACCCATGGAGAAAAAATCGCAGTCAAGTCAACACTCTGGCAAGGCGACCGCGAAATCAATATCGACCGCGTGGGTGCCACCAAGATTGCGAACCGTCAGGTAAGCCTTAAAGAAGTCGACTTCTTGCCCTGGCAAGACCGCTACCTGATTGAGCTCCAGATCCGTCAGGCCGAACCGGGTAACGCCCCCATCAAAATCAAGCGAGAACTGTTCCGCCTGAAGCCAGCCAAGCTGGAACTCAATCCCCCGCCAAGCGCTTCAGCAGACTCAACCGACAGCGATTCCGTTAAGACCGATTCCATCAAAGTCGCGCTCGCCAATTCGAGCAAATCAGCAAAGACCGACACGACTCAAACAGATACAACTAAAAAAGATTCCGCCGTCGCCACAGCCCCTGCAAAAGAAGAACCGGAACAGTATCTGGACGAACCTTTGAACAAGATTGTGATAGAAGAAGACTGCTATTACTTGACATGCTTGAAAGGTTCCAACTGCTCGGATTCCCGCGAAATGGGTTACTTCACCCATAAGGATATTATTGGGCTTTATATGGAATGGCCGGATCGCATTAAAGATCGAGTCATCATTCCGGCCAAGAATTTCCTCGACAAATCAATCGAATATATTCTCTCGCTCCTTGCTCCGGAAGAAACGGAAAAAGCAGAAGAAAAATAGCCACACGGATTGGGAATCACTAACGTGATTCCCAATCCATGTGGAACCAAAACTTTCATGCCTAATTGATACCATATAAAAAGGCCGCGACAAAGTCGCGACCTTTTGAATTACTTTTGTCCAGCGATTAGTCCAGCGAGTGAACCAAGAGACCGTCGCGGAGCTTGGGTTCAAACCAAGTGCTCTTCGGCGGCATGATTTCGCCAGCGTCGGCGATGTTCATGAGCTGATCGAGTGTGGTCGGATACATAGCGAAGGCGCAGGCGCATTCACCGCTATCGACACGCTTCACCAGTTCGCCGAGACCGCGGATGCCACCGACGAAGTCGATGCGCTTGGAGGTACGCGGGTCATCGATATCGAAGAGCGGCTTCAAGATAAGTTTCTGGAGGAGAGCCACGTCGAGGCTGTCGACCGGGCCGAGGTTCTTGAGGTATTCAGCCTTGAACGTGCAAGCATACCAATGCCCGCCCATGTAGAAGTTCACCTGGTTCTGCTTGGCCGGGCTCTGCATCTTGTCGAGGGCAACGATATCGAACACCTTCTTCATTTCGTCCATGAGCTGTTCCGGAGTACGGCCGTTCAAGTCCTTGAGCACGCGGTTGTAGTCGAGAATCTTGAGCTGGGTGCTCGGGAAGAGAATGGCGAGGTAACGATTGTATTCTTCGTCACCGGTGTTGTTCGGGTTCTGTTCAGCACGGAAGCTGGCGGCGCGAGCACCGGCAGCACTGCGGTGGTGACCGTCGGCAATGTAGCTCACCGGCACGGCTTCGAAAGACTTGCGAATGGCTTCGATTTCGGCATCATCGTCGATAATCCACACGGTGTGGCCGAATCCGTCGCCCTTGCTCACGAAATCGTAAACGGGCTTACGCTTGGTCACGGCACCGAACACGTCGAACTGGCCCTGGTCACGGTAGGTCAGGAACACCGGACCGGTGTTGGCGTTGGTGGCGAGCACGTGGCGCAGACGGTCTTCTTCCTTGTCGGCGCGGGTCAGTTCGTGCTTCTTGATAATGCCGTTGAAGTAGTCGGCAGCGGGCACGCAGCAAACGAGACCGTACTGTTCACGACCGTTCATGGTCTGACGGTAAACATAGAGGCAAGGCTTCTTGTCGTAAGCGATCACGCCGTCGGCAATCATCTTGTCCAAGTTTTCGCGGGCATGCGCATAGACCTTCGGGTCATAGGCATCCACAGAATCAGGGAGTTCCAATTCGGCACGGGTCACGCGCAGGTAGGAATGCGGAAGCCCTTCGGCCATGGCCTTTGCTTCGGCGCGGTTCATCACGTCGTACGGGAGGGCGGAAATCGTTTCGGCTTCGGCCGGGTTTACCGGGCGCAGAGCCTTGAACGGGTAAATGTGCATCATAGGGTGTTTTCCTTTGTGTGCTGCTTTAATTAAAACTTCGTCTTCGGCAATCAAGCTCTGGATGTAGCTTGTCTTTGCATCCAACCACTTTTTCTTGCGATAATTTACAATAAAATAGGCCAGGAAAAAGAAGATTGCACCGCCAATGGCCGCCACAATCGTGATTCCTATCATAAAGGCCGCCAAATGCCCCGCCGCATCGTGCCACAGGTGAGAAATCACGGCAATGCAGTTCTTGAACGAAAGGCCTTCGAATTCCGAAAGAAAGTCGAAATTGATCTTTTCAGGGTTTAAAATCTTGCAACCAATGGCGTAACCCGACGGATAAAAGAAACCGAACTGAGTAAGCGGGTTTGCCACGAAAGAAGACACAATCCCCGGCACCTTCGGGAGCCTGAACAGGGCACAGAACGCCACGGTCAAAATAATTGCGACACCAATTGTCGGCCAAATACCAATAAATACGCCGGCCGCCACGGACCAAGCCACTTTCAAGGCATCTTGCCGCTTGGGGAACATGCGGTTATAATAGATGCGGCTCAGTCTCTTGTACTTCGACTCGTTGCGGTCGATACGCTTATGCTTAAATTGAATCATTGCGAGCCAAATTTAGAAAAAGTTACAACGCATCTGCAACACCTGATTCTAAAAGATGTGATAAATTCTAAATTTAGTACGATGAAACACCTAATTTCTAAAGAAGGCTTTGAAAAGTTCAAGGCGGAATGGGAACACCTGAAATACGTGGAACGCCCCGCCATGATCAACCAGGTGCAGGCCGCAGCAGCCGAAGGCGACCGCAGCGAAAATGCGGCCTACACATACGGACGCATGCGCGTGCGCGAAATCGACCGCAGGCTCCGTGAATTGGACCGCATTCTGGACGGTGCCCAGGTAGTCGAATCGCAGGCAAGCGACGACGGCACGATCCGCTTTGGCGCCACAGTCAAGATGAAGGACATCAAGACGAAGCGCGAGCGCACCTACAGCATCGTGGGCGAAAAGGAAATCGACCCGTTGCAGGGCCGCATCAGCATGAAGTCCCCCGTTGGCGAAGCCCTGATGGGCAAAAAGCAAGGCGACCAGGTGCAAGTCCAAGCCCCGAAGGGACTAATTACTTACGAAATCGTGGAAGTTAAATATTGATGATGTGTAATGTGAATTGTGTAATGTGAAATGAAAATTTTTCCCATTACTCATCACACATTCCACACCACACATTGGTAATTATGTTCATCGATACGCATTGTCATTTGGATTCTTACGAGCAGCATTCCGGCGAAGCTGTCGGCGATCTGTTTTCACGCCTCGCCCACGACCCGGACCAAAACGTCCAGGCGCCCGAAGCCTATATTCATGTGGCATGTGACCCGGCGGACTTTGAACGCGCTAAGGAACTTTCAGAGAAATACTCCAATGTCTACGCCGCTTACGGCATTCACCCGGAATATGTCTTGACGGAAACGGCCGAAGACGAAGCCCGCATGCTGGAATATCTGAAACACCCCAAGTGTGTGGCTTGTGGCGAATTCGGGCTGGACTACCACTACGGCGCAGACACCAAGGCCGAACAGGTCAAGCTATTCGAACGTCACTTGGAACTCGGCCTCGCTTCTAAAAAGCCACTTGTACTGCACCTACGCGAAGCCAATGACGAGGCCCTTGCCGTGCTCCACAATGCCGACTTAAGCGGCACCAACATTCACGTTCACTGCTTTACGGGCTCGCCCGAATTCTGCTCCCAAATGCTCGATCTCGGCACCCAAGGTGCCAACATCTTCGTGGGCTTCACGGGAATCGTGACCTTCAAGAACGCACAGAATGTCCGAGATGCGGCCGCCCTCGTGCCCATGGGCCAGATGCTCCTGGAGACCGACGCCCCTTACATGGCGCCCGTCCCCTACCGCGGAAAACCCTGCCATTCGGGCTATATTCCCTACATTGCGCAGGCTCTCGCCCAAGTAAAGCAATGCCCCGTAGAGGAACTCTACAGGGCCTGTCGAGAAAATACTCGCCGCTGTTACATGATATAATTGTTCGTTCCCACCGTGCTTCTTTCAATCACGGGGATATCATTCACCGATGAATCCGCAACGGGAAGATCCTTCGTAGCAATATAGTGCTGTTGCAGGTATTCCCGAGCATTTTCTGCCGAAAGAGGCTTGCTGAAATAGAATCCCTGAATGAGCTTACAGCCTTCGGCCTTCAAGAACTCAAGCTGGCTTTCCGTTTCAACGCCTTCTGCAATCAAATCCAGATTCATGGATTTTGCAATGCCAATCACCATACGTGCAAAGGAAGCATCTTCTTCATCATCTGTCACATGGTCAATAAAGGACTTGTCCATCTTGAGCGTATGAATGGGGAAACGCTTCAGGTAAGAAAGGCTGCTATAACCGGTACCGAAGTCATCAATAGAAATCTGGATACCCATACTCGAAAGGGCGTTCATAAGCTTTACCGTCTTTTCGGCTTCGCAAACCGCCGTGTATTCGGTGATTTCGAGTTTCAGGTTCTTCGGGTTCAAATGCGTTTCAAGCAGCACCTGCTTGATATCGTCGATCATGTTGTCCAGGGCGAACTGCTTTGCCGAGAAGTTTACCGCCACCTGAATATCGGTAAATCCCTGATCAACCCAAGATTTCGCCTGCATGCAGGCCATCTTCAAGATTTGGGCACCCAGCGGGATAATAAGTCCTGTTTCTTCGGCAATGGGGATAAATTCCGCCGGCGAAATAAACTTGCTCTTGGACTGGTTCCAGCGTACAAGGGCCTCGAAAGCCACAATGCGGTTACCGTTGGTAATATCCACAATCGGCTGGTAGAACAGCACGAATTCCTGGGCCTGAATGGCCTTGCGGATATCAAATTCCAACTTATAGAGCCTCATGGCCTTTTCACGGATACCGCCGCTAAAGAACTGAATTCCACCGTGGTTCACGCTCTTCTTCATTTCGCGAAGGCTGGAAGTCACGTTGGCCATAATGTCTTCCACACAGTCCACTTCACGGTTCAGGGCCACCGCCATGGACACGCCAATATAAAGTTCACGGCCTTCCAGCTGAATGGGCTGCTTCACGGCACTGTGAATACGGCGTACAATGGACTTCACATCGCTATCGTCATTCTTCTGGATATCGTGGAGAACAATGGCAAACACGTCAGGGCCAATACGTGCAATGGTATCGCCTACGCGACACTGAGTCTTGATGCGGTCAGCCACCACGCGCAAAACGTTGTCGCCCACATTGATGGAATAAGAGGTATTAATCGCCCCGAAGCGGTCAATATCCAAAAGCGCCACAGCGAACAGGTAATCCGGTCGCTGAAGCGCCATGTCCACATCAACTTTGAGCTTTTCCAAGAAGAACTTGCGGTTATATACACCGGTAAGGGCATCTTGGTACACGTAATAATAATTCTGCTTTTCCTGGGCCTGCTTATCGGAATTTTCGTCCAAAGCACCCACTATGCGGATCGGGTGACCATCCTCGTTCAGCTGCACATGACCCGAAATCAAGAGCTTGGAATCTACAGCGCCGTCCAACAAGGATACAGTCAAGTTGAATTTTTCACCGGTTTCCAGCGCTAGCTTCAGTTCATCCTTAAAGCGGAGCCAGTCGCTTTCTACAATCCTGTCCTTGAGCAGGTCGAAAGAGTCCTGGATGGTGCTGGCCTGGGCCTGCAAGAGCTTAATGGCGCGTTTTGACCAGTAAACCTTGCCCGTAATGACATCGAAAGTCCAGAATCCGTTGGAAGAGACGTCCACCATCATCTGAAAGAGTTCATCGCGCTCCATCAGGTCTTTCTTGAAATCACGAATAGGGGTAGGAGCTGGAGTCGGCGACGTAATTTCTACATCATCACGCATGCGCTTGCGGTTTCCGATAACCGGGAAGCGGTACAGCACCGCAACAGTCACCAAGAAGAAATCCGCGAGGATATATGGAACTGCCCAGATCAAATGTTCCCTTGTCGATAGAATTTCAGGAATAAAGGCAGCAAAAAAGACGCTTGCCAACACTAGCAAGAGTCTTAAAAATACTTTCTCGTCAAATAATCTCATTTACCCACCCGTATGTGCCATAATATATAAATAAATTTTAACACTGTAACTAAAATTTTTATGTTTTTTTTGATAGGTGATGACTACAACACAATAAAAAAACGGGTCCATTGGATCCGTTTTGTTTTTATAGTGCCAAAGGGACTCGAACCCTTGTTACCGGCGTGAGAGGCCAGTGTCCTGGACCACTAGACGATGGCACCAAATTTCGCCATATTCAGCGAACTTTTAAAGCGACGCCAAATATAGCAAAACGTTAAGTTTCTGTCTAGTCTCTGTAGTAGAGGTCGAGATTGCTTTCTACTGCTGTGGAATTTTCGAGGTTGTTCACGAAATCGTTGAACACACTCATGGCAACGTAGCTCGAAGCATTGGCAACTTCAGTCTTAACCGCTGCATTCACAGCTTCTTCTTCCGGAGCCTTCTTGGAAACAACTTTAACCATCACGGCACCATTATCGGTTGCAACAGCAGAGGTCCATTCACCCACCTTAGCGCCTTCGAGAGTCTTGGCGAGGTGAGAACTTCCGTAGCCGAAGCCCGGCACATAGCCATCTACCGAGGCCGTAACTTTTTCGATATTCACCTTTTCAATTTTGTTGGCTGCAACAGCGGCAGAATCAGCGGTGCTGTCAGCCGGAGCCCAAGCCTTCACCTTTTCGGCAACGGAATTCAGGTAAATTTCGGCAGCAGCGGCAGCCTTGCTACGGAGCAGAGAGCTCTTGATGCTGTTGAAGTAAAGATCCAAGCTACGTTCGCCAGCCTTGAGGTCCTTCACCTTTTCGGCAACCACGACCCACTTGTTGTTCTTCATGATGGGAGAAACCTTGCTGGTTTCATCCGGCAGATTTTCGTTAGGCCAGGCGTAAGCGGCAAGACCCTTGAGGTAGCCGACACCTTCGATATTTTCGCCACGGGAAATCCAGTTAGAAGTATGGGTATCCAGGTTCTGTTCCTTGGCAGCTTCGGCAAAGCTCTTGCCAGCATCCACAGCAACCTTGATCTTGTTGAGGATACCTTCGAGGCTATCGATGGTTTCAGAAGAAGCGTTCACGATCAAGAGGATATGACCAACCTTAACAAGGTCAGCACCGGTAGAATCCTTGGACTTGCCGTAGCTCTTGATGATATGATAGCCGAAGCGGGTACGAACCGGTTCAGAAACAGCACCGGAATCGAGGCCGAAGGCCACGTCTTCAAATTCCTTCACATACACGCCGCGACCCACATAGTCGTCGCTCAAGACGCCACCCTTTTCAGCAGTGGACTGGTCTTCAGAAGAAATACGAGCCATGTCTTCGAACGTGGTGGTCGAAGAGGAGTCGGTCAGCTGGTAGTAAAGGGTCATGGCGTATTCGCGAATGCGGGCATCGTCACCGGCAGTAGCTTCAACCGGGAGATAAGCAAATTCAAACTGAGCCATGTCCTTCTTGACGAAGAAGCTGTCGCGGTGGGCATTGAAGTAGCCGGCCACCATCACGCTGTCAACGGCGCTGTCTTCAATCTTGAAGTCTGCATTAGAGGCAACTGCCACCTGCAGTTCGTAATCCGTAAGGCGACGATTGACACTCCAGTTTGCTTCGAGAGAAGTCGGGTGCACAGAAGCGCCGACCAGCGCCTGCAGTTGACGCACGGGAATGGTGTTGGTCTTCAGGTCTTCTTCGAACTGAAGCATCACGCCCCAGCGGAAAGCTTCGGGAGTCTTGAGCCAAGCGTCGTATTCGTCCTTGTTGAAGGTCGAATCAGTGAGGAACTTCGGGAGACCGGCGATGTAGGCCTGAGTGCGCTGCATCAGGTCTTCCTGGCTGGTAGCCTGCTGCTGAATCATGTACAGGCGACGCTGGGCTTCCTGCACCAAGCGGGCACGGACTGCATCCGGATTGCGGCTGAATTCAGATTCCAGTTCTGCGACCGAGGCGCTCAGTTCGGCATTTTCAAACTGTTCGTTCAAGAGAATCTGGCGAACAAAGCTGCGGAACACTTCGCTGCGCAACTGGTTGTACTGTTCGTCTTCGAGGTGCTGACCCTGGTACTGGTTCTGCACAATATTCTTGATGCGGGAATCAAATTCGGCGTAAGTGATCTTCTTGTCATTTACCACGCCTACCGGATAGCTGTGTCCCTGATTCGGCACACGATCCATGGCCAAAAGGCCCACCACGATACCCGCGGCAAAGATAACGATAATCCACTTGGCTTTTTCATTAATCCACGTTAACATAGAGAAGACTCCATTAAAATTTTGTCCGGCAAAATGTAGCAAAAAAATTCAATTACTTTTATTTTGCATTCAAATAATGCCGAAATAGCCGTTTTTTTCTATCTATACACTACACAAAGACAAAGTTTACTCAACGGAGTTCGGTCATGTACGATATTTTGGTCCTTGGTGCAGGCATTTCTGGCTTGAGCGCGGCAATCCACGCAGCGGAAAAAGGCCTTTCGGTTGTCATTCTCACTAAAGGGGCTAAACCGGACGGATCATCAAACTACGCACAGGGCGGCATTGCTACCGTTACCGAAAAGACGGACAAGTTCAAGTTCCATATTGACGACACCCTGGAAGCTGGTGCCGGCCTTTGCAAAAAAGAACCGGTGAACATTTTGACCAAGAGCGGCCCGGCTACCATTCAGCAGCTGGTTAAATGGGGCGTGCAATTTACCCCCTCGCCCGCCGACAAGACCCAATTCGACTTGCACCTGGAAGGCGGACACAGCCACCACCGCATTTTGCACGCGGCAGACCTTACGGGTAAAGAAATCATGCGAGCCCTGCTTTGTGAACTGCACAAGCACAAGAACATTCACTACATCGAAAACTGCTACATCAAGGATTTGATTTGCAAGGGCGAAGGCAAGAGCAAGCGCTGCGTCGGTGCAAAGATTATCCATCAAAAGACAGGCATCGTAGAGAACCTTTACGCAAAGGCCTCTATTCTTTCTACCGGTGGCGCAGGCCGTATTTGGCAGTACACTGTTTGCCCCCACGATAGTTGTGGCGACGGCATGGCAATCGCAGCGCGTGCAGGTGCAGCCCTGCAAGATATTGAATTCATGCAGTTCCACCCCACAAGCCTTTACGCCCCTAGCCTCAAGAAGCCCTTCCTAATTTCGGAAGCGGTGCGCGGCTTCGGCGGAATCTTGAAAAACGACAAGGGTGAAGAATTCATGAACCAGGTGCACCCGCTGCATTCCCTGGCCCCCCGCGATATCGTGGCCCGTGCCATCCACAGCGAAATGCAGCGCCTCGGCAAGCCGAACATGTTCATTGATCTCTCGGGCCGCACGCCGAAAGACATCAAGAGCCACTTCCCCAACATTTACGCCAAGTGCCTTGAAGCCGGTATCGATATCACCAAGCAGTGGATTCCGGTGGTGCCCGCCGCACATTACATGTGCGGAGGCGTACTGGTCGACACTTGGTCCAGGACCGAAATCAAGGGTCTGTACGCCTGCGGCGAAGTCGCCGCGACGGGCGTCCACGGCGCAAACCGTCTGGCATCGAACTCCCTCTTGGAAAGCGTCGTTTATGCCATTCGCGCCGTCGACAACATCTGCGAAAGCGGACTGACCAAGGAAAAGATCACCGTTTCTAAATCCAGCAAGACCGAAAAGGTTTCCTTTGCCAAGGCCGCTTACTGGCGCAAGCGTAAGAAGATTCTGCAAGACATGATGTGGACTCACTGCGGTATCGTACGTACCGTGGCAGGCTTGAACCAAGGCCTGAAAGTCATCGAAGACCTGGAAAAGGATATCGATGCTGCCATCAAGAACAAGGAAACTGAAAATCTGCATTACCTTGAATTCCTGAATGCCCTTCAGGTATCCAAGATGATCCTGACCGCAGCGCTGCACCGCAAGGAATCCCGCGGACTGCACTACATTCTGGACTACCCGAATCTGGACCCCAAAACAAAGCACCATACGATTTACTTGGAAGACAAAAAATAAGTAGATTGTGGTTGGTGAATGTAGGAAGTTGGAAGTGGAAGGAAAAAGCGCAAAGCCCTCAAAGATTGGTGGATACACGCCGACGCAGGAACTGGGTTCCGGCGCCATGGGTCAGTTATGGCTCTGTCACGACAAATCCCTGGACCGCATGGTGGTGGTCAAGCAAATGCAGCAGGACATCGAAGACAGCGATACGAATATCCGCCGCTTTATGCAAGAGGGCAATATTCTCGCCCACCTGAACCACCCGGCCATTACCAAGCCCTACGCCCTATGGAAAGAAAAAGACGGCAAGCTTTCGCTGTCGATGGAATTCGTCCATGGCCTTACGCTCCGGCAGATTCTTGACAAGGTTCCGCAGCCCCCTCTCTGGGTGGTTCTGAACATTCTTCACGAGATTCTTTGCGCCTTGGGCGAAGCCCACCGCAAGGGAATCGTACACCGCGACCTGAAACCCGCCAACATCATGGTGGATAACGACGGCCGCGTTCACCTGCTGGACTTTGGCATCGCCCACACCGAGAACCCGCTCAAGTTCAACAAGGGCGAAGACGCCGAACGCTTAACGCAGACGGGAGCCATTCTCGGAACCGTTACCTACATGAGCCCCGAACAAACCGTTGGCGAAGAGGCGACCCCCGCTTCGGACTTGTTCGCCATCGGCATTATCGCGAGCGAAATGCTCATGGGGCAAAACATTTTCCGCGGCACCAGCTTTAGCGACACCCTTCAGAGAATCCAGAAGCTCCGCGTCACGGAGAAGGCATTCGACAAGGAACTCCCCCGCCGCTTGAGAAAGCTCATCGAGAAGCTGCTCCAGAAGGATCCCCGCAAGCGCCCCCTCACCGCGTTCGATGCTGCCGAGCAGGTTTCGCTGGTCATGCGGAACTACCCCCGCGATATGGTCCCTTACATGGCCATGTGGATTTTTGCCATCAAGGATTCTATCAAGCAAAAGACAGAATCCATCGACGAAACGCTTTATACTGCCCCCCCGGTCTACCCGACCCACACCAAGTTCCTTTTGTTCAAGGGATTTTGCATGGGCGCCTTAGCCGGATCTTTAATTTGTTTTTTGATTACACGATTTACCTAAAACCATTTCAAAACAAATTCTATGAACGCAATTGATATAGTCTGCCTCGTTATCATCCTTCTCTTAATGCTGCTCGGACTGTGGCACGGCTTTTTCCGTGGAATCTTCCGCTTGATAGCTTGGGCAGCAGGCATTGCTGGTGCCTATTTTGCATGCGGACTGTTGGCGAATTTTATTTCTGGCTTATTGCAAACCAGCGCATTCTCCACAAAACTGGTCTGCATGTGCATCGGCTTTCTTGTTCCCTTTTTGGTATTCCTGTTTATCGGACATTTTCTGCAGAGAATCACCCAAGGCACCACCGTGGGCAAGGCAGACCGTGTATTGGGAGGAATTTTCGGAGTTATCAAGGCTTTGCTCATTTGCTTTGTGCTGCTGACAATCCTGCACCTGTTCCCCTTCGGCGGAATCATCCCCGAGACCCGCGACAACGCTTTTGCTTACTCGGCCTACAAGGCATCCATCGAAATGATGGGCTATTCTTCGGAACCCGTAGACATTCTTGACGTTGCCGAAAAGAAGGCCAGCGAAGTCGTCAAGAATGCAACGGACAAAGCTGCAGAAAAAGCCTCTGAAGTAGCAAAGGATGCCGCAGACAAGGCCGTTGATGCTGCGAAGGATGCTGCCAAGGACGCCGTGGACTCACTCAAGAATTCCGCCAAAGCCGTCGCAAAAGAAGCCACTAAATAGCGGACTTATTTTGTCGCGTACTTACGCGCTTCTTTAATGATATCTTCTTCGCCATCGACGTGATGATTCCGCATCACGAATTTACCGTTACAGATAACCGAATGAATGGCGCTGGAATCAGCAGCGTACACCCAGTTGCTTACTAGGTTATAGTTCGGCGCAAGGCGTTCATTCTTCAAGTCGAGCAACAGGGCGTCTGCCAAAAAGTCATCAGCAATAAGCCCCGCCGGAATTCCATAGGCAAGCGCCGTATTCCAAGTCGCCATTTCAAGCGCCTCTATCGCCGGTAACGATTCCGCCTTGCCGGTCTTCGGTTCCACCTTTGCAATCAGCGAAATCAGCTTCATTTCTTCGTGCATGTCCAAGTTGTTGTTCGACGAGGCACCGTCGGTACCAAGCCCCACAAGCACGCCGCTATCAAGCAGCGCATTCACCTTCGGGATGCCGCTACCGAGCTTCAAGTTCGAGCACGGATTCAAAATCGCCGCCGATTCCGATTCGGCCATCAGCGACATTTCATATTCGTTCAGGTGAACGCAGTGCGCTCCCACAAAATTTCCGCCAAGAATTCCCCACTTGTCGAGGAGTTCTACGGGAGTGCAGCCGTACTGTTTTTTGCAATCCTTGACTTCTTTGAGCGTTTCAGACAAATGAGTGTGCAGGATGTAATTTTCGTCGCGGGCTACTTTGGCACATCGCTTGAAGATTTTTTCACCGACAGTGTAAATGCTGTGCGGCATCACGGCAAGCTTTACACGGTCCGATTCCAAGCGGTGATCCTGCAAGAACTTGAAATTCTCTTCGATGTGTTCAGGCGTATCCAAGTTTTCGGCAATCGTCACGCCAATCGCCGCACGGATCCCCATTTCCTTGACCACCTTCATGGTGACTTCGCGACGCCAGTACATATCCGAAAAGAACACCGTCCCCGACTTGATCATTTCAAGCACGGCAAGGCGCGTTCCGATTTCAATATCCTTGGCGGTGAGCTTGGCCTCGAACGGCCAGATATATTCTTGCAACCATTTTTGGAGCGGCATGTCATCGGCATAACCACGCAAAAGGGTCATAGCGGCATGAGTGTGACCATTATAAAACGGCGGAACAATGGCTAGACCATCGCAATTTATCACCTCGGCCTTATCCCTGTCACGCTCTGTAAATGGTCTCCCCACCTTTGAAAATTTCTTTCCCGATATCAAGATATCTTGTTTCTTGCCCTGAAATAGTACAGATTGGAGTATCATTTTGGCCATAAAAGCTCACTTTTTACCATGTTTTTTCCAAAAATATAATTTATAAAAAACTATTTGACCTTTTTTTGTATATAATTATGGTATGAGCAACACTGAACTGGAAACATTGCCCATATCCAGGGCAGAATTTCAGCGACAGGAAATTTTCAAGAATGTCGCTTTCGAAAGCCTGGCAGGATACCTGCTGGGTTGTAAAACAGTTTACCCGGCACCGGGCTCTCTGCTTATTGACCCATCACAACCCCAAAGACGCCTTTATGTTCTTTTGGAAGGCCTGATGGAAGTTCAGGTGGAATCCCAAGGTGGCACCTACAAGAGCGATATTCACCCAGGACACTGCGCCGGCGAAATGTCCATTTTCGAAAACCTCAAGCCCAGCGCCAAAGTTTATGCAAAAGAAAACTGCAAGGTCCTGATTATCGAAGCAGAAACCGCTCTCGCCATGCTCAACGCCTCTCATGACCTCTGCCTGAACTTCTTGCAAATTATGAGTCACCGCATTCGCAACAGTAACAGGGTTGTTTGCGAAGAAGAATACCATATCCGTTGCATCGAAGAAAATGCGAAGGTGGACGCCCTAACGGGCCTGCATAACCGTCGGTGGCTAGAAGAAATGTACACCCGCGAATTGAAGCGCAGCAATGCAGGAGACCTGCACCTTTCAGCCTTCATGGTGGATATCGACCACTTCAAGAGCATCAACGACAACTACGGTCACCTCGTAGGCGACCAGGTGCTTATTGCAGTGGCTAAGGGAATCCTGCAATGCTTAAGGCCGACCGACATGCCTGTGCGCTACGGTGGCGAAGAATTCACCATCTTTTTGCCGGGAACAAACGTAGAAAACGCAAAGATTGTAGGCGAAAGGCTTCGTGCTTTTATCGAAGCCATGAAAATTCCGCTTCACAAGGGTAAAGACACCCTATCTGTAACCATCAGCGTCGGCTTTACCGAGCGCAAAAAAGAAGACACCGTCGAGACAATCATCAAACGCGCCGACGACGCTCTTTACCACGCCAAGCAATCAGGCCGAAACCGAGTGTGTCTGAACCTCGGCGATGGCTCTATGTTTTTGTTTTAAAAAAACTCCCCTAAAGGGGAGTTTTTTTCATTGTTCTTTTATTTTCTTCTAGAGACGCTTCAGCACAGCAGCGGCGTGGTGAATAAAGCCTTCTTCAGTAGCGACGGCGGCGATAGCCTTCGCATTCTTCTTGATGGCCTTTTCACTGTAGCGGATGATGCTCATACGCTTGAGGAAGTCGTAGACTCCGAGCGGGCTAAAGAAGCGGCCCGTACCGTTCGTCGGTAGCACATGGTTCGGACCCGCAAAATAGTCGCCCACCGGTTCGCTAGACCACGGGCCGATAAACACAGCACCCGCGTTCTCGATCTGGGCTGCCATCGATTCGGCTTCGGCGGTCATCACTTCCAAATGTTCCGGAGCGATGCGGTTGGCAATTTCGACACCGTCGAACCAGTCCTTCACCACAAGGATGCGACCGAAGTTGCCAAGCACCTTTTCGAGGAGATCGCGCTTCGGGGAATTTTCCACCTGCACGTCGACGCAAGCGGAAATCATCTGGGCAGTTTCCATGTTGTCGGTAATGCAGATAGCTGCTTCAAAGCCGGAACCGTGTTCCGCCTGAGAAAGCAGGTCTGCAGCGACAAAGTCCGGATCGCAGGTGTTATCGGCCATCACCAGCACTTCGCTGGGACCAGCCACCATGTCGATATCCACGACACCGAAAACTTCCTTCTTGGCGATAGCGGCAAAGACGTTACCCGGGCCCACAATCTTGTCGACGCGTTCCACGACGGTCTTGCCCTTGGCATCCTTGGCTCCGTAAGCAAGCAGGCCGATAGCCTGAGCGCCACCGATGTGGTAAACTTCATCAATGCCCAATTCCTGGAGCACGAATGCCACAGCACGGTTGATTTCGCCCTTGATTGGGGTCACAACCACGATATCCTGAACGCCCGCCACCAGAGCCGGAACGGCGTTCATAATCACGGTACTCGGGTAAATGCCTGCACCACCCGGCACATAAAGACCCACGCGCTTCATGGGGCGAATACGCTGACCGAGGACTACCCCATCGGCCCCTTCCATGAGCCAGGATTCTTCCATCTGGTTCTTGTGGAAGTCGCGAACATTCTTGATAGCCTGCTTCAAGGCCTTCTGGAGTTCCTTGGGGCACTTGGCGGCAGACTTCGCGATGGCAGATGCCGGGACGCGAATGTTCTTGCCCTTGAGGCCGTCAAACTTCTGGGCGTATTCCGTTGCCTTGGCGATACCGCCCTTCTTGATGTCGGCAAGGATCTGCATCACCTTGTCATGGATTTCTCTGGACGGAGCGACTTCGCGTCCGCAGATGCGTTCAATTTCAGCAGATTTCGGAGTAACTTTTACAATTTGCATAACTTACTTTTTCCTTGAAACCCCGGCGAGGTTACGGACCTTGCGAGCAGTCAACTTTTTTGCCGTCTCAGGCACGGCATCTTCTTTCGCCTTGGCCGGTTCAACAGGCTTCACATCCAGATGCTTGTAGGCACCTTCGATAACCTTGTTATCCACCAGAATCTTGTAGGTGAGGCCATCAACAAACGCCATCCAAGACGCTTCGATGATGTTGCTAGAAACACCCACCACGTTCCAGTAGCCCTTTTCGTCGCCGAAGGTCGTCCACACGCGAACCGTCGCGTCAGAGGCAACCTTGGAACCCAGCACGCGGACTTTATAGTCGTCGAGCTTGACCTTCGCCATGTTCGGGAAGAACGGGAGCAAAGCTTTGCGCAGCGCCGCATCCAAAGCGTTCACCGGGCCGTCGCCTTCGCTCACCTGATGGCTAATCTTGTCACCAATTTGGAGCTTGACCGTAGCCTGGGAAACGGAAACACCCTGCGGTGTCTTGTCTTCGATGACGCGGTAGTTCAGCACCTTGAACGGTTCCTGAACCATACCCAAGTGACGGTACACGAGCATCTTGAAGCTTGCTTCAGCGCTGTCGAAATGCCAGCCGGCGTTTTCGCGTTCCTTGATCAAAGAAAGCAGACTTGCCACCACCGGATCCTTCTTGTCGATACCCGGCTTGATAGCCTTGAGTTTTTCGACAACGAGAGAGCCGCCGGCCTGGTCGCTGGTGACGAACACGCGGTCGTTACCCACGGCGTGGGGATCGATATGTTCAAAACTGCGAGACACCTTCATGACGCCATCAATGTGTGCGCCACCCTTATGGGCAAAAGCCGCATCGCCCACATACGGGGCATGGGCATCGCTGGGAAGGTTCACAATCTGGTCCACATTGCTGCTCAACTGACGGAGGCGAGCAATCTTTTTAGCGGCAAAGAACTTGGCACCCATTTTGAAATGGAGATCGGCGGCGATGGTCGTGAGATTTGCGTTACCGCAACGTTCACCATAACCATTCACCACACCCTGCACCATGGTAGCACCGCTCTTCACGGCGTAAATGCTGTTGCACACACCAAGACCGGCATCGTTATGAACATGGATACCGATAGGCGTAGACACGTGCTTCTTCACGTCCTTCACGATTTCTTCAAGTTCCCAAGGCATGGTACCGCCATTGGTGTCGCAAAGCACGATAAAGTCGGCATGGCCCAGTTCCGCTGCCCTCAGGGTTTCCAGGGCGTACTGAGGATTTGCCTTGTAGCCGTCAAAGAAATGTTCCGCATCGTAAATCACCTCTTCGGAATGTTCCTTGAGGTATGCCACAGAAGACTCGATCATGTCGAGGTTTTCTTCGAGGGTCGTGCGGATAACGTCGGTCACGTGCAAGTCCCAACTCTTTCCGAAAATCGTCTTGACCGGTGCACCGGACTTCACAAGAGCCTGCAACAGCGGGTCCTTTTCGGGAAGCACCTTGGGGCGACGGGTAGAACCGAAGGCCGCAATCTTCGCATGTTTCAGCTTGACTTCCTTAATCTTTTGGAAGAATTCTTCGTCAGTGGGGTTGCTGGGGTTCGGCCAGCCGCCTTCGATATAGTCAAAGCCGAAATGGTCCAGGATGCGCGCAATCTGGAGCTTGTCAGCAAGAGAAAGGCTTATCTTTCTGTCCTGGTTTCCATCGCGGAGAGTCGTGTCGTACAAAAAAACTTTCATGAGTTCTATTTATTTTCTCTTTTTGTCTTTACCGTAATAGCTGTACTTGCCATAGCCATAGCTACCGTAACCGTAGCCGTGACCATCGGATTCGCAATGGTTCATTACGAATGCGCGAGGCTTGCCTTCGCAGCAACGATCAAGCTTCATCATGGATTCCTTGATCTGGTCCATAGAATGCTTGCCGTAGTGGAGAACAAACAGAGCAAAGTCCACAATCGGGTAAATGAGTTCAGAATCGGTTACAAGTTCCAGAGGAGGCGTGTCCACGATAACGATATCGAACTTGGACTTGGCTTCTTCCAAAAGCTTCTTAAAGGTTTCACCACGGAGAAGTTCACTGGGCGAAACATCGGTCTTTCCAGCACCGAGCACATAAAGGTTCTTGGTAATGGAATCGGCCACAGCGCTATCCAAAGAGCATTTGCCTTCCAGCACATCGCCCAAGCCCTGCTTGCGGTGGCTATACACCACGCCGCGGCGCATGTCGGCATCGATGAGCAACGTCTTCTTGCCAGAACCGGCAAAAAGGGCAGAAACGTTCTTGGAAACAAAGGACTTACCCACGCCCGGGATCATACCGGTCACCATCATGACACGCAGATCGGTCGTCGCAAATTCAATAGCCGTATAGAGGGAACGGAGCGCTTCGCTGGATGGCGAATCGGGATCGTCTTCCACCAGGGGCTTCGTATTCTTGCCCTTGTTGCGCTTCAAGAGAATTGCATTTTCGGCCTTCGGAATCTTGGCGTACACGCTAATGCCCGTTTCACGTTCAATTTCAAGGGAGCTACGAACACCGCGCTTGGTCATCTGCAACAGGTAAATCAGCAAGGCACCCAGGAGGAATGCACCGCCGACGCAACCGGCAAACACGACCTTCTTGTTGGGCTTAGAGGGCTTGCGTTCAATCTGGGCATAGTCCACAATGCGCACGTTACCCACTTCACCGGCACGCACCACACGGAGCTGCTGGATATTGTTAAGCATTGCCGTATACTGGGCATTGTTCACGGTCACTTCTTCTTGCAAGCTCATCACGTCTTGCTGGGTACGCGGCATGTTTTCAGCAGACTTCTTGAGTCGAGAAAGTTCCGAACGCAGACGGCTCTGCTGTTGCATAATCGTCTGAACAGCCGGGTGTTCTTCCTTGAACAAGCGGGTCGCTTCTTGACGCTGCTGTTCCAATTCCAAAACCTGTTTTTCCAATTCCGTGACCTTTTCCAGGTGAACCTTGGTTTCGCCCGTCATGTCCACAGAACCGATTTTCAAACGATAGTCAGCCAACTTCTTTTCAGCGGAATCCAGCTTCGCCTTGACTCCCGGGAGCTGTTCTTCCAGGAATTCCAAAGTCTTTTCAGCTTCGGCGCTGCGCATTTCCACATTCTGGCGCAAGTAGATGTTCGCAATGGTGTTCAAGACAGAAGCGGCCTTGTCTGCATAGCGGTTGGTGTAAGACACACCGATGATACCCGTCTGCTTACCCTTTTCAGCAACATCGAGCTGTTTGACCAAGCCTCGGACCGCATCCAGCGGTTCGGACTGAGCAAGAACAAACATCTGCCCAGGCCTTGCGAGCAAGTGCTTCACGTGGATTCTGAGAGTATCGCCACCATACGGAGCAGAGAGCGATTCCCCCACCTTGCCCTGCAAAAGTTTGACACCTTCGGGAGTGTAAACGGCAATTTCGTCTTCGCCCACAACCTCGGCCATCCACTTTTCAATACGGGCAATTTCAGGAATATATAGGTTTTCCAAATCCATGCGGCCTTCCTTATGGAGCAGGCGGTCGATGGCTCCCTTCGGATAGGCATTAAAGCAAAGACGTTCCTGTTCAACCACATAGGTCAGCACCATGCGGCTCTTGAGGAGTTCAATTTCAGCTTCGGCAGGAGAAGCCACATCCAAGAGGGCACCCATTTCGCCCATGGCTTTACCGGCCTTGTTACCCTTCACGTCAATCTGCAAAAGTGCGTCGCTCGTATACTGCGGGCGCATCCAGTTAGACGCCAAAAAACCCAGCGCACAGCCGGCGACGATACAACAGGCTAAAAAGAACTTATGCTTCAGCAACAAACTCAAGACTTCGAGGATATCAATCTCATCGTCGTCTTTACCCCTTGATGTAGAATTTGTTCCTGTAGAATTATACTGGTTATTCGGTTCCATTTTCTTCCTTTCTAGATTTTATGGGCTAAAAATAGAAAAACCAAAAAAGACCGCGGATTTATCCACGGTCTCTTTAAGCTTTTTGGCTTAACAAAGACTACTTCTTTTTGGAAGCTTTCTTTGCAGCCTTCTTAGCAGCGGGCTTCTTTGCAGAAGCCTTGCAGAACTTCACGTAGGCAGCGAGAGTGTCGCAGAACACTTCGTCCGGAGTGTTGTCGCCGTTGATGCGGCTGATGATGGACTTGCTGTACTTGCCGAGCACCTTGGCGGTAGATTCCTTGTAAACCTTGAGACGGTTCTTAATCACGGCTTCATCAGCGTCATCCTTACGGCCTTCGATCTTGGCGCGGTTCAGGAGGCGTGCAACAATGGTCTTTTCGTCCTTGATGTCCAGCACGAAGATGTGCTTCACGTCAACCACAGATTCAATGAGCTTGACCTGTGCAACGGTGCGAGGAATACCGTCGAGGAGGAGGGTATCCTTGTCCGGATTCACCTTATTGGTGTTCACGAGACCTTCGATGAAACGGCCGAAGATTTCCACAGTAGCTTCATCCGGAACCAAGAGGCCCTTGCTGGAATAAGAAGCGAGGAGCTTGCCGGATTCGCTGGACGGAGCGATACCACGGAAGATATCACCCGTAGAAATGTGCTTGAGAGAAGTGGTAGCAGCGAGCTTTGCACCGACGGTACCCTTGCCGGAACCGGGAGCGCCAAAGATAAGGACTGCAGGAATTTTAGCCATTGTATAACCTCTTGGGTTGTGTGTTGTTTAAAATTTGCGTGTAAATATAAAAAAATGTGGAATGTGCAGTGTGTAATGTGAAATTAAATTCATTACACATTACACACCACACACTTCACATTCCTAACTAGGTAGAGCCTCGGATGTGAACTTGAGCTTGCCATTTTCCACATCAATGGAGATTGTCGAGAAGTCCTTGTAGATTCCAAGCAACAGGCCTTCGGCGATTTCGTCTTCCACCAGGTTCTGAATGGAGCGGCGAATGGGGCGCGCACCAAGGGCAGAATCGTAGTTGTGGGACACGATGAATTCCTTGGCCGCTTCGGAAACTTCCAAGAGAATACCGCGTTCAGACAAATTCTTCTGCAAGAAGGTCAGCTGGATATCCACGACAGAAGTCAGTTCCTTCTTGGTAAGCGGACGGAACACAATCTGTTCATCGACACGATTCAAGAACTCCGGAGAGAACACGCGCTTGACTTCTTCGCGGATAGCCGTTTCCATACGTTCGTAGTCGTCGGTCTCGCCCATCTTGGTGAAACCCATGCCAGAACTGTGGCGCACTTCGCGGGCACCCGCATTACTCGTCATGATGATGATGGTATTCTTGAAATTGATCTTGCGGCCGTAACTATCCGTAAGGATACCGTCATCGAGAATCTGCAAAAGCAAATTGTAGATATCCGGGTGAGCCTTTTCGATTTCATCGAGAAGAACCACACAGTAGGGGCGCTTGCGCACCTTTTCGCTGAGCTGTCCACCGTTATCTTCAAAACCTACGTATCCCGGAGGCGCACCAATCAGGCGGCTTACGCTATGCTTTTCCATGTATTCGCTCATGTCGACGCGGATCATGGATTCTTCGCTGCCGAAAAGGGTCTGCGAAAGGACCTTGGCCAGTTCCGTCTTACCCACGCCCGTGGGGCCCAGGAACAAGAAACTGCCCATGGGGCGCTTAGCACTGCGAATGCCGGCGCGAGTACGACGAATCGCTTTAACGACGGCATCCACCGCCTGATCCTGACCGATGATGCGTTCCTTGATTTCGTCGCCCAGCTTCAAGAGCTTCTGGGTTTCTTCGCCCGCTAGGCGACTTACGGGAATGCCCGTCATCTTGCTGATGCAATCGCGAATTTCATTTTCATCCACCACCGGGAAGTCCGCGGAATCTTCCTTGTTCAAGGCTTCGCGGCGTTCCGCAATGCGGCTGGTCAAATCTTCAATCTTGTCGCGGAGGGTCGCTGCAGTTTCGTACTGCTGATCTGCAATGGCCTCTTCCTTCTTAAGCATGGTCGCGGCAAGTTCGTCTTCCATTTCCTTAAGATCTTGCGGCGTACGAATCGAATTCAAGCGTACGCGAGCACCCGCTTCATCGAGGACATCGATGGCCTTATCCGGCAAGAAACGGTCACTAATGTAACGTTCAGCAAGAGTTACCGCCGCGCGAATGGCTTCGGGCGTGTAATGCACCTTATGGTGTTGCTCGTACTTCGGGCGCAGTCCTTCGAGAATCTGGATAGAATCTTCGGAGTTCGGCGGATTCACCACAATCGTCTGGAAGCGGCGTTCGAGCGCGGCGTCCTTTTCGATGTACTTGCGGTATTCGTCGATGGTCGTAGCGCCAATGCACTGGAGTTCACCACGAGCAAGGGCGGGCTTAAAGATGTTGGATGCGTCGAGGCTTCCTTCGGAACCGCCCGCGCCCACGATCGTATGCAATTCGTCGATAAAGAGAATCACCGAATTGTCCACGCGTTGGAGTTCCATAATCAGGCCCTTCACGCGTTCTTCGAACTGTCCGCGATACTTGGTACCCGCGACCATGGCGGCCACATCCAACGTCACCACGCGCTTGTTCATCAGAAGTTCCGGAATCTTCTTCTGGACAATCTTCTGAGCAAGGCCTTCGATAATGGCTGTCTTACCCACACCCGGTTCACCGATAAGGGCAGGGTTGTTCTTCTTGCGACGGCAAAGAATCTGGATAAGGCGTTCAATTTCACGGCTACGACCGATAATCGGATCCAGCTTTCCCTGCTTGGCAAGTGCCGTCAAGTCACGACCGAAATGATCGAGAATCGGCGTCTTGGAACGGCTCTGGGCACGCAGCTGCTGACGGGTATCACCACGGCCCTGGTTCACATAGCGTTCGTCATCATCGGCATTTTCACCCTCTTCGCCAGAGGGCTGACCGTTCATGGCCTCGCGCTTGATTTGCTGCAGAGTGCTTTCAAAATTTTCGTATGTCACACCGAAGGTAGACAGAGTGCCTGCCGCCGGAGATTCTGCCTGCTGCAAAATAGCAAGCATCAAATGTTCGGGACCGATATACTGGTCCCCTTCTTCCTTGGCAATCTTGGCCGCATTAAAAAGGGCTGCCTTACAACGTGTCGTAAAAGAAAGCAACGCACCGTGAGCATCGCCCACGGTCATAATGCCGCCATTAGACGAAAGGGAACGCTGAACGTTTTCGCCCAGTTCATTCAAATTAATCTTAAGCGCACGCAGGGTTTCGGCGGCAAAGCCGGAATCTTCGCGAACAAGGCCCAACAACAAATGTTCGGTCGTCACGCTGTCACTGCCCAAGTTACGGGCCGCAATGCGTGCCGCCTGTAAAACAGCCTTCGCTTTCTTCGAAAAAATACCGTTGATATCGGACATATTTTCTCCTTAAGCTACTGAATGACGCCGCCGTGCATCACGACGCGACGTTTTGCAAAACTAGCCAATTTTTCGTCATGGGTCACAATCAAGAACGCCTGATTGAACTTTTCGTTGAGTTCTCCAATCAGTTCGTTGAGCATTGCGGAATTCGCTTCGTCCAAGTTACCGCTAGGTTCGTCGGCAAGCACCAAGTCCGGATGATTCATCAGTGCACGGGCAATGGCCACACGCTGGCGTTCACCACCGCTGAGTTCGCGAGGCAAATGCTTCAAGCGGTCCTTCAAGCCCACCGTTTCCAAAAGCATGGCGGCACGTTCGCGACATTCCTTTTCTGAGGTTCCGAGAACTCGGCCCGGCACGCACACGTTTTCAATGGCCGTAAATTCGCTGAGCAAATGATGGAACTGGAACACGAAGCCCACCTGCACGCGGTGGTAGCGGTCTCGCTCGGCATCATTGAACTTAGAAAGCGCCTTCCCCTTAAAAAGGATTTCACCAGAAGTCGGCGTATCGAGCATTCCCACCAAATTCAGGAAAGTCGACTTACCCGAACCCGAAGAACCCGTGAGCGCCACAAGTTCTCCTTCGTCCATGGAGAAATTCACGCCCTTGAGGATTTCAAGCTTTTCTCCCGTCTCGGAAAATTCACGACGGAGGTCAACTGTTTCAAGCAAACTACTCATGTCTAATAGCCCCCACCGGATCCAAGCGGCTAGCCTTCCATGCGGGGAGTAACGTCGCAGCCACGCAAAGAGCAATGCCGATTACAAAAATCAAAATCACATCAACAATGTGCACCGAAATCGGGAAGTACGGAATCACGTAGACATCGCCTGGGAGCTTGATAAAGTGGTAAGCCTCTTGCAGCTTGCAAAGCACCAGGCCGACGGTTCCACCGACAATCGTACCGCCCACGCCGATAAAGCTTCCCATGAGCATAAAGACGCGCATAATACCCGCCTTGCTAAAGCCCATGCTGCGGAGGATCCCGATTTCCTTGGTCTTGTCGATGACGACCATGATAAGGCTACTGATGATGTTGAATGCAGCCACCAAAATGATCAGGCAAATCACCGCAGCCACGATGAACTTTTCGTAGTTCATCCACTTGAGGAGCGTAATGTTTTTCGTCTTCCAGTCCATGGCGTAGTAAGGATAACTGAGCCAAGATGCAAGGCTATCCACCGCTTCGCCGGCAAGCCAGTGATTGTTCAAGCGGAACTGGATTCCCGTCACCACGTCGCCCAGGCCAAGCAACTTCTGCAACTCCGGAATACCCACGTAAGCCAGGTTTCCATCGTATTCGTAGGTTCCCGTTTCGAAGATGCCACTTACAACGCACATCATCATTTTCGGGCCACCGCTTGTAACCATGGCATCGGGGCTCTGGAAAGTCTGCAACACCAACTTGTCGCCGACCACCACACGAAGCCTATTGGCAAGGCCTGAACCGAGAATAATTCCCGGGCGAAGGGTTCCGCTCAAATCTTCCAAGCTGTCTACCGAGTAATTACCCCACTTAATGTACTTGTGGATATCGGTGACACCCTTGGCAGATTCCGTTTCGATACCATAAATGACAATGCCGTCATTCACCTTCTTGGAACTCACCCCCACCTTGTAGATAATAAAGGGGGACGAGGCTACCACACGGGAATCACGGTCACGAACTTCTTTAGTGAGGCTGTCGTAAGGCGCAATAAATTCGCCATTGTAAGCCATCACTTCGAAGTGGGCGTCTTTACCGATCATCTGGGCGGTGACTTCTTCTTCGAAGCCGTTGACCGCAGCAAGCGCCACCACCAACGCAAACACGCCGATAGAAACGCCAAGCATACTGAAAATGCCAATAAGCGAAACGAAGAGACTCTTTCGTTGAGCCCCCAAGTAACGCCAGGCGATGAGCCACTCAAGTTTATTCATCGATAATTAGGTCTCCGGCTTCATCAGCGGGAAGAGCTGCACGTCGCGGATGGTCTGCTGGTTCGTGAGGAGCATAACCATACGGTCGATGCCGAAGCCCACGCCACCGGTAGGCGGCAGGCCAGATTCAATGGCGTGCATGAAGTTTTCGTCCATCGGGTGGGTTTCACCTTCGCCACCGCGGCCGCGGCGCACCTGGTCTTCCAGGAGCTCACGCTGACGGATGGGGTCGTTCAGTTCGGTATAGGCGTTACCCAGTTCCCATCCGTTAGCGTACGGTTCGAACTGTTCGATAAGG
>JAFXLS010000151.1 GCA_017530965.1 Fibrobacter sp.
CTTTCAATTTTTTCGCGACACTTGCAATCGTGATATCGTCTTTTCGGATCATATCAACAATCTTTTGCTGACGTGCTGAAAGCTTCGTTTCGATTACTGTTGAAACGTCGCCTTCAATAGGAGCATCCTTAAATTTTTTCAGTGAATCAAGAATGTTCTGAAGCATGAATACGATAAATGGGCTGCATTCGCCCGAAGCAGAGGACTTTGCAATGGCGTCATAATACTTTTGCTGGTTCGCATACACCAAGTTCTCTATCGGCAAATGTTCAAAGGCCGGGTTCCATTTTCCAAGAATAAGGGATTGCCAAAGCCTGCCCATACGGCCGTTGCCGTCACTAAACGGGTGTATAAATTCAAATTCGTAATGGAACACGCAAGAACGGATCAACAAATGTTCGTTGCTCTTTTTTAGCCATTCAAATAAATCCGCCATGAGCGCCGGAACTCGATTTGGCGGTGGGGCCAAGTGAATGCATTTTTTCCCTTTAAAAACACCCTCATTGCAGTTACGGAAATTTCCTGCATCTAGGGCGATTCCCTGCATCATTACGCCATGAGCTTTTAAAAGATCCTTAACTGAAAATGCGTTCAATTTGGGGTACAGTTCGTATGTCGCCAAGGCGTTCTTGACCTCAAGAATTTCTCGCGCAGGTGCAAGGACTCTTTTGCCGTTAATAATGTCGCTCACCACATCTTCGCTCAAAGAATTCCCTTCAATGGCAAGAGAACTATGAATACTCTTGATTTTATTCGCCTTGCGCAATTTAAGAGAGTCGGCTTGTTCCAAACGGATGACAAAGCGTTCAACCAGCGACGATATTTCCGTCGCTATTTTCAAAATTTCTGAGTTCAGTTTGTATGGCGGCTCGTACATATTTACTCCGACAAATAATATGACAAATACCCCGACAGATACATAGTCATTTACACTGACAAATACCCCGACATTTACACCGACATTCTAAATATATATTATGCGACGTCGTCGGTCAAGTAGAGCTGCTTTTTCAGGTCTATAACTGCGGCCTCGTAGCCTTCGCGGCCACCAAAAAGCTTCATAATCTTGGGAACGGTGCCGATATGGCTGAACGGGTCCAGTTTCAGGACTTCGTTCTGTTCCATCTGCAAAATGCCGTCATCGGCATATTTTACGAGAAGGGCCTCCAAAACCTCGCGGGCCTTGCCTTCGTATTTTGCCAAATAATTGCGTTTTTTGACGTTGTTTGCGCGTTCGCTACGGGTTAGCGGCTTCTGGTCGAACGCCACGTGGCAAATAATATCGAACACATCGACTTTCGCAAGAGCAGGGTTCGCCTCGCGGATGGCGTCAATCAAAACGTCATATTCTTTGAGTTCATCGACAACAGCGGCCTTACGTTCTTCGGCTGTCCAGCGCTTGATAAAGTCATCAAGTGTTGCGAACTTGCCGCGGATGTTTTTGCGGGTAAAGTCGGTAAAGCTTTCGACCACCTGTGTCTTGCCGTCGGCTCCCAGATACGAAACCGTCTCGGCGTCAATCTTCACTTCCACGTGATTGATGTAGTATTTCTTGGGGCCAGCGTTATATGGAGGCGGAGGCGGTTCGTGAAATCCTCCGCCATGTCCATGAGGTTCCTCGGGCATTTCGGGCTCGCCATCGAATTCGGGGTCCTTGAACAGTTTTGTCGCATTGCGAAAATCAAGGATTTCGAAATGCCATTTGCCCTTGTCTGTCTTGAGACGAGTGCCGCGGCCTACAATCTGCTTGAACTCCGTCATCGAGCCGATTTCCTTGTCAATGACGATAAGCCCGCAGGTTTTGCAATCTACACCAGTGCTCAACATTTCTGATGTTGTCACCACCACCGGATAGGGTTCGTCGGGTTCAATAAAGTTTCCGAGCTGTTTTTTGCCGACAGCATCATCGCCCGTAATGCGCATGACGTAGCGCGGGTCTTCCTTCATCATGTCGGCATTCAAAGTCGCAAGCAGTTGACGCATCGCTTCGGCTTCTTCTACATCGGGGCAGAATACAATAGTCTTGGTCATGCGACCAATCTTGTAAAGCATCTGGGTAATGCGTCTGGCAACAACTTCGCGACGAGTCTTGATAACGAGCTCACGGCCGAAATCCGGGCGCTGGTATAGCTGCTCTGGAATCACGTTCCCAAAGAGGTCTATTTCTTGTGCGCTTTCGGGCGTCCAGCCGTTCAAATCTACATTCAAGAAACTGTTTGTCACGCGATACGGCGCAAGGAACCCATCTTCAATACCTTGCTTCAACGAGTACGTGAAAATCGGTTCGCCAAAATATTCCAGGTTGTTTGCACCGTTCTTGACCTTGGGTGTTGCCGTCATGCCAATCTGCGTTGCGCCGCTGAAGTATTCCAAAATCTTTCGCCATTCGGAATCTTCTTTCGCGGAGCCGCGATGGCATTCGTCCACCAGAATCAAGTCGAAAAATTCAGGCTTGAACTCTGTAAACGGATCAGGAATCTCATCGTCGTAGGAAACTAGCTGCTGGTATAGCGCCATGTAGATTTCAAAACTGGAATCCAGTTCTTTACCCTTTATCTTGGTCATGATTTTCTTGAAGGGCTTGAAATCTTGGACCATGGTCTGGTCAATTAAAACATTACGGTCTGCAAGGTACAGGATTTTCTTTTTGCAACCGGACCTGTGCAGGCGTTCGATAATCTGGAAAGCCGTATAGGTCTTGCCTGTACCCGTTGCCATCACGAGCAATATTCTCTGTTGGCCTTTCGCCACGGCCTCAATCGTACGATTGATTGCAATACGCTGATAATAACGGGGAGCATGCGTTTCCGCGTCCCAGTAGTAAGGTTGGTTGATGACTATTTCTTGTTCCGGGGTGAACTTCTTGTTCGCCCGTACACGCGCGAGGAGCTGTTCTTTCGTGGGAAACTGTTCTAGAGAAAGTTCCGTTTCGACTCCTGTCAAAAAATCGTGTTCTACAAAGCCATCGCCATTGCTGCTGTAGGCAAACGGCACGTCAAGGATTTGGGCGTAATCCATCGCCTGTTGCAAACCACCTCCCATCGGGTGGTTGTTATCCTTGGCTTCCACAATGGCAATCGGGTAATTGGGTGCGGAATAAAGCAGATAGTCTGCTTTTTTGCCCTGCTTGCGGGCATGCTTGCCGCCCTGAAAAATAACGCGCCCGTCGGTGAAATACTTTTCCATGCGCATATCTTCAGCCGCCCAGCCCACAGCGTTTAACGCCGGCGTTATGTAGCGGTTCTTGATATCTTCTTCGGAAAGTTCTTTCTTGTTTTCGGGCATAAAAAACCTTTAATACAAATATATATCATATTTGCATTAAAAGGTGGCCTTTTGACGCTCCGTAACGGTTTTTAAGTTGTTATCAGTCGATCAAGTCGTTCTGGAAGCGGGACAGGTGCTCGAACGGCAAAATTTGACGACCGCGGAAAAGGCCGCAACCGTCGTTTATTAGCTGGTTGTTGATTGCCTTGAACATGTTCACGTCCACATTCGCGAGCTCGATTTCCTGCAATTTTGTCAGGCGCTCGTAGGCCTCGTCAAAATACACGCATTCGCCGCTCGGAATCTCGTCGTGCTTGCTGCGGCGCGCCTCTTGCGTTTTCTCGTAGCCAAAATGGTTTGCCTCGCCGATTTCGGCAAAGTCATCCATATCCTTGGTGCGCAACTGCACCTCGGTAAAGCAGCGGGCCAGATTGTCGTAGAAAATAATATGCAGCGACTGGTAACCCGAACTTCTCGGGAACGCCACTGAATCATGGTAATACGGCCGCACCTGTTCATGCAGCAATTCCGAATGACCGTCTTCCGTGTACTTCGTGATTTCTGCCGTAAAGCCGCGCTCTTCCAAGAATTCCGGCAGCACGTTCGCGATTTCGTACAGATACTTTTCTTCTACTTCGCGGCGGTTCTCGCCCTTTTTAATGTGGCAAACCGGCATCGAAATCACAATGCGGTAAGCAATCAAGTCGCGAAAGTTCAGCTTGCTCTTGATTTCGGCTTCGGTCGGGAACTTCCCGTTTTTCTTGTAGTAGCCGTAAATGTATTCAAGAATGTAACCGTTGAATTTTTCTTCGGCGCGAATCAGCGACTTGATGCGACCCTTAAAGGTAAAGGCCAAGAACGGGTATTCCCGCGTCATGAACTTGTAGAATTCCTTGATCCGCTGAGACTGCGAAGTCAAAAAGTCGTTGTGCTCTAGCAATTCAATGATCTGAATCAGAAAATTCGAATGGGCAAGGTCGATGCTGTTGCGCGTTTCCTTCGCACCGTTCCTGAGGTCGTTAGAATACTGGTGCAAAATTTTCAGCACCGTGTTTCCGGAATATAAATAGTCGTTCAGCGTAATCATATTAAATCCTGCGCCCCACAGAATGCAAAAAATATGCCAAAGCTCTTTCGCAAGATACTTTGGCAATTTTCGTTACAGTTTTTGGAAAACTTTACGGATTTTGGATAGCGCCGTAATTATGCGGCGTTCCCTGCAAGGCCGATTTCGGCGGCGTGTTCGCGCATGCCCTCGATGCAGATGGCGGCGACGTCTTTCACGTCCATGCCGAGCAGGGCGCAGCCTTTCAGGATGTAGTCGCGGTTGCACTTGGCGGCGAATTTCTTGTCCTTGAACTTCTTCACGAAACTTTTTACTTCCAGGTCCAGGATTCCGTTGGGGCGCATTCTCGCGCAGGCCTGGATGATTCCGGTGAGCTCGTCGACGGTGAACAGGCTCTTTTCCATGTTGGTCTTGGGTTCCACTTGGTTCACAATTTCAAAACCGTGTGCCAAAATGGCGCGCACGTCTTCTTCGGAGACGCCTTGCGCGAGCAGCTCCTTTTCGGTATGCTGCAGGTGTTCTTCGGGGAATTCCTGGTAGTCGTAATCGTGCAGGTAGCCTACGGCCTGCCAGTGTTCAACGTCTTCGCCGAAGTGTTTGGCCATGGCGCCCATGGCGTAGCATACGTTGAGGGAATGAATGACCAGCGATTCTTCGGTCACGTGGCCCTTGCTGATTTCTTTTGCGCGTTCGACGGTCAGGCTCATTTTAAATCTCCAATTTTCACCGCCAATATAAATATTTTTGAAGTGTTACTAATCATGACTAATTCGCTTTTGTCCAGAACAGGAGCTTGCGTTTAACAAGTTCAAACAGTTCCATAATCGCAAGCACCACAATGCCTGTCCAAAGGATTCCGGCAACCATGTTAGGATAATCGGAATAGTCCGCGTAAAATTGCACGAAGTGACCAAGTCCCGTATTTTCGCCGAAAAGTTCAGCCACGGTGAGCATGATGAACGAAAGTCCCATGCCTACAGAAAGCCCTGAAAATATAGATGGCAGGCTTGCTACAAGGGCGATTCTCCACAAGTACTCAAACTTTCCGATTCCGATGATGGCGGCGTTACGCTTGTATTTTTCGGGGATTTCGGCGGCACCGGCAGCCGTATTCAAGTAGATGGGCCAAAAAGCGGCAATAAAAATGATAAATGTCGAAGACAGGTAGAACGTCGGAAGAATCGCGATTGCGTAAGGAATGTAGACGTTGGGCGGAATGGGGGCCGCAAACCTGGAAATAGGTTTTAGCATGTTCGATACCCATGGAACGGAACCAGAAACGATTCCGATAGAGATTCCGACAATCGATGCCACCAAGTAGGCGGGCACAAGTTTTAAAAGAGACGCTCCCGCACTGCGCAAAAGTTCTTCACGTGAATCAAAGAGGGCTTTTACTATCGCCTTGGGAGACGGAAATAGATACTGACTGTCCCATTCCGGGCCGCAGCTGATCAACACCCAAATTCCTAATAAGAAGAGAAGAAAAAGGATCCCCGAAAACTTGGATAAGTATTTTGTAAAAGTTCTCATATACTGGCACCTCCTTGTACAATGTGGCCTAGTTTTTCAAGGATGTCCTTGTGGTAGGCGTCTTCAATAGTTGCAATGGTTTCTTGGACTTTTTCGTTGCGGAACCATTCGCCACGATTCTTCTTTACCGGGAAATCAAGCGGGATGTCCGCAATGATACGCCCCGGGGTCGAGCCTAAAACGATAATGCGGCTTCCGAGATAAACGGCTTCACGAATATCGTGCGTTACAAACAATGTTGTAATCGGGCGGTCTTTGACGCCGCGGCAAAGCTCCAAGACTAAATCTTGCAAGCTCGCCCTGTTTACCGGATCAAGAGCGCCAAAGGGTTCATCTAAAAGTAGGGCGTCAGCGCTGACACTTAAGGCGCGCGCTATGGCTCCGCGCTGGCGCATTCCGCCCGAAAGTTCAAAGGGGTATTTATGCAGGCTTCCTGAAAGTCCTACTAAGTTCAAGTATTCTTCTGCTAAATTTTTGGCGTAGCTCGTCTTCAGCTTTTTTGTCTTTTTAATGGCGAGCGTTACATTTTGGAGAAGGGTAAGCCAAGGGAAAAGGGTGTAGTCTTGAAAGACCACACTCCTTTCGGCAGAAGGCTTTTCGATTTCTTTTCCTTTCCAGTAGACATGCCCCTCGCTCGGCTTGGTCAGCCCGGCGAGAAGGTTTAGCAAAGTGGTCTTGCCACTACCGCTTTCGCCCAGCAGGCATACGAATTCACCTTGATTGATTTTCAAGTTGATGTCTTTCAGGATGGCCCTGCCATCGTACGAAAAACCGAGATTCGTTGTTTCAAAACCATTTTGCTTTGTCGTCATACTTTCCTTAATTCCTGGATTTGAAAATATTTTCTGCCTTGGCGTAAAATTCGGACTTGGGTTTTTCTTTGCGCAGCTCTGCAAGAGCGGCCTTGTAGAAATCCGTGCGTACGTATTCAGAGACTTTCTTGTCAGATTTGATGAATTCGGCATCCTTCAAGAAATCCCAGAAGAATTCGACACCCTTCACGTTCGGGTCCGTATCCTGCGTGACGTGCCCGCTGTAGAACGCCTTGTTGACAAGGGCGGTATCGAGCTTGATCCACTTGGCAATAATTTCCACACTCTTCTTGTGGTCATTTTGCACCAGTTCTTCGGCTTCAAGCAGAGACTTGACCAAACGCTTATAGACATCTTCGCGGCCGTCAATCTTGCGGAGCGAGGCAATTAAGCGGCAGCAAATATGGCCAGGGTTGATGTCCTTACTGCGGAGCACCACAGAAAGGCCTGCTTCCTCGGCGCGGAGGTCGTGAGGGCCCCAAGTAACGCCTGCAAATACGCTTCCGTTTTTTACAGCTTCGATCACTGCAGGCGGATTCTTGAGTTCTACGATGGTGACGTCCTTGCGCCAGTCGACGCCTTCTTTCTTGAGGCCGCCGCGAACGATGGCGTCGGCAGTACCCAGGCGAATGGTAGCGATTTTCTTGCCCTTGAGGTCACTCAGCTTTTTGACGGAGGCTGCGTTTTCTTTGCGGGTAATCACGGCCTGGTCGCCGCCCATGATGCCACCAATCACGCGGATGTCGGCACCTTGCGAAATGTGAATAAGCGGAGCGAGTGAACCGAATGCACCTGCATCGAGTTTACCTGCGCGGACAGCGGCAATGCCGTCGCCAGAATTCGAAAATTCTACCAGAGTGACGTCAAGGCCATTTTTTTCGAAAATGCCAGCATCTTTAGCGATAAAGAATTTTCCTTGACCTGTAGAAGACAGGTAACCGATGGAAATCTTGTCTGCGGCGATTGCAGAAGTGGCGCAGGCGAGGCTAAAGAGGATTGAGAAAGCAATTCGATTGCGGATTTTATTGAAAATTTGTTTCTGATTCATGATTCAAGTCTCCTTTATTAGAAGCCATAAGTTGCAGAGAGCTGATAGCGGTTCAAGTCAGCTTCTTTCACGGTGCCGGCGGTCAGGTAATCGGTTTGAACGTGCAAGTATTCAAATCCGAGCGAGAATGCATCGGTCAGGCTGTAGGTGGCGTTTGCGAAAATGGAAATGTTCTGTTCGCGGCCACCCACGGTTTCGATGTCATCGCGGTCCAGTTTGTCAATGCCTGCGCCACCATTAATTGCCAATTTTTGGATCAGTTTAGCCTGCAGGGCGAACCATCCGCCGTATGCCTTGATGCTCTTGACGCTTTCGGGATCTTCGGTGTTAGCGACAAATCCACGACCGATACCGGCTGCATACGTATCCAGGTTTTCACCGACGAATCCTTCGCCAAGGAAGGTGATTGCGCCTGTGATGGGGAGAGTCAAGTCGACGTTAGCAGACCAGGTGGGAATATCCTTGGTTTTGCCGGTTGCGTCCAAGTCGATTTCTTCTTGTCCGTAATGGCCCGAAACGCCTAAACCAGCCTTTTTGCTATCTACCCACAGCGGAAGCGCAATGCCAATGCGCCCCTGGAAGGTAGGAATGTCGGCGTCGGTACCGGTTTCAGAGGCAGAAGAGGAATTGTACGGCTGATTTTCGCCAATGGTACGGACAACAGCGGCGGCAATATCCACGGAGCCTTCACCAACGGGGATTTTCTCAGTGAGTCTCAGCTGAGCCCTACGAAGGCCTGCGTCGCCGGAGTTATTGAGAACGCCTGCGTTAAGCGTCGGGGTTACCAACGGAGAAATCACGTCCCAAGTTTGACCGCCCAAAATAGAGAAGCCAGTCTTGCCGAAAGAAATTTCACCATAGCCGTGGCGGAGACGCGGGTTAGGATTGTTGGCTGAGCCACCACCGTAAAAGTCTACTTCGACTTTACCGTTGGCCTTGAAATAAGTCGTGTCGCTACCGCTCGAAAGATTGAAACCGATTCGAGTCAGATTCGGAGTCAAGTGCCAGCCACCATCGTTTTCGTTAGTGAGGTCAGAAGCGGCAACAAAGTTGGCGAAGTTGCCGTTATTGCTCTTGGAATCTTCGTAGGCGGCGTTGAGAGAAGCAAAACCGTAGAGTGTTGCGGTTACGCCGGTTTTTGTGGTGACCGAAATCGGTTCGGCGGCGAAAGAGGTGATTGCAGATAAAAGGATAATCTTGGCAGCAATATTTTTCGAATTGATATTCATTTATAAGTCTCCTGAGTGAAAATTTTTGTGAGTTGAGCAACCATGCAAAAAACTTTTTTGCACGATGCGATTAAATTTTGTTTGGTGGGGTTGAGTGCTTACTGGCGAATGCCTTGAGCAAAATTATAAAGTCTACACATATAGGTATCCTCGTTTTGATTTGTTTGCTCTTCGGAACATGACGTTCTCGAAATTTTGTGCGTTAAAAGTAGAAATAAAAATGAGCTTGTAAAATACTTTTTCTTTATAGCTTAATATAGGGTTAGACTTGAACAGAGGCGGTGACAAAAAGTGACTTCAAGCTTTTTAAGAAAATGCCGCCTGAATAATCAAGCGACATTTGTTAGGAGAGTAAAAAGAATTGTTTAATTTGTCTTGAAATTATTTGCCACCGACAGAAGTGCTATAAATCTTTTCGAGCAAATTAAGCGCACCCTTGTAACCAACGAAGCTGCGATTGATAATCAACGTTTCACTGGACGGCGGAGTAATTTCGAAAAGCAATGCATTCTTTTCGTTGGCGATATTGATTTCCCACGAAGAGGCGAGAATCAAAGGCTTTCCAGAAGAGAAATTCACTTCCTTAATAGACTTTTCAATCAGGTAGCCATCTTCTTCGAATTCCACATCGATATCGACTCCTTCGCTAATGTTGTGGAAGGCATTTTCGATTTGTTCGCGGAACTTCTGCGGAGGATCGTCACTAATGATTGCCTTGCGCGGAATAAGGCCGATTTGATCCACGAGGAACTTGGTGTAGGCAAGCGTGTAGGCGGAATCTGCGGTAATGGCAAATTCGCTGGGCATACCGAACCAGTATTCAGCGAAAAATTCGGAGAAGTGTTCCAGATAGTAGTAATAAATTCTGTTTTCTTCCTTGATGAACTTTTCGCTCTGCTCCTTGTCGATTCCGGCAAATTCGACAACTTTACGGATGAATTCGCTAGTCGCTTCGGCACCGAGAGGAATTTCAGGAATGTGCAGGAACGGCTGGCCGTATTTTTCCTTGAGGTGTTCGGCATTACGAACGCCAACCCAGGGCGAAATGACCAGGTTAAACTGGGCCTCGGGAATGCGCAACCAGTCCGAAACACCGTTATTTTCGGGTCCGAACAGCACATTGACTTCAAGGCCTGCGCCGCGAAGAATGCGGGCGATTTCCTGATAGTCTCCGCGCCAGTTCTGGTTGTAGTAGGGCGTTTCGAACCAAAGGTTCACCAGGCCCTTTTTGCGTTCGCCACTATAATCGCCCACGAATTGGTCGACGATAGCGTTCACGACTTCTTCGTGGCCGAAAAGGTTGTTGCCCTTGAAACCGGCGGTATCGACAGACACAATCGGGTAACCCAAATCGCGGTAATTGCGCACCAACGTGGAAACGTCATCACCGATAAGGCCGCCCACGCAACCGGTAAGCACAACGTAGAGGTCGCCGTTGAACACCTTGAGCGTCGATTTAATCAACTGATCCAAAGTCTTAATGCCGCCAAAAACGATGTCGTTTTCGGTAGAGTTTGCGCTCGGCATGTTACCGGCACCGGCATAAATGCTACCCTGGAAGCCATTTTCGAAAGTGAGGAAAGCCGTTTGCTTAAGCTGGCAACCCGGAGAGCAGTTGGCAATAGGAACTGCACCCTTAATAGCGACAACAGTATGAGATGCACCAACTGCGCAAGCGTATCGGGGGTCCGAAATAGAATTACTTTTTTTCTTTTGAATTGTAGCCATTGTTAAAAATCCCCTTGTTATGCGCTAGTCGAATTGGATTCTGTACCAATTTTCAGTTTGAGATTTCTCGGTTCCGGCAAATCTTCAAGCGCTTCCGGATGGTGCGTCAGGTAGAACGGATCATCCTGAGCAAGCCACCAGTCGGAATACGGAAGTTTCACGTTACGTTTGAGCACTTGGTTAAACTTGGTACGTGCAATCACGCCCTTGAGCATTTCGCCGATACGGAGAATGCCCTGATAGCCCACCGGAATATGTTCGTCGCCCATGGTAAGGGTCGGGAATCCGAGATGACCTGCGACAGAAGCGAGGCCCGGATGGCGAATGAGCAAGAAATCCGTCTTGGCGCGCTTCAGAAGCTGCGGAAGCTGGAAGGCGCGGGTTTTACTAACGGTATAGTGCGGAATGTCGCCGTAGGTTTCGACCAGTTCCTTCAAGGTATCCTGATGTTCGCCACCGCCGTCGTAAACGGGGTCGTGGTGGAACACGAGTGCAGCGTCGTGGCCGATTCCCAGTTCCGAAAGCACGCTGATGAGGCCATGTGCGTATGCAGAACCCGTCATCACGATGCCATTCTTGCCCTTGAAAAATTCGCGGAGTTCAGCAAGCTTCGGGGCAATGCGCTTGTGCTCGCTTTCGATGTATTCTTCGGCTTCTTTTTCTTTGCCGACCACCTTTGCGATAGCGCGGAGCCAAGCATCAGTACCCTTGATGCCGTAAGGCTGCGGAGCGTCAATCTGCGGAACACCGAAAGATTCTTCGAGAGCCGTCGCCATGTAGCCGCCCAACGTATCGCAGAAGGTAGCGGTAGCGACTGCTTCGGAGGCCTGGCGAATTTCTTCGAAAGAGGCGGTATCCAGAAGGTAGTTTACGCGCAATCCGAGCGGAGCAAGCATTTCGGAGAAATAGTCCGAACCCCAGAGGGCAACGATGTTAATCAAGTCATTCTGTTTCTTGGTCGGGTGGCGTTCCACAATCTGGCGAAGCACACCATGGAAAGCGACGTCAAAACCCGTAGACCAGTGCTTGGAACGGAAACCTTCGCAATGCAGCGGAATAATAGGCACACCAACTTCCGGTTCCATTTCTTCGGCAATAGAATCGATGTCTTCGCCAATGATGGCGGTAGCGCAAGCCATACCGATGAAAATCGCCTTGGGGTTAAAGCGTTCCTTTGCGTCGAGGATAGTCTGGCGGAGCTTTTCAGAAGCGCCGAAAACCATGTCCTTTTCTTTCAGGTTCGTACTGATGTTCAGCGTATTCTGCAGGGGCTTTCCACGACGACGAAGGCCGTTATGCATCGAGAGGTTAAACTTGGAGTTTTCGCCGCTGCAACCGATAGGAGAATGGTCAATCAGGGCGCAGTCCGTAAGGTTACCCACCTGGCACTGCACAATTGCGTTAGAGCACATGGTCTCTTGGTTCAGCGGAGAACTCAATTCGCAAAGTTTGCAGCCCGAGCCCTTGCCTGCGCAGCCACCATGCTTTTTCGCACTGCGTTCGTCGTAGGCAGATTCCTTGATCAGGTCGCTCGCCTTGCCGTCCCAGCCGATAATCGTACCCAGTCGATATTCGCGGTTTTCGACTGAGGTCATGTTCAAATTAATATTAGTCTTGGCCATGAACCCTCACATTAAATCTGGTAGTCTTTTTCCATCATGCCGTAATCGATGAGAATCTGTTCCAAACGGTCCTGCGTCATCGGGGTCGGAATGGTAAAGAGTTCGTTTTCGTCGATATTCTTGGCGAGTTCACGATAGACGTTTGCCTGGCTGGACTTAGGTTCGAATTCAATTACGGTCTTCTTGCGGATTTCGGCCTGCTGCACAATGTTGTTGCGCGGCACGAACTGAATGAGCTGCGTGTTGAGTTCCTTGGTGAATGCACGGAGCAGGTCAAGTTCGTTATCCACATTACGGCTATTACAGATGATACCGCCCAAGCGCACTTCGCCGTGCTGGGCATACTTGGCGATACCCTTACAAATATTGTTTGCCGCATAAAGGGCCATCATTTCGCCGGAGGCCACAATGTATATTTCCTTGGCCTTTCCTTCACGAATCGGCATGGCGAAACCGCCGCACACCACGTCGCCCAACACATCGTAGAAAACGTAATCAAGGTCTTCGGTATAGGCACCGAGCTGTTCGAGCATGCTAATCGAGGTAATAATGCCACGGCCTGCGCAACCCACGCCCGGTTCCGGGCCACCGGATTCTACGCAACGCACACCCTTGAAGCCGACCTTTTCAAGGTCGGAAAGTTGAATTTCAGTTTTGTTGTCACGAATGGTGTCAAGCACGGTCTTTTGATGAAGGCCGCCGAGCAAAAGGCGGGTAGAGTCTGCTTTGGGGTCGCAACCGACCACAAGAACGTGTTTTCCCTGTTCTACAAGGCCTGCGGTCAAGTTTTGAGTCGTGGTGGACTTACCGATGCCACCCTTTCCGTAAATAGCGATTTGACGTAATTTCTTAGACATGTTATCGTGTCTCCTTGATGTTTTCCTACAAAAATACTAGGCAAAGGCAAGTTAGAATTAAAGTCAACTCTTTCCAATACTTTTTGAACCCGTTTAGTCGAAAAAAATCACTTTTTTTAAGTTGTTATAAATTCCGCTTATAGCCCTTATTAGCGTGAATCTATCGCATGCACGAAAAAACGATTTGCAATAATGAACGCCTATAACATGCGTTAGCATAAAGCTATTACTCTCTCAAAAAAATGAACTTTTTTTATTTTCGCTCTTGCCTTTGTATTGAAATCCATTGCTGTGATTTTTAACTTTACACCCATACTTCTTTGGCTAAGAAGTTAAAGCATTAATCACGCTACAGAACGCTAGGCAAAACGTTCATCATATTTAATACAAACAAAATCGGCTCTTTGCCGATCATTTTTGTGCAAGGTTTACATACCTTGCGAGGTTTTATGGCAACCAGTCAAGAAACAGTTTTTAGAGAACACCCGTGTTTTGGTGCTTGCAAAAACCGAAAGGGGCGCATTCATTTGCCAGTCGCCCCAGGTTGCAACATCGAGTGCCGTTTTTGTGATAGGCGCATTAACGAAGATGCTCAGGTACCGGGAAATACGAGTAAGGTAATTAAGCCCGAAGAGGCATGCGGGTACATTCGCAAGGCTTTGGAATTTGTGCCGGAACTTACGACAGTGGGAATCGCTGGCCCTGGCGACACCTTGGCAACTCCTTTTGCGCTAGACACTTTCCGCTTGGTAAAAAAGGAATTTCCGCAGCTCATTCGTTGCATGAGCACCAACGGGCTTTTGCTGAATGACAAGGCAGACGAAGTCATTGATGTGGGCATTGATTCGCTCACGGTTACGGTGAATGCCGTGGACCCTGAAATCGAGGCGATGATCAATGCAAGAATTTTCTACCACGGTAAAACCTATACGGGCGTAGAAGCCGCAGAAATTCTGATACACAACCAGCTCGAAGGCATTCGCAAAGTCGCAAAGAGCGGAACGCTTATCAAAGTGAATACGGTTCTTTGCCCGGGCATTAACGACAAGCACATCGAAGATGTGGCGGCCACCGTGCGCGAAGCGGGCGCCATCATGTACAATATCATTCCGTTGATTCCGCAAAATGGCTTTAAGGATATTCCTGCTCCGACTCCAAAGACTCTTGCGATTGCGCAGGAGCAGGCGGGAGTGTTCATCAACGTATTCAAGCATTGCGCCCATTGCCGTGCCGACGCCGTTGGCGTCCCGGGCGTTTACGATGTCGGTGCGCAAATCTACATGGACCGTATCCGTGTAAAGGAGACTTTCTCTCATGGCTAAATATAGAGTTGCAGTCGCCACAAACGATGGCGAAAATGTCAATGTTCACTTTGGACATGCCGCGGCGTTCGATGTCTACGAAGTTGATGAAGAAAGCGGAAAATTTGAAAAAATCGAAGTCCGCGTAAAGCCGGAGCATTGCGACGGCACATGCGGCGATGGTGCTTGCGGTCAGCGAGATGTAGAACGTTCATCTATGTTCTCGGCCGCGAAAAATCTAGCCGATTTAGATTACGTTCTTTGCTCGCAGCTTGGCCCGCAGGCGGTGCAGGCTTTAACACGCTTTAATGTGCGCGCTTTCGACATCGCGCTTCCCATCGCCGAAGCGATTGCCAAAATCAACGTATACCGCAAAAAGATTGCGGAACGTACCCAGAGACTCACGGGATTACAGGATAAATAAAATGCTGCCTCTGATTGTAGGATTTTGTTGTAAGAACGGCCGATGTTGACGGGCGTTTATTGCGGTATTCATTTTGTCGCCCGTGTAAGGTTAACCTACGCGGGCGTTTCTTATGGGCTAAGGCCCTCAACTAAAATTTTAAAAGGATAATACAATGGAAAGTTTAACAGCAAAATTATGCGCATTTGCACGAGCCTGGCATTCTCTACAATCGGACCATACCGTTTTCAATGACTTTTTGGCGTTCGACCTGATGGGCCGCGAGGAGTATGAAAATGTTTCGCGCTTGATTCTAAAGCGTTTTCCGCAGGAATCAGAAAATTCGGTCGAATATTTCAACCGGAAATATTTTCTCCCGATTGTACTTTCGAGGAGCCGCTTCGCCGAAGATCGCGTTAAGCTCCTTGCCCGTTCGGGAAAGATTCAATATGTAATTTGCGGTGCGGGCGTAGACACGTTCTCGTTCCGCAACAAAGACCCGAATGTCGAAGTTTTTGAATTGGATTTGCTTCCGACGCAAAGCTACAAGAAAAATCGCATTCGCGAACTCAAGTGGAGCGTTTCGGAGAATGTCCATTTTGTGGCGATCGACTTCAGCAAGGACAGCATTGTCGAAAGACTTGTCGCAAATGGCTTTGACTGCAAAAAGCCGACAGTTATTAGCATTCTGGGTGTTTCGTATTACCTTCCGCTTCCTGTTTTTGCAGAAACCGTGCGGCAGTTTTCAGAGATTGCATCAACCGGCATTTCGATTGTATTTGATTACCTGCAAAAAGATGCGTATTCGAATTCGGTTCAGGAATTGCGAAAAATCGTTGCTGATTGCGGCGAAACCATGGCCGAAGGCTACCTGGACCGCGAAGTTTTCGAGGTGCTTGAGCGATATGGATTCAAGGTCGACGAATTTCTCGGCGAAAATGCGCTACAGCAGCGGTATTTTCTGATGGGAAACCTGAAGGCGTTCGATTCCGTGCGCCTGATTGCGGCAGTAAAGTAAATTAATCCAAGTACACGACTTCGCCGATTTCCGGCATCAGCACGGGCTTGCCAGATTCCTTGGCGGCCCGCTTTGCGTTTTCGAGCGGCTCAAAATACTACACCGGCAATTTCGAATACAGTTTTTCCACCGTATCCGAAAGCAGCTTTTTCACGTCATCACGGTTGCAGGCATCCAGCTGCTCCAGGCACGCGGTCAAGGTCAACACAATAGTTTCCCTAAAGGCATACTCTTCTTGCAGCTTGCGTTCCTTACCATACTCCCGCAGAGCATAGATAAATGCAAACACCGCCATCGAAGCCATAGCGAGATTCATCACCACGTCGGCCCATACAGAACCTGTATGCACGCCGAAACGGGTAAACACGCTATAAATCCACAAGGAGCCTCCGGCAAACAGCACCAAGCTCAGGATAAGCCAAATGCGAGCCTTTCTGCCCAGGCTCCGTTTTCTCTTGTTAAAGCTGCTGCCCAAAGAGCCGCCGCCCACAAAGTCCGTCATCTTCTTGATTTCTTCCACCTTCTCGTTAGACGCAGTCAAGCAGGCTTCAACGCCCTTCAAGCTATTCTCCGTCATGCTATCGATTTCAGAAATCTTCGCACAAGCCTGCTCAATCAAATCCTGAGCAGACACAATCTTCTCGGACAGTTGCTTGTCCTTGTTCTCGGCGTCATTCACCTTGAGCGTCATGGAATCACGAAGTTCTTCCAAGCTCTGCTTCTGGGCATTCAGTTGCTCCGTCAGCGTCTGAATCTCGGCTACTTTCTCCGAGGCTTCGGCAGACATGGCTTTCGCATTCTGTTCCGCATTCGTCACAGACACCATCTGGGTCTTCACCAAATCCGTCATCTTCAGGATTCTTTCGAATTCCTCCGAAGCCTTGTCGAACAGTTCGCTCGTCTTTTCTTCGGCTTCCGTAATGGCAGCCACACGTTCATCCAGGCTATCTCTCTGCGGAACATTCCAAAAACCGAGCATCATCTCGTATACAACGAGATTCCTCGTACAAATAGAGAGAACCGTAACATTCTGTTTTTTGATAGACGCCGCGATCAGCACAATCAACTGAGAAATAGTCTTGGGCGGCATGCCAAAATAGGTCAGTTCCGAATCCCTTACGCGGGCGGGCTCCGGCAAATCGAATGGCAAAAAACGCCAATCGTCAGTTTTCACTTTTTCGCGTAATTGTGCATAAGGCCGCTTCACATTTTCGAGAGCCTTGCGCAACTGAACCAATCTGACGGTCCGATCATGGACACTCACGCCAGCATAGGTCTGGATATATTCATCTCTGCTCTTTTCCAAGAGATTGATGCTTTCTAGGAGATCTTCACGTTGTTGGCGGTTCATCCCTAACCCCATTCATAAACACTCCTATATAAGATAACTTTTTTTAACACGAATGCGATATTTGGTTTAATACATCCTCATTCTATTACTCTTAACTAAAGTTTACAATAACCCTACACTGCCCCAAAAACGACAAAATTCGCCATTTTCATGATACGTATCACATGAACAACATAACTACAATCCGCCAAAATCAGATTCCGCACTAGGCAGCAGACGCCCCTTGTGCATGGTGTAAATGCGGTCGCCATACCTAAAGCCGCGAGGGTCATGGGTAGCCACAATTACCGACGTCCCTGAATGAGCCAATTCGGCCAAAAGGTCAAAGACAATCTTGGCGTTGGTCTCGTCCAAATTGCTTGTAGGCTCGTCAGCGATTACAACTTCAGGCTTATTCACCAGGGCACGCGCGATCGCAGCTCTCTTCAATTCACCGCCCGAAAGTTCCGCAGGCATTTCATGCACCAAATGGGCAATGCCCAAAGTTTCCAACGCCGAAGCAATATCTACATCCGTTACATCTGCAATAGAACGGACTTCAATCTTCTCGCCATCGCGAAGCGCCTTAGGCAACAAGATATTCTCCAGCACCGTGAAATGCGGCAAGAAAACGGCTTCTTGCGGAATGTAGCCAATCTTCTCGTTTCGAACGGCTGAGACTGCGTCATCCGAAAGATTCGCAAAATCGGCACCATTAAAAATCACGGAACCCTTGCTAGGGCGATTGATTCCCGAAAGGAGCGATAAAAGCGTACTCTTTCCGCTTCCCGATTCGCCATAGATTACCGAGAAATCACCGGACCAGGCAAAAAATTCAACATTATCAACTGCGTTAAATTCTTCGCCGCGACGGATATAGGTTTTATATAAATTAGATACGTTTAAAATCAATGTTCTACCTCCCTCAAAGCGGCGTAGGCATCAATCTTGCTCACCTTATTTGCCACACCATAAACAGCCAACGGCCCCACCGAATGCAAAAGCAAAACTACCACAGCGTAAACAGCCGCGATTTCGGCATTTCCAGGAACAATAAAGGGCACGTTCACATGTTCGCCAATCCAAATTTTAAAAGTGAAAAACGCCACGCTCGAAAGCAGCAAGCCAATGTACGTTCCTACCGCCGAAACCAGCAGCGATTCGCCCAGCACAAGAGTCCTTAAACGTTTGCGGGCATAGCCCACAATTCGCAAAAGCGCATATTCACGCCTGCGTTCGCGAGTCGAAAGTGAAAACGAAATCACAATCGCGGCAACCGCAATCATCAAGAAAAGGGCCACGATCGACCACACCACAATCTGCAAGAAGTTCGCCGACTTTTCAAGACCCGAGAACAAATCCTTACGGGTGCGAATTTGCACGCCGTCAAAGCGGGTATGAATTTCTCGAGAGAGGCGCTCGATATCAGCCCCTGCGCGCAATTTAATTAAAACGCTGGAGTAAATCGGCGAATCCGAGCCTTCGGATTTGACATCCTGATGCAAGAAAATCACGCCCTTGGCCTTAGCTGCCTCGCGGATATCGGCAAGTGTCGCCACATCTACAAAAACGGCCTGGTCCAACTTGTTGCCGACCGGTTCAAGGGTGGCCGCCACAGGGTATTCATGGTCAAAGAACCTGACTGTCCTTTTCTCGCCCACGCTAATGTCGCTGCCAACCACAATCGCACCCTTAGGAAGTTTATCCGTAAGGACCTCGTGAATCCAAGGCTGAATCACAAAATCAGAAGCCGGCTCGAAACCGATAATCAAGACCTTCTGATCGCAGCAGCTAGAACTCAACGTGGTCAAAAAATACTGCGGCGTCGCAATTTCTACGCCGTCAAGGCCACGAATAAATTCCAGCGAGCCCTGCGGCAAATAGGCATACTTGGAATCGCCCTGCAAAAGTACAGTCTGGTCGTTGATTTCGCTCCCCTGGGGAATCACGATGACGTCGGCACCCAAGCGAGACGAAAGGCGATTCAGGCCCTTTGAAAGCGAAAACGACAAAAGCCCGCCCACCAAAAGCACCGAGGCGAGCAAAGCAATCAAAAGTGAAAGCCCAAAACTACGGAAAGGGTTTCGCAAGTAATTTTCAATAATCAAATTCAAATCAGTCTTGTTCATTTCGCCTCCTCAGTTTCAAGTAAATCAAATTCAGCGCCGCAAAAAGCGCAATCAGCACACCAAAAACAGCAAGCACCGGGGCAGTTACCGCATGGCACGCCATTTGAGCATGTTGGCATGTTCCAACAATTACCGTTGGCACAAGCGAAACAAAAACACCCACCACAAGCGTTACTGCAGAAAGAATGACATGTGCTTTCTTTTTAAGGAGCCCCGCAGCAACGACGGCATTTGCAAGCAAAGCAAGTCCTAAAAAAGCATCTACCGTCGTCGAAATTTCACAACTCATGGTTCCGCCATCGATCGGATGACAAACAGGCAAAATCAACTTGGTAAGCACAATCAGCAAAACGCCGAAAATCAGATTAGCAACAACAAATACTTTGTACTGTTTCATGGCACTCTCCTTAAAAATTTTCGATGCATAAATTAAAAAGGTATACCGGAAATGTCCAATACTATATCACTATGATTTGTTATAGATTTTTATTATAACACAGACAAATTCAACAACATCGCGCATATAGAAAAAATCAATAATTCAGCATAAGAATTAAGTATTGGACGCTATCAAAAACCACATCTATATTTGCTTTCAAAAAAATTAAGGAGAGTATAATGTCAAATCAATTTTCTTTTGATACGCTTAAATTGCACGCAGGCTATAATCCTGCTGAACACAACCACGCCGTTTCGGTGCCCATTTACCAGACAACCGCATTTACGCTCGACACCGTAAAGCGTAGCGACGATCTGTTTTATTTCGACAGCGCCGAAGCACTTTATACACGACTTTCTAATCCGACAACGGATGTACTTGACGCGCGCCTTACGGCACTCCACCCGGGAGCAACCGGAGCTGTCACGCTTTCTTCGGGCATGGCAGCGGTTACGTATTCGCTTTTGAACGTCACAGCAGGCAAAGGCAGAATCCTTGCAACAGCTCGTTCTTACGGCGGATCTTTCGATAGTTTCGAACAAATCTTCGGAGAGACGGGCGTCAAGTATGACATTGTAGAA
>JAFXLS010000152.1 GCA_017530965.1 Fibrobacter sp.
CAGTAGAGACCGATGCGGTCGCCGCGGTGGGCGGCGTTCGCGAGTTCTTCTTCGGTGACGCTCACAACCATGCCGTTCGTCTTCTGGATGGCGCGCACGGCCTTCGGATAGCTGACCGGGTTACCGATCTGGATAGCGCTAGCGAGAGTCTTCTTGGCCTGCATGGGAACGAGCTTGTCGAAGCCGCGTTCGTAAGCCTGGAAGAACGGGTTGGCGTTTTCGGCCTGGGCGACGATGATGCGCGGGATGCGGTCGATAAGGCCCATGGCTTTGCAGTCTTCGAAACCCTTGGCCAAAGCACTGACGTTACCGAGGTTGCCGCCCGGGATAATCACGGTGTCGGGCACCTTCCAGCCCATTTCCTGGCAGATTTCCGGAGAAATCGTCTTCTGACCTTCCACGCGGAGGCTGTTCATGGAGTTCGCGAGGTAGATGCGGTTGTCGGCGGTGACCTGCTGGACAATCTTCATGCAACCGTCAAAGTCGGTGTCGAGGGCGAGCACGATGCTGCCGTTGCTAATCGGCTGGATCAGCTGGGCAACGCTCGTCTTTCCGGCGGGGAGGAATACGATGCTCGGGATGCCGGCCTTCGCGCAGTAGGCGCTCAAAGCTGCGGAGGTGTCGCCGGTAGAGGCGCATGCCACGGCGTCGATTTCGTGAATCTTCTTCTTGATAATGTGGTTCACCTGGCTTACGAGAACCGTCATGCCAAGGTCCTTGAAAGAACCCGTGTGGGAGTTGCCGCAAAGTTTCACCTTGAGGCTCTTGATGCCCATTTCCTTGGCGAGCGGAGCCGCGTCAAACAGCGGGCTCCAGCCTTCGCGCATCGTAACGATATCTTCAATCGGCATGTCGGGGAGCACCATTTCGCGCTTGCTCCAGATACCGCTCATGTCGGCCGGTTCAAAGCTCATGCGGCGTTCGGCGAAGAGCTTTTTCCATTCGTCGGGGCTCTTGCTTGCAAGGGCTGCGCGGTCGTGTTCGACCTCGAGCAGGCTTCCGTCCACCTTGCTGCGGTAAATGACGTCGGTCAGCGGGTAGGTGTCGTCGCCGTTGATGTTCCTAAAATGCGCGTTGAATTGAGACATAGTATCCTCTTGATTTTTACGAGGGTAAAGATAGTAAAACTTATAGCCAGTTATCGGTAATTTCTTACATCTAATTTGCTATATTCTCTTCCGGAATACAACAAACTCGGAGTTCTGAGTGAAAAAGAAAAATTTTTGGCTTTTATCGTTTTTTGCGGCAATAACGCTGTTTTTGTCTGCTTGCATTTTTGAGTCCGATAGCGATGGCCTCGAAACTTGGCTTTCTGACCGTGGAATGCCCAGCAATTATCCGGTGCAGGTCCTGAGCATCGAGAATCTCAAAACCTCGTCTGCTCGTGTGGTTTTTGATTCATCGGCGCGATCCGGCAATGTTGATGCTATAGTTGGTCGTAGAGCCAATTTGAAGCATGATTTGGTTTTGGATTTTGCTTTTGAGGAACCCGAAGACACTTCTTTCATGAATGAATTCAAGGCTTCTGATTCTGCTGCAGCTCTTTTGTTTCTTTATTGGCAGCAGGAATTTTATAAGTCCAAGTGGATTCCTTCGAAAACAGCACCGTTCTCTGAAGAACTTGATGTTGCCGTTAGCTGGAAATTTGATAATAGTTCTCGTTCCAAGTTCATTGATAGCATTGCTGATATTTCTGATTCTGCTTGGTATGAAGATCTCGCTAATTGGAAACCATCTGGCTCTGCAGATACTGTTTTCAAAATGAAGATGAAACTGGGTGATACAGCCGTTCACATACCGATGCCTTCTGCATTGATAGATGATCTTAAAAAACTGAAGAAAGCAGCTCGTTTGCAACTTCGTATTTCTTTCCCTACGGCATCCCGTGAGTATCGTTTTTGGGGAAGTGCAACGGACTCCCATCCTTATTTGGCCATATATGCTAATGTCAAATCTAAGGTGTATTTCCCGCCCTATCCGTTCCGTGTGGCAAAACTCGTGAAAAGCGAAGAAGAGTGTTCTGATTGCTTTGTTTTGCATGGTGGTGGCTATGATTCTTTGGTGGTGGAGATTCCTCCCGAACCGATCCTTGATGCCTTGTCCGAGTTCTATGGCGATGAATTTCCTTACGAAGAAAAAAATGATGTTCGTCAGATGGTGATTCATGCGCAATTGACCATGGCGCGCGATGACTCCAGGGGTGAAAATGAACTTGGCTGGCCCATTCAGGTGGTGGCAAATTCCTATGTGGATAGTGCAGAAATGACTTATGAAGATTCTGTGGATGCGAGACTTCGTCAAAAGGAAGCGTATGCGATTTTTGATACTTCTTTGGTTGAGAAGTCTGGTCACCAGAACCTAGTATTCCATGCCGGAGATTCATTGACGCTGCAGTTGACTTATGGCTTGCGTGATTTTCTCAATAGGGCTCAAGATGGCCGCAGCATGAAATTCTCGATGTGTTTAGGTTTGCCGTACATGCAAGAAAAGAAAATAATCAATGGAGATTACAGGACAACTGTAGAAGACACCCTTTATACAGCAGATGGTGAACCGTTCTACGTTGCCAAGAATGATACAGTGTCTAGATACGTTGGTTACTTTGATTATAGCCGCTACGATTTCTCGACGACAGTGGAAAATCCTATGACCCTCAAACTTTGGCTTGCTTCCAAGCGGGGGGATGAATAATGAAAAAGTTTTTGCTTGCGTTAAGTGTTTTTTCTGGCTATGCCTTTTCTTCGATGATCGGTATAGATGCCCTTGGTGAAGAACAGGTAATGGGGGGAACCACCTCTGCTGCCGCTCGTGGTTTTGCCGGTAATGCTAAGACCGGTGATGCTGAAGGTTTGTCTGTCGTCAACCCCGCCCGATTGGCCTTTGATGCGAAGGTTGTCTTTAACTTGAACTTCGCCATGGAGATGGAGGATGCCCGAAAGAATGGTCATCATTATTCTGTTTCCAACTTGTCGATGCCGTCCTTCAACCTGTCCTTCCCGATGGGGTTGTTCGGTGCCATGGGTCTTTCGCTTTGGCAACATTATTCCTCTTCATTTAACGAGGAGTCTGAAAACAAAAGCATTGGCTCTAACGTAAAACTGGAATACCAGGGGAGCGTTTACGAAATAGTGCCGGCTTATGCGGTTCGTTTGCCGTTTTTACGTTCGTTCTCCCTTGGCGCCTCCGCTCATGTCGTTATGGGAAATACGTCCCGAAACCTGACCCTTGGTGCCGATGCATCGTCTGTTGCTAAAGAAGATACATGGGCGACGAGAAACTACTTGGTTTCTGATTATGTGGACGGAACCTGGGAAATCAAGGATCATCCTGCATATTATACGGGAGCCCTTCAATACCGTGGAAAAATGGTATCCTATTTCTTCTCGTATACTACTGGCTATACCTTGGAAAACGAGCTGGAATATACTTTCAGGTTTAGTGAACTAGATACGTTGGCAGCTTCTCGCTCGGTGCGTGAAATCGATGTCCCGGCCATGCTTGCGACCGGTATCAATTATCGCTTGGCCAAGCGTCATAACATTATGATGGATTTGACTTGGCGTGTTTGGGACGAGGATATCGAAAATATCGCGGGAAGCTGGAATATGCCAGAAGTAACCGAAACCCAGACGGACTTTATGGTTTCTCTTGGCTACCAGTTTGATGGAAGTCCCCTGTTTTACGAATCGTTCTGGAACCGCATTAACTATCGTGCAGGTGCATGGTACAGAAACTGGTATGTCAAAGATGTCTTTGAAGTCGGCGGCTCTCTTGGCGGAGGTTTCCCGCTGGGCCGTAAGGGAACCACCATCGATATTGCTCTGCAGGGTGGCAAGCGCTTTGCCGATACAAAATCGGAGTGGGAAGAAACGTTTATCGGTTTGCGAATCGGTTTGACCGGTATCGCGTCATGGGGACAAACCAGATAGGTTTTTTAATGAAGGAGGCCTAGTATGGCTATAAAAAAAGAAACTGAAACAAAAACCAAGACTAAGTCTACGGTAAAGGCCAAGGTCGTTACGGAATCTGCAGAAAAGGTGGCTAAGGTTGCTACCAAGAAGACGGCAACGAAGTCTGCGACTCTCAAGGCCATGAAAGATGCCGAAGAAAAGGCTGTAAAGGCCGTTGCAAAAGTGAAAAAGGCCGCTGCAACAAAGGTGTCCAAGATTACGGACGAAGTGAAAAAGGTTGCTGCCAAGAAGACTGCTTCTAAGGCTACTGCCGCCAAGACGACCGCAACTAAGACTGCGGCAGCAAAGACTGTTGCAACGAAAACGGTTGCAACGAAGGCTGCTGCTAAAACGGCGGTCAAGGCGGCCGCAGCAAAGGCTTCCGCAAAGGTTGCCAAGGCTTCTGATAAGGAAGTGGCCAAGCTGGCCCAGTCCTTTGATGCCGAATACCTGGTGCTTATGCAGAAGGATCCGAACTGGATGCACGCCTTCTGGGAAGTTTCTGAAAATAGAATTAACGAAGCGAAGACCGGCAAGGGGAAAATCGTTCTTCGTCTATTTGACATTGCTGACGACCTTACGGTGCAGCGCAGCAAAAAGCGCAAGTTCCGCGATATCGAAGTTCCGGCAAATGCCCGTAGCTGGTATGTGGAAAATACCGCCGGCAAGTCCTGCGTTGCCGTTCTCGGTGCCGTGTCAGGCAAGAACTTCAAGCCCATCGTGGAATCGGCTCCGGTCTTGACTTTTGACAAGTCTGCTGCCGCTCCTGCTGCAGACGATGCCTTTGCAAAGGCTTCTCTCGGTGGCAATACCCTCGGCAACTTCATGAGTTCCGGATTCTCTAGCCAGACCGCAGAATCCTGGCTCAATAGCCTGGGCGGAAACTTTGGCAGTTCTTCTGAATCCATGTTCTCCGGTGCTTTGTCCAGCGCAGCCTTGCAGTCCAACAATATTGAAGTTTCCAAGGATTCCGTGAACTACGGTAAGGATTTCTTCTTGTGGGTCAAGACCCGTTTGATCGTTTACGGCGGTACTCGTCCGGATGCACACCTCCAGGTGCGTGGCGAACCGTTCCCGTTGAACCCGGATGGCACCTTCAGCTTTGAAGAAGACCTGCCGGATTCTACGAAGATCATTCCGGTGTTTGCGACCGACAAGGATGGCGATTTCCCGACTACCATCGTTCCTATTGTCGTAAAGCGCACGGAGTAATCCGTTTTAATGGGAGCTCCCGGAAAAATCATTTTCCTGATGCACGCACATTTACCCTTTGTGCGGCATCCGGATTATAAACGCTTTTTCGAAGAGAACTGGCTTTTTGAAGCTATTGCTGAAACGTACCTGCCTTTGGTACAGGCGATGCGCCGTCTCTTGGAAAAGGGCGTTCCCGGGACGCTCAATTTAAGCGTTTCGCCTCCGCTTATCGAAATGCTTTCTGACGAAAACCTGCTTGACAAGTTTTCGCTGCATTTGAAACATCAGCTGGAGCTGATTGAAAAAGAAGTGGCCCGCAATGCGGGAACGGATTTAGAGCAACTTTCCCGTTTTTATCTTTCTCGCCAGCATACCTTAATCGACTTGTGGGAAAATCGTATTCACCACAATCTGCTGGCAGAATTTTTAGAACTTGAAAAAGCCGGAAAGCTGAACTTGCTCACTTGCGTGGGCACACACCCGTTCTTGCCGGCGTACCAGAGCGATCCTGCATCTATTCGTATGCAACTCAATGTCACGGTGCGTACATTCGAACGCGCCTTCGGCAGAAAGCCCATGGGCGTGTGGCTTCCGGAATGCGGCTATTTTCCGGGGCTCGACAAATATCTCGCAGAATTTGGCTTGCATTACTTCTTTTTGGAAACTCATGGAGTGTTGCTGGCGTCGCCCACGCCCAAGTACGGCGTGTTCACGCCGCTGCGTACCACGCAGGGGCTTTACTGCATGGGCCGCGAACAGAAGAGCTCCATGGAAGTATGGAGCCGCCGTACAGGTTATCCGGGACACCCCGAGTACCGCGAATTCTTTACGGACATCGCCAGAGAACGCCCCCGTGATTATTTGGGCGAATACTTCTTTGCCGGCGATACTCCCATCGATTCGGGCTTCAAGTATAACCGTATTACGGGTGGCGAGCATAAGGAAATTTACCGCCCGTGGAATGCCATGAAACTTGCCGAAGACCATGCGCGACTTTTCGTGGTGAACCGCGAAGCCACCATTTCGGAATTGCTGGTGAATATGGAAGGTCACAAGGCGGCCATGCTTTGCCCTTATGACGCTGAACTTTTTGGACACTGGTGGTTCGAAGGACCCATATTCCTTGAAGAAATGCTGATGCGTGCCGCTTCTTCGTCGGTGATTGAATTTGCTGGTGCGGATCAGGTGATGACTGATTCTGCAGATCCCAGCGCCCATGAACCGGCGTTTTCAAGTTGGGGCGAAGGTGGGTTCGGGTCTGTGTGGATTAACGGAGAAACGGATAAGTATTATCCGCAATCTTACCGTATGCGGGCCATGATTGACCATTTGATGTCTATCCGAGAAAAAATGGGTGCGACATCTCCCCGCGGAAAATTGCTGACCCGCTATATCAAGCAAATGGAACGGGAATTGATGCTGTTCCAGTCTTCGGACTGGGCCTTTATGATTCACAATCATTCGGCAGAAGGCTATGCCCGTCGCCGTCTAGAAGACCATTATAATAATGCCCACGAGTTGTTTGCTGAAGCTTGCAAGGCCGTATTACGCAATACGGATAAATTAACTGCTAATTCTGTATTGCCCGCTATCGAAAAACAGAATAATATTTTCAGTTGGTTGTAACCAATAATTGCGGCGAATTCGCTAGTAGACGATAATAAAGTCTTTCAGCTTGCCGCTGTTTTCGACTCTAAAGCGATACACCCCTGGAACCATGAGTGATTTGACTTCGGCTTCATCCATACATAGGGTGTGGTTTTCGTATTTGACTTTCTTGACCAGGTTTCCGCGGCGGTTTCTGATTTCAATGTAGTCTTTGTCGCGGGGGAGAGGGGTAAAGCAAAGGGCTCCGTTTCGCCAGGGAGTGGGATAGGCTCGCAGTGTAGAATCCTTGAAGAAGGTGGGGATAATCTCTTCTTCGTTAAAGCGGCTGAAAACCCAAAGGATGGAGTCCACGCTAGATTCCCTAAGGAATTCGGTGCGGGCAGAATCGATGCTGTTGGACGATGGTAAAAAACGGATGGAATAAGTATTGGGCTTAATTGCTATGGCAGTGGCTCTGCCGACGAAGTTGGATATATCGGGTATCCCGTTTGCATAATAGTAATAGGCTGTATTATCAAGGGCGGTGGGTTCAAAAGTCTCTTTCTTGGACTTGGTCTGGAACCCAGGCCAACGGGGTTGATCACTTGTAATCCAGAAGGTTGAATCAGCTAGGGAACTTCTGTCACCTGTAAAAGAGAGCCTGATAGCAAAATCGTGGAACAGGGAATCTGCGGAAAGGCCCTGTTTTTGGGCTACTTGCTCCAATTGATATTGGTACGTCTTGGTCGGTTCTTTAGCGAAATTTTCCCAAATAAGTCTGTTGGTTTTGTGGCTTACGTGGTTGTGCAAGTACAAAAAGAATATTCCTGCGCCATAGGGCTGTTCCAGATTCTTGTATGGAAAACCCATATTCTGGGACATTTTAGGGAGATAGGTGAAGTAGTCGTCCACGTCGGGTACGGCGAGTTCTTCAACACCGGAGGCCGAGGCTTCGAACCAGAAATTGTATCGGGGCATCTTGCTGGAATAACGGAATTGAACGGCATGGTACAATTCGTGAGCCGTAGTGACGCGAATAGCCTGGTTGAATTTTTTTGCGTATGAATAATTGTAAGTGTCGTTGGTGAGTTCCACTGTGGCACGGGGGTATGTGCAGACTTTATCATTGAAAGTCACTGTGTCAACAATGGCAGTGCCTTCGGGAACGTGCTTGAAATCGTTCTCTATCAGCATTTCGCTTTCTTCGTTATCGAAGGGGATTGTAAGCCCAAAGCATGTGCGGCACTGAGAGTCCATTACGGCCTTGTAATTCTGCAGAAGGTATATGTCAATGACTTCGACGGGGTAGAGTCCGTCATGAACCTTTTTTTCGTAATGGTGCGTTTCGGTTGTTCCCTTGGGCGGACGCATCCCTGATTTGTTGACATGGAAGTCCCAGGCGTATTCAAGTGCTTTTTCCAAGGAATCAATGTGTGCGACAGTAGTCTTGTGCGGACCATTTAAGGTATAGAATATTTCGAAATGTTTTGTGGTACGGGTATAGACACTGTCGTAATAATCTTTGGCGGTGCAGCCGGAACTTGTCGTACGTGCGTAAGCCTTGGTGGAGGCGAGCATCTGTTTGACGGTCTTATGGTTGCTGTTTAGATAATTCAATATCTGTGCTGTGCCGCAGGTGCGTTCCGCAAAGGCTTGCGTTGCAAGACTCAAAAAAAGTGTTGCCGATAAAAAGGTTATGAACCTCATTGATTCCCCCCAAGAATTTTTTCTTCCGCCAAGACTTGGCGCGCGCGTTCTTGAATTTCTGCGGGCACGGAAAGCGCTTTCTGATGATGCGGCTTGATGCGGGCGTCTACAATCAGCGGGGCTTCGCATGCCCAATGCTTTTCGCTCATGCGGGCTTGATAGCCGAAAACATCCTTCGCCGGGTCCGAACGCGTAAAGGTCAGCCACAAGAAATCGCGCAGATTGCTAGTGTCCAGAGAAGAATCGAGTTCAGAATCGACAATCGAAATCCAGGGATAATTCTCGCGGAATTCCCAATGGGCGAGAGCATCTTCGATTTGTGCGATGAAGTTTTCGCGGTCAGTGCTATCAAAGGTGGGGCCTTGTAAAACGATGACGCCCGGCATCGGAATCTTGGCCGTGGTGATTCCCGGAATCTCGAGCGATTGCAAATCTTCGGGATTGCGGCGGAGCTCGCGTTTCTTTAAGCCGGCGGCAGCGAGCGTCAGCTTGGAGCCGTGATTCAGCTTGCTTCCGGTGTAGTCCAGCGTATCGATGCTCGTGCTTGTTTCAAAATGCAAGTCGCGGCTAAAGTCAATGCGTTCCAGCACATGGCCGAAGAATCCGGCAACGTCGTTGACGTCGATTTTATGGCCGGCCTCTTCGTCTTCGGTGGCGGCAATCAAAAGGTACTTGGTCAGGCTTGCCTGATTGAATCCGAGAATGGCGTTTGCCGTCTTCAAGAGCTCGAGAGGCTCGCGGTCTTCGGGCTTGGCGTAAGGCCTAAAGCGTTCGTGGGCAAGAGCCAGGCAAAGCGGGTGTACGCCGGCATCATCGACGGCGTGGAGTGCCACAAGTCCCGGAATCGAGGCGGGCACCATGGGTCTAGTAACCTGGTGAATAAAACTTCCGAACAGGGTGTCTTCTTGCGGCGGGCGCCCTACGACGGTAAAGGGGTAGATGGCGTTTTTCTTGCACAAGACTTTCTTGATTTTCAAGAATGGGAACGGATGCTTATCGGAATAGTAGCCGATGTGATCGCCGAAGGGACCTTCGGGCTTTAAATCCGGCTGGAGTTCGCCCAGAATGCAAAAGTCCGCATCGCTCGAAACCAGGTAGCCGTCGTGAATAAAGTAGCGGAATCGCCTGCCGCCGAGCATGCCTGCAAACAGGAGCTCGCTCAGGTTTTCGGGCATGGGCATGACGGCTGCAACCGTCTGCGCGGGCGTGCCTCCGATAAAGATGCTCACCTTGAGGGGGCGGCCTTCTTCAATGGCCTTCTGGTGGTGTCTGGCAATGTCGCGCTTAATCTGGTAATGCAGCCCGCATTCGTCGCAGGCGTAATTGTTTCCCGAAATTTGTACTCGATACATGCCTACGTTTGTCGTCATGACCGAGGCGTTCTCGGCGGGGCGCGTGGCCACTTGCGGGAGCGTCAAGAAGGCGCCTCCGTCATTAGGCCAGCAGACAATCTGCGGCAAGTCCGTAAGCTTGCATTCCTTAAAATCCTTAAGGCTTCCGCCTTTTTTCGGGAGCGAATGCAGGCCTGTGCGGGCGGCCCTCAAAAGCTTGGCGGGGGAGGCGTGCTTGAAAAAATCCACCGGATTTGACTTGAACAAGACCGCAGTCTGGGTTCCTTTCAGGGTATCGCGGAACAGAAAATCAAGCCGTTCCTGCGTGCCAAAGATATTGCAAACAGCCCTGAACGGGCTCCCTTTCACATGTTCGAAAAGAATGGCGGGGCCCTTGTTTTCGAAAGCCTGGCGGGCGATTTCTGCCATTTCCAAGTACGGATCCACCTCGCGCTGAATGCGCTTGAGCATGCCTGCTCGTTCAAGATCTAGCAGTGCCTGTTCCAGGTTTCTGTACATGGAAATCTCCGCTGCTATCCGGCGGTAGCGGATTGGTCGATGGCGCTGAACCCTTGGGTCTGTTTCTTGCTTTCGATGGCAGCGAGTGTATCGCGGGCGTCCTTACGGCTAGCCACGGCGTAAACAACCGAAGCGTTGTCCATCACTTTTGCAAAAGCTTCTTCAGGGAATTCACTGAAACCCTGGAACGAAAAATCGTCGTAGCAGGCAGTCAAATTGCCTTCGTCTACAAATTCGTGGCTCGCATTGAATCCGCGGAAAGGACCTTTGTCCAGGCGGACCATGATTTTGCCCTTGTTGATAGCACTGATACGACCCGTCCAGCAAATCTTGCGGAATCCGACTACAACAGTGTAGCGCACGATTTCGCCGGCTTCGATTGCCTTGGGCAGCGTATAGTGTACAACAGGGGATTTTCCGATAGTCACGTTCATGGGCGCATAGCGCATGGTCTCCAGCATATTTGCCAGAGTATATTCTTGCCATGAAGTTTGACTGTATTGAACCATATTCAATAATTTAGCAAAAAGAAATGTGATTTGTCGTGAGTCTTACAAAATAAAATGCGTTTTTTCAAAGCTCAACGATTAGAACTCGAAATCAACTGCACGGCGTTCTGTTACGACTTTTTTAACAAATGATACAATTGCCAAATGTTCCGGATGGTTCTGGTAAACATCCAGTGCTGCTTTGGTGTGGAACGTGGTGTCGAGTGCAACATCGTATTCCACGTCTCCGTTACCCAGTTCGGCCTTGTTGAAGTTCAAACCCGATTCAATGCTCAGGAGTCCAGGAATCTTTCCTGCCAAGGCATGGAATGCATCGACCATTTTCTGGCCGTTCTCTTTTGCTGTGGCACCTTCGGCTTCGCTCTTCAATTTCCAAAATACAATGTGACGGATCATGATTTCCTCTTTTGATTATAAATTTGTTTGTAAAGGTCCAATTGCCTCTTGAAGCAATCGTTCCAGCTGAATTTTTCGGCGTAGGTTCGGGCATTGGCCTTCTTTTGGCTCAAGTCCGAACGGTAAAGTTCAACGATGGCGTTTGCCAGGGCTTCGGGGGTTCGCTTTTTCAAGACAATGCCTGCACCAGAGTTTTGTACATGCTGGGCGGCAGCACCAGTGCTAGCGCCAATCTGGGCGTTCCCGCAGGCCATGCTTTCCAGAATCGAAAGGCCGAAAGTTTCCCAGCCCGAAAGGGCGAGTCCCATGTCTACGCTGGCGTAATGCCTTGCCATTTCATCGATGGACGAAATGAATCCGGCGTACTGAATGTGGGAATGCTTCTGGACGGCTTCTTCCACTTGGGGTAAGTAGGGTCCCGTACCTGCAAAGACAAGGGCCGGTTCGCACCCAAGCTTTTCTGCAATCAGGGGGTAGGCTCCCAGCAAAAGTTCGATTCCCTTTTCTTCGCAAAAACGGTGGGGGAAAAAGATTGTGAGTCGTTCAGGTCTTCCGGCCTTCAGTTGCAAAACCAGCTTTTCATCTCGCTTTTCGGGCGAGAACATCTGAATGTCGCAACCCAGCGGAATCCAATGAGATTTCGGCAGGTGATTCTTTTCGAGCCGTTTCAGGACTTCGTTGCAAGAAACCTGGATGCCGTCAAAGTGCTTGAATTCTTGCTTGGCGTACCAGAAGGCAACCTTCTTGGCTAAAATTCCTAGCGTGCGACCAAACTTGTTCGTGACCGGGCGCTGCACATAGGTAATGGGAAAATCCGCATGCCAGAAACTCAAAAGAATCGCTTCTGGCACCACCTTCTTGGCCACATGGCGCACCACAGTGGGTAAAATATAGGGCGAACCGACTTCAATCACTTGGGGCTTGTATTTTTCAAGCACGGGCCTAATCTGCGATGGTCTCCACATAAAGCGGTATTCCCACTTGCCAGGGAATCGATACGCTTCCACGTGCTCGATAATGAGCCCCTTGCTTTTTTGCTCGGTATATGTCTTGGAATCTGGCATTACAAAGACGGACAGGACTTCTTCCTGGTTTTCGTAAAAAGCCATCTTCTGCAAATGATACCTGCGAACGCCTCCGCCAGAAGGACTCCAGAAATTATTGAAATCAACAATCGTGAACATTAAAGGAGCTCGATTTCTTCTTGCATGCGGTTCGAAAGCGGGTCGATAGAAAGGGTGCCCTGGTACAGCTGGTTGTTGCCGAGACGCTTTGAATCGACGGTCAGGAACATGTTGCCGTCTTTGGAATCCAGCCAGTAAATGGCGTCGGAATCGCGCAGGTAGGCTCTCGGTCCCACAAGTCCCTCTTCTGAATCGATGAGTTCTCCGCCCAAGAACAGCGGTATGTCCAGCGCCTTGTACAAGTCAAGAATTACCGAAGAGCGCCTTTCGTGAATATCCGAAAGGTCCGCATGGTCCGAGACCTTCAAGTGGTCTAAACCGTCTATGATAACGACAAGGTTGCGGTGTTCCTTCACTTCTTCTTTCAAGTTCTGGAGCAGCACGATGTTGTCGAAATTGTTTTGGTCATCCCAAATTTCTAGGCGATTGTTGCGCACGAAAGCCATCAAGTCGCGAGTAGCTTCCAGAATTTTCTGGTTCACGGATTCGTCAATGCTCTGCTTGCGAACGGTCAGTACCGATTCGCCAATGAGCATGGCCACGAGCCTGTCAAAAATCTGGCGGCGTGGCGTTTCAAGGGCGATGTAAATCAGCTTCAGATTGGGATTGCTCTGGACCAAGTCCAAGGCGAGGCTTGAAAGGAGAGTCGTCTTCAGGCCGAAGGGCTTGGAAGATACGTAGAAACAACCGGACTGAATGCCGTCGATTTCTTGCGTCAGTTTCGGGAAGGTATTCAGGGCGTAACCCACGCTGACATCGGGCGGGCAACCCATGGCCGTATCGAAGTTTTCCTTGATATCCTGCAACAGCATGGAACGACGGTGGGTGTGTACCGTATCTTCGCCGGTATTTTGCACCAAAGAAATTAACTGGTCGGCCCCGTTCTTGCGAACCACCAGGTCTACGGTCTCTTCCTTCGGAAGTACGATGGACTTGAATTTCAAGTTCAGACGTTCCGCCATTTTCAGATATCTTTGAATGCGGAATTCCTGCTCGCGACGATCCAGTTCCCGTCTGAGAATGACCGTGACAGATTCTGCGCCGCATGCCTTTAACTTGTACAGGTGGCTCAGTGAGAGTTCCTGGTACATGGTGGAAACCACGCCTGGTATGCCGGCAAGGTCTGCGGTCAGGGCGTCAAAGAACCCTTCTACAATGATGGGCTTCGTTACGTCGGACTGGATGTTGAACGGAATGTCACTGGGGCCCGAGGCATAAGAAACGTAGGTGTGCGGTCCGTCGGATTCGTCAATGAGACGGCCATAAACGGAATGAATCAATCCCTTGGAATTGCGGGCGGGGATCGTGATGCGGGGTTCGTGGTAAGCGTCCAGGTTGTCTAGGTAGAAACTAATCTGGTGTCGTTCGATACCCGACATCATGCAGAAGCTGACAAAGGGTTCCGGGTCACCGCTGTAATAACCGATGCCGTAAAGCTGGGCCTGTCCTATGCTCCAGCCTCGGGCAGCCAAGAAGTCTGCCGAAGAAGGGCTCTTGCAAGCGGCCCAGTGGCAGTAGCGCACAAAGTTTTCCAGGACCTTATTCTTTTCTCCGCCGATTTCCTTGATCCACGGGTGTTCTTCTTGCAGTTCGTGTTCCTGTTCAAGGGTCCCTAAAAAGTTAACGGCTTCGGCCCTGGCGGCCGGTTCTTCCATACCGTTAAAGCGGCTACGCATTACAAATTCGACTAAATCGCCTTCGCTTCCGCACTGTAGGCAGCGGTAGCGCCAATAACCCAAGGCGTCGTAAAAGAATAGCGAGGTTTCTTCGGGAGAATGGAACGGACAGCATGCAATCAGGTTTCGACCCCAGCGACTTAAAGGGATTCCCAGCTGTCGCGGATGGGTCTTGGCTCGCATGACAATTCCTGCATGTTCTTGATCAATAATCATTGGAAGCCTCTCTTTTATACAGTAAAAATCTAGTTATTTCTGTTGCGCGGGAGTACAGAAATTTATTTTTACGGTATGATTGTCCTTGGTATAGATCCTGGGTCCATTACGACCGGTTACGCTTTTATCGAAGTGGGCTTAACGAAGCCAACGGTTTTGGAATACGGAACTTTACATGCTCCTGCTGCCCATGCCCTTGAAGATCGGTTGCTTCATATTGTGTCGGGACTGGAAAAGCTGCTGGACAAGTACAAACCGGAATCTTTCGGGATGGAAGGGATTTTTTTTGCCAAGAATGCCAAGAGCGCCCTGGTGTTGGGGCATATTCGCGGAGCTGTCTTGGTGGCATGCCGTAAGCGGGGAATGACCTATTCTGAATACAGTCCCCGCATGGTAAAGCAGGCGGTTACCGGAGACGGTAACGCGTCCAAGGAGCAGGTGGCGAATATGATTTTTGCCCGTCTCGGAATTCAGGGGGGAGACTTGCCGCTGGATGCGTCGGATGCATTGGCCATTGCCTGGACCCATGCCAATCCGTCTCCTTTAAGCGAGGCCGTGTCAAAGGCGATAGGCAAAAAGAAAGTGGTCCGTAAAAAGAAGGCCACAACCAAGCAATGGCTGGATTTGATTGAAAAGATGGGAGGGCATGTTTGATGGATTGTTATGGGCTTCGTGGTGTAGACTGTCCCGATTTTGTTAAGGTAGACGGCTACATTGTAGATAAATTAATTCTAGAGGATTACAATAAATTAAAGGAGTCGCTGGCGAAATTCGGCTTTGCGCTCCGCATCGAGTCGGCATACCGCCCCTTCGAAAGGCAACTTTCTATTTGGAATCGCAAGGCCAGCGGTGAACTGAAGCTTCTTTCTGCCGAAGGACTCCCCATGGAGCGCCCGACAGATGAAGAAGAATTGATGTATGCGATTTTAACTTGGTCGGCGCTCCCTGGTGCAAGCCGTCACCATTTGGGAACCGACCTGGATGTAGTGGATGGCAACGCTTGTCCCGCCGGTTACGAGGTGGAACTTACGCCCGCCGAATGTGACGGCATGTTCCGCCCCTTCCATGAGAAATTGACCGAATTGATGGGGGCGGGGGAGTCCTTCGGCTTCCAGCGGGTTTTCGTGCCTGGCCGAGGTCGAATTCAACCTGAAATGTGGCATATAGCGCACTTGCCCACATCTCGAAAATATCTGGAAAGCTTTTCGCTCAAGGGTCTCCGTACTCTTTACGAGAAAACGGATATTGCTTGCAAATCCGCCTTGTTGGACAATCTTGAAAGTCTTGCCTACGATTACATCTACCCCTATTTTGTGTAAAATCGATGCGCTCTACCCTTTCACAGACTTTGACTGAATATGGCCAATCCGTTCTCGGTACGCCGCTTCGCTATATCCCCTGTACGGGACGGTGTCGCCTTTTGGTAATCGCCGGTATTCATGGCGAAGAACCGGAAACCACATTCTTGTTGAGTCGCGTATTGCGGGCGTTTGAAAAGCCTTTTGAATCGGTCGCCTTTGTCTTATGTGCAAATCCTGACGGCATGACGCTTGGCACCCGCGGTAATGCCAATGGGGTAGACCTGAACCGTAACTTTCCGACGGACAACTGGAGCGAAAATCCGGTCCAAGTCCGGTCTGTTTTAGAGGCTCCGCGGGATACATCCCTTTCTGCCGGAGCGACTTCTGGGAGTGAACCAGAAACGGCCGCCCTCGTCTCGTTGATTCAAAAGCTAGCCCCCGAAACAATACTTTCGATGCATGCTCCTATTGCCTGTGTCGATGCTCCTGTGCGCTCTGCATTGGTAGCGACCTTATGTGAGGCTTTCGGTGTTCCCTGGCAACCCGATATCGGATACCCTACGCCGGGGAGTCTTGGAACCTGGTGCAAACAACAAAAAAGTCCAGAGTGTATTACCCTGGAACTTCCTAGAATGTCTTTAGAGGCCTTGTTTGACCGCTATGCCATATCCTTTGCGGAATGGCTTAAGAACGTCTAGCGGCGTTCTTCAACCTTGTTTCTTTCGGCTTCTTCGATAATGCTTTTGCGCTGAATGAGGCCGACTGTGAACCCGATAATCAGGTAAGAGCTGCAAAGAACCAGCAGGTATTCCAGAATGAACGGAACCTTTTCCGAAATAAACAGGAATCCGCAGACATAGGTAATGACTATCAGAATAGCTTGGCCGATATTGAACAGCTGGTTCTTACGGGGCTGAAGCTTGGGCAAGAACAGCGGGCTTACCATCAGGAGACCAGTCACGAGCATCACCAAAACGGGAATAATCATCATGGGATTTTCGGGATTCTCGAACAGACCGTTGGACTTCAGGTACACAATCAGGATTGCGTTGATCGCTCCGGCGAAGGTAGACGGAAGGCCAGAGAAGTGATGGTGGTAGACGTCGCTATCGCAGGCATTGTACTTGGCAAGACGCATGGCTGCGCAAAGCACGTAGATGGAGAACGTAACGATCAGGAGCGCACCGTTAGCCTGGAACCATTCCGGGGCCAGGGTCTTGTAGGTGAAGAAAACGGTAAAAGCCGGAGCGAGGCCGAAAGCGATCAGGTCGGCAAGGCTGTCGAACTGGGCTCCGAACTCGGAACTTGCGTTCACCAGGCGAGCGGCAAATCCGTCCAATTTGTCCAAGAGTACGCTCAAGATAATGAAATAGGCACCGGTGCGGATAGGGTCAGAAGAGGTAAAGGAACTGAATGCGCCGGTCACCCAGCAAATGGCAAAAACGCCCAGAAGAAAGTTCATGCTGGTAAAGGCATTCGGCAAAATAAAACGAGACTTACCCATAAGGGCCTCCAATAAGAAGTTCGAGTCAAAGATAATAATTTGGGCCTTAATTGGCGGGCTTAATGCTCCAGAGAGCCTTTACGCCTGCGGCTACTACAAGGCTCTGGGGCGGTGCATAAGGATTTTCTTCGGTGGGGAAGTTTGTCCAATGCTTGGTCGAGAACTGATAGTACTGCGTGGGGCGGTACATGACCGGAATCACCGGAATAGTTTCCATGAAGATGCGGTTCAAGTCACGATAGGCCGCAATCAGGTCCTTTTCGTTGGTGAGTGCCGGGATCTTCTGTATCAGCTTGTCGGCTTCTTCGTTCTTGTAACGACCCTGGTTAGCGAATGCTTCTTCGCCGATTTCCTTGAAGGAAACCAAACCCATCACCTGGTCGAAACGATTCCAAGGGGAGGCTGCTGAAAGTTCTGCCGTCTGAGTCTTCATGGCCAAGTCGAAGGTGCCGAGTCTCAGGTTCTTGTCCCATACGCTGTAGTCAACGAATTTTTCTTCGGCGGCGAGCCCGATTTCGTGGAGCGATTCTACGATAACCTTGATGGCGTCTTCCCAGTCGGTCCAGCCTTGCGGGCATTCAATGGTGAAATTGCGGACGGGCTGTTTTTTCTTGTCTAGAAGTCTTCCGCTTTCGTCCCAGCTGTAACCGGCATCGGTCAAGATTGCCTTTGCTTTTTCGATATCGTAACTGTAGCCGTACTTGTCGGCATCGTCTTTGTTGAAGAATTTGGATTCTGTACCGAAGGGCAGAATGAATCCCGGCTGAATCATGGGAGTATAGTTGGATACGGCGCGGGACTTGATCTTTTCAAAGTTGATGGCGTGCATCATGGCGCGACGGAGTGCCACGTCATTAAAGGGGGCGTTCTGGTGTGCAATAAGAAGGGTGGTGATTGAGCCGGGAAGGTGATAAGGCTCGTTTCTGCTCCAGGCGCGGATACTGTCCTTTGCCTTATCCCAAATACGGGGAAGGAACACCGACGAAATATCCAAATTGCCCTTGGTCATGGCACTATTAAAGTGGTTGTTGCCATTGTACAGGGAATGAATGATATACTTGGGAGAGGGCTTTTTACCGCCAAACTTGTAGTTGCCCCAGTAGTTATCGTTACGGACCAATACAATCTGATCGGGGGAGTAGGTCTTAATGTTGTAAGGACCGGAAACCACCGGCATGGAGTCGTTCTTGAAGGCGGTAATGCGGCTCATGTCGTAGTTCTTGCCGGACTTCGCCCCCTGGACTAGGGGTTCAAATACTGCCTTGGGCAAAATGGATGTTTCCGCAATGGCGTTCAGGATGATTAAGGGATTCTTGTTCTTGCCAAAGTGGAACGAAATATTGTTGTTGCCGTCGTTGGTAATTTCGCTCAAGAAGTTCCAGTTGCCGTGACGCGGCGTCGGCAAGATGGAATCGATCTTGAATGTGTAGAGAACATCGTCTACGGTGACGGGGGTGCCGTCACTCCATTTGGCCTTGGGATCCAGGTGAACTGTAATCTTGTCTTCGCTGCTGGAGTAGCTGTCGGCAAGCATGGGCTCCAGTTCACCGCTCAGCTGATTGTAGGCCAGCAGGGCTTCGTAGGTGATTCGGCAGTTGCCGTCAATGGGGAAGTTAGGATCATAATCCAACGGATTGAATGTAGAAGGAGGTGCCCAGTCGAAGCCTCCGATGTACAGAGTCTCGCTGCGGTTGTACTCTGATTCGACCGTCTCGGGCGTAGCCTTGTTTTCTTCTTTGCAACCAGCAAAGAACAAGGTACCGAGGGCGGTTGCCAGGGTGAACAATTGCTTCGCACGAACTTTAGCAGTGCATCCCAAAGAATTCTTTATATTCCCATAATCCATATCTTAAATTTAGTGTGTTTTTAATAAAAAAACCACCAAAATTTATTTACAAGAGTTAAAAAGTACCCGTTTCAAGGGTGTTTTTTTACGTTATAAAGAAAATCCGTACAAAAGACGTTTCGGAGACGCGCTAAATAACGTGTGATTTAGGATAAATGGTGTTCCTGCACCGCCCGGAGTGCTGAACCGTTGTTCTTTTTTACCGGTTTTTAAAGAAATCCCCACAACCTCGTTTCCTTGGTCAATCCATGCAAAACCGTCTTTCACGAAGGGTTTCGGGAAAATGGCGTTCTTGCCGGCGTATTTCCACAGAGGGGCGCCCGCTTCGGAGTAAAGCAGAATTGTCTGATCCGAAAGACTGACGAGGAATTTCTTTTCACCATGATCAGAGATAATTTGCAACGATGAAATGGCGTTTTCCATCAAGATTTGAAGAGGAGGGTCTTTCTTTTTCTGGTTGAAAAGATATAACTTGTTTCCGCTAGCTGCGGCCGTAATGGAATCGGTGCTGAGCAGGTGAGAAATCTGACCTGGAATTTTGCGTGTGGAATTTTCCTGGGTTTGGCCGGCTTCGTCGTCAAGAACCACAAGGTCACCTTCCAGGTTGCAGATGAAAATCTCCCGGTCTGATTTGGAATGCAAGAAGGGTACCGAGAATACCTTTCTGGACCAGGCCAGTTTGTTTTCTGGCCTTAATATTTTGAGCAGGAATCCGTTCCATGTGGAAATATAAATGGCGTTTTCGGTTACGTCCATTTTAAAAGCCTTGCCGGGAAGCTGCAATGTAACGGGAGCGACATCCTTGTTTAAATCGTAAATGGAAATGTTGTAGCCTGATGCGATGGCCAATGCGTTTTCGTCGTTTTCGATAACGGGGCTGTTATCCAGGGCTCCGATATATTTGGCCCAGCGGATTTCTCCTGATTCGGCATTGATGCAGAACAGTCTGTCTGCTGCGGGGTCAATGGTGTACAGATATTTCTTGCTGCTAAAGAATTGGGGATAGCGCGTTTTCGGTGAAATGGGAAGCATCGTCACGAATTTAGCCCCGATTGCTTTCCCGTAGCGGCTTAAAATGAGTTGTGTCGTTTGTGGGTTGCTACCGGAAAGCCGTACGGCTTCAGACCATGCCTTTTGTTTTTCACGTTCGTTGTCTTTGTTCTGTTCCAGGTAAAGGGCCTTGAAGAACCAGCCTTCGGCATTGCCGGGTTCCAGCTTAAATAAGGAGTCAAGAATCGGAGGCAGGTCTTCCCATTCTTCGTGTTCGACTATATCTGCCGCTTGCCGCGCAAGAATTTCAGAAAGCAGAATCTTTTTGCCGTAGTAATGGGGCGAAAGAGAAACGAGCTTGCGGTCGCCAAAGTATAGGTACAGGCTTCCATTAGTGTAAATGGGGGCCTGTTCAACGGGCTTGGCAAAGTTGAAATGCCATAGCGGATTCAAAAGGGTGTCTACAGCAGTGATGGCGCCTTCGTCAGAAAATAGTCCAAGGGTTCCTTTGGCAAGTGGGTAAATGGAGGATGCGTCGCTCCGAATGGCTTTGCGGGTTAAACCGCTTCTCTTGTCAATAAGCGAGATTCTTCCAGAAGCTTCAAGCAGAACGATTTCTTTTTCAAAGGAAAAAAGACTTTCGATGTTGCTTGCCGAAATTTTCCAAAAGGGGGAGGTCCTTTGCTTGGGATAGTAGGCGTAAAGGTAATTGCCGGATATTAGGTAGAGAGAACTCTTGTCTATCAGAACATTCTTGATGACGTCAAATTGGGCGATGGATTTTCTTGGGGATCCGTCTTCGGCCGAAATAAAGTGAAGGGCATTGTCGGTGCAGTTTAAAACAAATTCGTTTGTCGGTGCAAAGAATCCTTCGGGGACGCAACCGTTATATTTGTCTTCGATTTGCGAGACGATTCGCTTGTTGTTTAAAATTGAAAGTTGACGTTCGGTCTGAACGAGTACCCTGTTGCCTTCGCTCCAGAAGTGCGTGATGCCGGTGATGGGGTAGCTCTTGTTAGGGGTGTTTGCATACAAAGCCTTGAATACAAGGCTGTCCTGGTCGGCGGGCTGGTACCAAATACCTTGGCGGTCAATGTTGAAAATTTGCTGATGGGCGGGTGCCGTCGTGATGATATCGAGTCGGTCATCCTTGATTTTGCAAATGGAGCCATCGTTCAACAGCAGGAACGTGGGATTTTTTCCGAAGGTCTTTTGAATTGGGCTCTTTAATTGAATCGGTGTGCGCAACAGGGCTTCGGGCTTGGTGCTGGTTGCGCTCTCTCGTTCCGAAAGCCAATAGGCTTTCGCGACTTCATTTGTCCTGGCGAGGCTTTGCTCGTAGTAAAAGTTTGCGGAAGTCTTGTTGTCCGAAAGTTCCTGGATTTTGCCTAGGTAAAAATATGCTTTTTCTTTGTCGTCTTCATCGCCTTTCATGGCGGCATTTTCAAGCATCTTTATCGCTTCGGAGGTTTCGCCTTTCATTTCGAACAGGTAAAGTGCTTCTTGGATGCTTGTTTCCATTTTCTCGGCAAATGTGAAAGAAACAAGTCCGCATAACCACACGAGCGCAAGCGTCGTGCGAATGTTCATACACTTTATGTCTGTTCTAATCCGTTTCATTTATGCATCAAATTTGTATCCGGCTCCTCTCACCGAAATAATGAATTTGGGGTTATCCAAATCGTCTTCGATTTTACGGCGGAGATTGGCGATATGGTTGTCGACAGTGCGGGTCGAGGGCATGTTCTCGTCTGTATAGCCCCAGATTTCCTTAAGCAGGGTTTCGCGCAAAATGACTTCGCCTCGGTGCGCCCAGAAGAATTTCATAATCAGGTATTCGCGGGTGGTCAAATCCAGAGGAACTCCGCCTTTAGTCGCTTCAAATTTCTTCACGTTGATGCTGATGTTTGCAAATTCGAGAACGTCGGGAACAGCAATGGTGTTGTTGCTGGCCTGAGGCTCGATACGGCGGCGGAATGCCTTGACTCGGGCGAGTAATTCAAGAATCGAGAAGGGCTTGGTCACGTAGTCGTCAGCTCCCATTTCGAGGCCTGCCACCTTGCTGGTTTCTTCCGTCTTGGCGGTCAGCATGATGATGTAGGTTTCGGGGTGCTTGTTGCGGATATAACGGCAGACTTCAAAACCGCTTTTCTTGGGAATCATCAAGTCCAGAAGCACCAAGTGGGGCTGGTAGGAATCCGCTTTTGCAATGGCTTCTTCACCATCGCAGGCGGTTTCTACGGTGTAGCCTTCCATTTCAAAATTGTCCTGGAGGCCCAAGCGAATAATTTCTTCGTCTTCTACGATGAGTATTTTGAAGTTCATGGTTATTCTGCCTTTTTAAACTTGACGATGAACGTGGAACCCTTACCGGGCTTGCTGACCAACGAAATGGTTGCCTTGTGAGTTTCGGCCACACGCTTGACCGTTGCAAGGCCGAGTCCGGAGCCCTTGGTACTGCGGGTCATTTCGTCACCCACTCTATAAAAATCATTAAATATATTTTTTTGTTCAGAAACAGCGATGCCGATGCCGGTGTCTGCCACCGAGAATATGACCCAATCGCTGTCGCTTTTGACTTCAACCTTGATGTCTCCGGGGGCGTTGGTATACTTAATGGCATTGTCAATAAGATTCTGTACCAAACTGTACAGCGCCGTGTAGTCGCCCATAACGAATACATTAGGTTCAAAATGAGTGTAGAAGGTAAGGCCCTTTTCTACGCCGATATCTTCGACAGCGTCAAAGACCTTCTTGGCGCAAATGGAAAAGTCGAGACGTTCCCACTTGAATGCTCCTGTACCGTGTTCCATGCGGGTGTAGTTGAGAATGGCCCCGATCAGGTTCTCTAGTCTAGAAGCTTCTTTGCCAATGAGGGTGGAATATTCCTGCACCTTCTCGGCTCGCTGCAATCGGCCGCGGGCCATCATTTCTGCAAACATCTTGATAGAGGTCAGAGGAGTCTTTAGTTCGTGGGAAACGCTGGACAAAAAGTTTGCCTTCATGGCCAAAAGCTTTCGCTCTTGGGTAATGAATCGGAACATAAAGAATGATCCGAAAATGACGGTGATGAGGGCGAACAACATCAAACCGTACATCAAGAACATGCGGTGTCTGGTTTCTTTGTGAATATCTTGCATGTCTTTTTCGTACAGGGTAAATTCCCATTCCAGCGCTTCTGAAATGTAATGCTGGGTGATGATGGGAGCGCTTTCCGGGATTTCACCCATAATGACTTTTTCGTTGTTTTCGGTAATGGAAAACGGAATGTTCTTGAATGTCTGTATGACGGGTTTCAGCTTGTTTTGTAGTCTTGCCTTGTATGAATCCCGGTTTATAACGGCAATCACCACCTGGTCTCCCGAAAGGTAGGGATAGGACATTTTGAACAAAGTCATTTCGTCTGTGTTCTTGTACAGGATGCCTTCTTTTGAGGAAACATCGTCATCCAGTATTTCTTGGAACAGGTCGCGGTTGTAGTACAATATGTCCATGTAGCCAAGCTGGCGGTTGAAGTTCTCCCGCAAGTTCCAGAAGGCTTCGCGCTTTTCTTGGGACAGATTTTCAAAAGAAAGAATTTGGGTGAAGGTGGACTCAAAGAAGTACCTGGACGAAGAAATATCGTCGATGTTCTGCTTCTCAAGGAATTGGGCTAGCACCGACAGACAGTAATCTTGGGCTTCCTGGTGCTTTCTCTGGTTTACCAGGATTTCGAAATGGAGCAGGTTTACGGCATATGTCAGGTCGGCATGCAAATAGCCCTGCTGATGGGGATTGTTTTCAAGAATGGCAAGCAGATGCAACGCTTCGTCATATTGTTTTCTTTTGAAGTAGAAGCGGATAAGTCCCAGAATGCTCTGGACTTGTTCGTCCTTGGTTTCAAAGAAAAAGCTTGCTGGTCTAAGGCTTCTGGCTCGTTGTTCCAAATAGATTTTTTGGGAAATGCTGTCCTTCAGTCCCTTTACTTCTTCTTGATAGAGCCTTTTGTCCAGAGCCGAGGGGACGCTGCTTGAAAAGTTCGAAGAATTGAAGAATTTCTTCGACGACAGGTCCGGATAAATCAGGTTCCTGTTATTGAACAGGAATATGGCGTCGATTCCTTCCACGGACTTGAATTCGGTGGCATGTCCAAAGTCCAGCAAACCCTGGGGTTGCTCGTACAAAAATAGGGATGCCGCCTTGGTTTCTTGGTAAATCTTCGCCTGTTCTTTTTCGATGGCGTCTTCGACTTCGTTCTGAAAGGCATTCAGGTTTTCGTCGAAGTTTTTCTGTGAAAGGTATATCTCGTTCTGGATATTCCTGAAACTCAGAACCGACAGAATTGCCGTCGGGAGGACAATTCCTCCCGCGAACAAAAGGACGAACAGCAGATTATTACGTGAAACCTGCATTGCCAGTCCTTACGGAAATTTGGGACTTAAAGCAGTTGTCTTATTGGGCAATCTTTGCACGGTGGGTCACCGATACCCTGTGTCCAACTTCGATTCTTCTGCTGTTGGAGTAAATTTCGCGAATCAGAATGCTGGATTCGTTTTCGGCAGCTCTTGCGATAATGCCGCGGCCAATCAGGCGGGGCGGAAGGGATTCGTCGGTCTTGTCTTCTTCCCACACGGCAACGGCGTCACCGGTATTGTAACCTTGCTGAATACCCTTGTCGATCAACACGTAAGAGAATGCTCCAATAATCAGCATGGGGTCCATGGAGTAACGGATCATGGCAAGGGAATCAAGCTTGGCTTCCTTAACCTTGGAGTATCCGGCTACGTTCAAAGTCTTGAGGGGCTGCTTCATGCGAGCCTTGGACTGGCTAATCTTGATTTCGCGGAAGGTGGTGACAATCTTTGCTCGAGAAAGGGTGTCGCCAATGGCGGTAATCTTGGCAATGCCGGAAAGGCGGAGCAGGGCGTAACGGTCGAAACCGCTTCCCTTGGCAGCCGGAACGTCAATGGCCTTGGCGTCGATGATTTCGACGAGGTCGCCACGCTTCAAGTTGGCGTTGGTCTTTTTACCGATTCCCACCACCACTTCGGCTTCGGGCATGTGAATCAGGGGTTCTTTCTTTTCGCCCGACTTGATCGAGATAAAGCGCTTGTCTTTTTTCAAGGAATCAAGCGTATAGATTTCGGGGGCGTGCATCTGGTAGTAGCCATTGAAAATCTTGGGAGCCGGACGCTGCTTGTAGTAGTATTCGTCGTTGGCCTTGGCCTTCTTGATTCCCTTCTTGTCCTTGTCGCGCAGGTTGCCGAGCATGCCTTCGAAATCGCTGTTGCGTTCGTCGCCATCATCGCAACCGGCGTTAGCGACCGTCAGCCCCTTGCCTTTGGGGAGTGCTGAATCCGAAATGCTTGCGTTACAGGGATACTTGCTCTTGTTTTCGACCTGCAACACATTGCCTTCGCGAATGGTATCACCCAGATAAATGGAGTCGCCCGGATAAATCCAGTGCGGGTCCTCGATATGGCGGTTATTTTCCCAAAGATCCGGCCAGGCAAAGGGGTCTTTGAGGAATTCGTCGCTCAAATCCCAAAGGGTATCACCTTCTTTAACGATGTAGGCAGATGCCAACAAGGCAGAAAGTCCCAGACAGATGGATGCACATTTCAAAAATCGCATAATAATCCCTTACAGGCTGTTATACCAATAATTTAACCTTTTCTTTGCTTAAAGGTAGGGGCTTTTTGGCTAAAACGTGGAATTTCTTGCGTTTTTTGGCTAAAAACGCGTTCTTGTGGGCGTTGTATGGTCCTGGAACGCTGCTTTTGGGCTGGATTCTGCCCTAAAATCCCGACGCGATCCGGTACAAACAAGAAGAGCAGTTCGAACTTTCCGGAACCCGGTTCCAGGTACAGGGGGATGTTCTTGCGGAGCATGTACCCTTCGTTGCGGAATTGCTTGATTGAACGTGCGGCAATTTCGAGATTCGAGGTCTGCAAGAGAATGCGCTCCGGTCTGGAGAAGGCTGCTGCCTGCACGACGCCCGGGGCCAACGGCTCATCACCGGGCAAGTTGAAGTAGAATGTCCAGCGGCCTTCGTTTTCTTCTTTCCCGAAGAATTTGCCGAAGAAATCCTGTTCCACATGGGAGCGGACAAACTTCATGTTTTCGCTCATGGCGTTGCGAGCGTTCAGTCGGGAAGACATCATGGCGTATTCGCGGCAGTCCATGGATACGACGCGCTTGAATTGGTTTGCAAGGGATGCCGAAACGAAAGAGGAACCCGAGTAGAATTCAAAGAAGGAATCTTCTGCATTGGGGTGAATGGCATTCTGGATGCGGAGGGGAAGCCCAATCCAGGGATCGCGAATGCGGGGGGCCCAATCCAAAACATGCATGCTGATTCCTGTGTCACCGATGGGCATAAAGTCCCTACCGAAGGCGCTCTTGGCTTCGACCTTGACGGGAGTTGTTCCCGCAGGATCAAAGAGAATGTCCGGCAGGCATTGGATGTGGTGACAACTGATAACTTCGGGGCAGTTTCTTTGTACGAAATCAATGAAGGTCTTGTAACCGTGAGCTGAAAAACGTCCCTTCAGGTTTACCTGAACCAACATGGCATAGCGTCCGTCACCAGTGGCGCGGAACCAAATTTGACGCAGAGCCTTCTTAAAGATATGCAGGTGTTCTTTTTTGAGTTGCTCAAAGACGTTAGTTACGATCTCGGGCGTATCCATGTCGCGGGCGGGAGCTTCAATGGAAAGCTTTTCTTGTTCGCCATGGTAAGTTTTGAGAATGCGCCAGTCGGAATGTTCTGGCACGGCTTCGGCAGTGTACCAGGCCTGGAACTTGCCTGGGATATGTTCGTTCTGGGCCCAGGCTGCGAGTTGTTGCTTGATGTCTTCAAAAGTCAGCGCTGCTTTACGTACAGGCTTTTCTGCCTTCGGGGCTTTGTCTTGAATCTTGTCGCGACGTACGGAATTTCCGCGTGCGCGATTGTTTGTACTTCTAAAATTGTCTTTCATTCTTTCTTGTTTCATTACACATTACTCAATACTAATCTCAATACTAAATCACTAACCACTGTCTACTTCCTACTTCCAACTACACCAGGAATCTCGGATAGATCCAGGAGCATTCGCGGGCAAGCATCTTCGGGAATTCGCGGAAGGTTCCGTTGATCTGGTAGAGGTTCAGGCTACCTTCCACAGGTGAAAGCTTAATCAGCGAGTCGGCTCGGGCTTCCAGGTAGGGGTATTCGTCGATGTTGCAGGACGATACCACGGCGCAGCCCGTGAGAGCGATAATGGTGTCCACCATCTGCATCAGAATCTGGTGGGGCGCGCCATTCAGTCGCGTGGACTTCGGGTTATGCAACACTGCAGAAATGGGGTCGATTACCACCACGCGGTAATCGTGGTTTTCCAGTCGCTTGGCACCTTGGATACGCTTGGCAATCAGCTGCGCCGTTTCAATCGGCGAAAGAGCTGTTCCGCGCAGGTTCAAGAAACCGAACTTCGGGGTGCTGGCGTTCAGGTTGCGCTTTCCGCCCAGCAAGTAAAGACGGTTCAGGAATACGGACTTGGTCAGTTCGAAGTTGATGAACAGGACGTCGCTTGAAGAGGTGGCGTTTCCAAACCAGTCTTCTCCGTAGCAAATGGAGAGGCCCAAGTCCATAAGTGCAAGGGATTTGCCGCTTTTCGGAGGTGCGGTGAACAAGAAAAATTCACCGGCACGGAGCATGTTCTCTACGATGGTCTGGTCTTTCTTGGGCGCTTCTTCGGTATCGCTGGCAAGCTCAATGAGGGGCTTTCCGTCCAGGGAATATTCCACCCATTCCTGCCATTCCTTGAAGTTCTTGGCGCCCTGTTCAAGACCAATCAGGTACTGCTGCTTACCGCCACGGAGCACGCCCGGCATGCGGACCATCATGTGCGGGTTGCGATTGCTGGAATCAACCTTGAATCCCTGGGAGTCCAAAGTCTTGAAAAGGAAATCGACTCTTTCGTAGTATTCTTCTTCGTCGTTGGCGAAAATCTTGATCCAGGCCTGTACGGAGTTTGCACCGGTGTTTACCAAGGCGGCACAGGGGAGGTTCAAGGCCTTAAAGTAGGCCAGCTGCTTGGCCAAGGACATTTTGGGATTGTCGACAACGACATAGCGGTAGCGCCAGGATTCATCGGAGGCGTCTTCGCCGCCTTTGACGGCGTTGATGCAAAGAAGGGCGCCTTCGGGACTGTCGAGACTCTTCATGATTTTCTTGATAGAGTCGTCCTGCCCGATGATGTTCGAAACGAGTTCTTCGGTGGAATCTGGAGTATTCGATACCTTGAACGAAATGGTTTCGTCAGGGTCGAAGGTTGCTTCGAGAAGCTTGGCCAGGTCTTTACGCCAGTCTGCGGCGGGCCATGGAATGGAAAGGGCTTCGGGATCGATTTTGAAGTTCTGCAACAGTTCCAGGGATTGGGTATCCAGTCCCATGGCCAGCATCTGCTCCATGGAAATCATGTTCGCCGAAAGCGGGGTGATAATCGGCATGGCCACGGTTTGCGGAGCCGAGGGCGCTTGAGCGGGGGCACCCTCCGCAACCGGGGCTGCGTTCTGTGCCGGCGCGGGCTGTTCCTGGGGGCGTTCTGCGGAGCGCTTTTCGGCAGAGAACGCACGGCGCAGGGTCTGTTCGACTTCTTCGCCGTCCATGCCGTCATCGCGGGCCTTGCCGCCCAGCTGGAAACTCGCGTCCATGAACGTCCAACCTTCTTCCATGGCGGCAACGCCCGCCTTGTACAATTCGGTTTTGAGTTCGTTCGGACTAAAAGTGCCTTTTAAGAACAGGTTGATGGTCTTTTTTGCGTTTTCCATAAGCGCCTCAGATTCTTTATCATACTGAATGTAGCTTTTTTATTTACAAAAGGGTACTTAAAAGTGCAAAATGCATGAAAAAACGCCCCGGAATCGCTCCGGAGTGTTGGTTTTAATTTGTTTGTAACAAGCCGTGGCGGAATTAATCAAATAATGAATCGTAATTCGCCTAGAAACGAGCAAGACGAGAAATGCGAGCCGAAGCTGTATTGAATCATACAGCGAGAGCTCGCATGACGTTGTATTGCGATGTTTATCGGCGAATTACTTCGACGGGTTGAAACTATCCTTCAGACCAACCGTGCGGTTAAACACCAAGTGACCCGGCTTGGAATCTTCGCTGTCGAGGCAGAAGTAGCCCTGGCGCATGAACTGGAAGCGGTCTTCGAGCTTGGCGTCGGCGAGGCTCGGTTCCACCTTGGCCTGCTTGATGACCATGGATTCCGGGTTCAGGTAGTCGTGCCAGTCTTCGCCTTCCGGGACCTGGGACGGATCTTCGAGTGTGAAGAGATTGTCGATCAGGCGCACTTCGGCGTCCACAGCGTGAGCAGCAGATACCCAGTGGATGGTGCCCTTGACCTTGCGGCCATCGGGAGTTTCGCCACCCTTGCTCTGCGGGTCGTAGACGCAGTGAATCACCTTCACCTTGCCGTCGGCGTCCTTTTCGACGCTCTTGCAAGTCACGAAGTAGGCGCCCTTCAGACGGACTTCGCCTTCCGGCTTCAGGCGGAAGTACTTCTTCGGCGGTTCTTCCATAAAGTCGTCGGCTTCGATGTAGAGTTCGCCGCTGAACGGTACCTGGCGCGTGCCTGCGTTCGGATCGTTCGGGTTATTTTCCACTTCGATCATTTCAACCTTGCCGGCTTCCCAGTTGTCGATTACGAGCTTGACCGGATCGATCACGGCCATCACGCGGTTGGCGGTCTGGTTCAGTTCTTCGCGGATGCAGAAGTAGAGCAGGTTTACGTCGACCATGGAGTCGGCCTTGGAAACACCGATGCGGTCGCAGAATTCGCGGATGGAACTCGGGGTAAAGCCACGGCGGCGGTAACCGCAGACCGTCGGCATACGCGGGTCGTTCCAGCCCATCACGGCCTTCGTCTGCACCAGTTCGAGGAGCTTACGCTTACTCATCATGGTGTAGGTGAGGTTCAAGCGGGCAAATTCAATCTGCTGCGGGCGATTGTCGAGGCCCAGTTCAATCAAGAACCAGTCGTACAGCGGACGGTGAGCTTCGAATTCCAGCGTACAGATAGAGTGGGTAATGCCTTCAATCCAGTCGGAAAGCGGGTGCGCAAAATCATACATCGGGTAGATGCACCACTTGTCACCGGTGCGGTGGTGGGTGCAGTGCTTAATACGGTAGATGACCGGGTCGCGCATGTTCATGTTCGGGCTAGAAAGGTCCACCTTGGCACGGAGGCACTTTTCGCCGTCGGCATACTTGCCGTCGCGCATTTCGCGGAAGAGCTTCATGTTCTCTTCGACGCTGCGGTCGCGGTAGGGGCTCGGACGGCTGGGCTTACCAGCATCGTTGCCACGGTATTCCTGCATTTCGTCGCGGGTCAGGTCTTCCACGTAAGCCTTGCCCATTTCAATCAGCTTTTCGGCAAAGGCGTAAATCTGGTCGTAGTAGTCGCTTGCGAAATATTCGCCGCCCTTCCATTCAAAGCCGAGCCACTTCACGTCTTCGCGGATGGAGTCCACGTATTCCACGTCTTCTTTAGTGGGATTCGTGTCGTCGAAGCGGAGGTTCGTGACACCACCGAAGTCCTTGTACTTGTTTGCCGTACCGAAGTTCAGGCAGATAGACTTGGCGTGTCCGATGTGGATGTAGCCGTTCGGTTCAGGAGGGAAACGGGTGTGCACATTCTTGCGCTTGCCCGTAGCGAGGTCGTTAACGATGATGTCCTGTACAAAATTCGAAGATTCAGGGATTTCCATGGTTAATCCTTTAGTTTTTTAACGCTGGAAAATATAGTAAAATGGTTATTCGTCACCGAAGAACCAGTCGCGGTCATGGCAGACAATGGTGGTGTGTGAAGTCCTGTTGGAAATGACTGCGATTTTATCAACATCGGTGCAAGCGGGCCCATTTTCAAGTTTTGAAAAAAGATCATGGTCTTCGTAGTCGACCCAATACTCATCTTGACATATATAGCCAACTTTCTCTTTATTTAAGTATACAACGACACCCTCTAAAGCGGCCTTGCAGGGGTATTGCGAGGTCTTGGGGGTATTTTGGTATCTTGAATGGAATCTGTCGAAGCGTCGGTAGAGCCTTTTCCGCCGCAGGCGGCTAGGAAAAAGGCTACAGGAAGAATGCTGAATAAAGATTTCATGAATAATCTTGCATCTTGGCGATGAAATTTACTTTCTCATACTTTTGCCAAAGCCACCGCGGCTGTTGCCGCTATGTCCGTTACCGCGGTTGCTGCGATCGCTGCGGTCGTTACGATCGCTGCTACGCCTGTCATCCTGCCAGTAATAATCGTTTGCGGTGCGGGCGTTCATTGGCCGCGAAGTCGTCGTTGCAGAGGGCTGGGCGGGGATGTAGGTCCGTGTTGCCGGAGCGGTGCGATGGTTCATGGGAACCTTGGCCGGCTTGCTGGGAGGAACCGCGTAACGGTCTTTTCTCGGCGGAGGCGGATTGTGGTGCCTTGGGGGCGGAGGGTTGTGGTAGTGTGCCGGATGGTGCGGGCGAGGCCTGTTGTGGTACCAGCGGTAATCGTGAACATAAATTAAATGGGTGTCCCATTCAAAGCGGCTGGAACCCCAGCCCCAGTAATCGTAATAGCCGCCGACCCAAACGCCGGTGCGGTAGCGAAGTCCCGGATATCCGTTGGAGTAAACGTAGTAGACCACATGGGGGTTGTACACGGGAACATATACATATTCCTTTCGCACAGGTTCAATGACAATCGTCTTTTCCTTGATGACCTTTACCTGCTCGTTACTTTTTAAGTGCCCGTGGTTATAGGCTGCATTTCTCATGCGCTGGACTGCGTCCATCACGTCTTCTTTTTGCGTTGCGACGGCATCGCCCAATTGGTCTGTCCAAACTTGGTATTTGGCCATGGTGGCAAGTACGGTGGGAAAGGGAATCAAAGCCTGAACGCTTTCGTCGTAGGGGAGGTCCTCTAACTTGATTCGGTCTGCAAGCTCTTGCCCTTTAAGGTTCTTGTTTTGGTTTGCCCAGTCGGCAGCACCCGGAATTTCATCCCCATGTACGGAGGCGGCGAGCACCTGGACCAAGAGCGGATCCGGGTAGAGAGCAATAGTAGAAACGAGTGTATCCAGTTCCGCTGGGGTAAATTTTTCGCTTGCACGGGAAGAGGTGGGCAGGCATAAAACGATTGCCAGCAAAAACCACAGCCAGGTGTGCTTGGCGGCAAACGGAAACGCTAAATTTTTTTGAGCTTTTGATTCGGTAAACATGATTTACCTCCTATAGCCATGTGTTACCAATATTATACAAAAATTCGATGCCAATTAGATGCTAAAAAATCGTTTTTGGTTGCAGACAGACCTATTTTTCGGGAATAAAATTCCCGTGTTGAGATTTGTCCATGATGGACAGTTTTATTCTTACACGCTTTTTAAACGAAATGATGAATTTGACGTTGTATATTTAGTGTGTTAAAATGTGCTTGAATCAGCCTTAGAAAAGGGTTGATTCTTTTGAAATTTGCGGAAATTGTGTGATTTGGGCGTTGTTGTTTTACACAACACATTAACTAAAATTAACATAAAATCTTACACGTTTGAATCTATTTTTACAACAGATAGTTGGAGGCACTATATGGGCAATTGGGCTAAAATTATATCTACAACGGCGCTATTTGCGTCCTTTACGTTTGCGCAGACGTATGATCTGCCGATTGTGTTCATTGACACGAAAAACAAATGTCTAGACCAGAATGTCACCGAAAAAATACCCGCCACGATGAGCGTGCTGGACGCGGCAACGAACAACGTTGCCGATAGCGCCAAGGGTACGCACTACGACATCGGTATCAAGGTTCGCGGCCAGTCTTCGGCCAAGTTTCCCAAGCCCGGTTACAGCGTAGAAGTTCGCGACGAAAAAGGCGAAGGCATGGACGTGAGCATGTTTGGACTTCCTCCTGGTGACGACTGGGTGTTCCACGGTCCGTATGTAGACAAGAGCCTGATGCGCAATGCACTGGCCCATTGGCTCTTTAGGCAGGCTGGACACTATAGTCCCCGTAGCAGGCATTTTGACTTGTACATTAACGGCGTTTATCGCGGTGTGTACGTGCTTCTCGAAAAGATCAAACGCGGCAAGTATCGTGTAAACGTGAGCAAACTTAAAGAAACCGATGTAGCAGGCGACAGCGTTACCGGTGGCTACATTTGGGCCTTCGACAAGACGGGTACCAATACCGGTGGCATGGGCATGGAAGATATCAACAAGGAAGGTTTCAGCACGGCTGACGGCCTGAATGTCATTATGCACTACCCCAAGAAGGAAAACCTGCAAACTCAGCAGCAGGCCTACCTGAAAAAGTACCTGGAAGATCTCGAAAATCTGTTCAAGAACGGTAAGAATGGTAGCGGCTACGAAAATTATGTGGATATGACTTCTGCGCTTGACTATGTGCTGCACGAAGAAGTGACCAACAATTCCGACTCCTATTGGTGCAGTTTCTTCTTGCACAAACCCAAGGACAGCAAGGGGGGCAAGGTGACGCTTGGTCCGGCTTGGGATTTCAATCTTGCCATGAGTAATGGTGGCGGCATGGGGTCGACAACGACCGACGGCTGGCAAATCGAGAATCCTCAGAAGCAGGGCCAAGGCGGAATGATGATGATGGGCGGTGGCCTGAAAGCTCCTAACTGGCTTATCGGCATGTGGAAAGACAGCCACTACCAAAGTGAATTGAAAAAACGCTGGGCTGAACTCCGTAGCGGTGTATGGCATACTAAGACGATGGATGTGTATTTGGATTCTATGAAAGCGTATCTCACCAAGGCTGCAGACCGCAACTTTAAGCGTTGGCCTAACTTGGGGCAGGGTAGCGGCCAGGGTGATCCCGATCCGGAACCGATGAAATTCTGCAACCAGAGCCAGGGTGGTCAGAACCAGAACCCTTGGGGAATGTGGGGTGGCGGTGGTGGTGGCATCACCATGGGTGGCAATAACGCCAACACGTGGGACGGCGAATTCGAACATCTCCGCAAGAAGATGAAAGAACGAATGGCCTGGATGGACCGTCAGCTCGGATTTACCGAACCTGCACAGCCTATTGTGACCGAACCCGTGATTCATGATCCGGATTGGAAGAAGGATTCCGTAACCCAGTCAACTTACAGGAATGTTCAGATGGAAAACCTGAGTAGGCTTTCTCCGACGAACTATTTTGCCGTGAATGGCGACCATCTCGAAATCCAGACGAGTCTGGGCGGAATGTTTGCTCTTGTCGATTTGAACGGAACGGTGCTGTACAAGACGCGAATTGGTAAGGGCCTCACGACCTTGAAGGTCCCAGCCAAGGCGATGAACCGGCATTGGATTGCAACCCTCAACGGGAAAATGCTTGGTCGGTAAAAGACCGCTCGGCTCTATCGCAGATTAAAAATGTGATATCGCCTCGCTCTCGCAACCACGCCCCGTTAATACGGGGCGTTTGTTGCTCACAAAGACCGCTCGGTTCTATCGCGGATTAAAAATGTGATGCTAAAGATAATGCTTGACCTTGTTGACGGGGTCAAGGTTTTCTTTTGGCGGCTTGGGAACGTAGATTTTTACAGCGTACACGTAGTGATCTGTTTCGACCAATATGTCGCCTTCTTGCATGTCTTCGTTGATTTCGATTTCAATTTCTACACCGTCGCGGGCGATGCGGCGGATAGAATGTTCCTTGAGTTCGTGTTTCTCGAACAGGACGTCGACGACTTTCTTGTAGGTGCCGTGATGAATGGTACCTAGAATACTGTTGCAAATCATTTTATTTTCCCGTTTTAAACCGCATCCATGGAGTCGACATGGTTTACGATTTCAGTGACGGTGGCAATATAGCTATTTATGCTTTCGATGAAAGCCTTTTCGTTCCGGCTGCTGATGGGAGCACGGAGTGCAGGGTAGGCGTTAAAGATTTGCTGGTGGTTTTCAGGATAAATCCGGTGAATCAGGTAGTAGACCCCGTACATAATAGGGAGTAGCGTCGCGTTGGCGCGGGCGAAGAATCCCAGTGGATTGCGGTCTTGTTGCAGGTAGATGTAGGCTTCGCGCAGGTGAATCAGGAGTCCGCGGAGTTCACGTTCGCATTCCAGACGTAGGCATTCCACATTCGGCTGGTAGTTGGGCAGGGGCTTGGCCCCGGCAATTGCGACGTTCCTGTTGGCGATGTGCAAAAATTCCAGGGGGAAAACGTCTTCGGAGGTCTGGATTTCTTTAAGGGTAAAGAAATAGCGGAACTCGATGTTTTCTTTCTTGGCTTCATTCAAAAGCTCTTGCAGGGGCTTGATGCTTGCGGTAGAATTATCGCGCAGGATAAAGCTTACGGTCCAGGGGTTTTCCAGGGCGTTGAAACCTTCGACAAGGCAATCGCCGTGGATGAAGGCCGATATCAGATTGTCGCCCAGGGCTTGCTGAAGCATGCCCGGCCACTTGGATCTTTGAAGTTCTACGATGCTCAGGTTCTTTTTCATGATCTACCTTACCAAGAATTCTTTTTCCCGAAACTGCTGCCGCCGAAACTGCCTCCGAGGCCACCACCAAAACCTCCGCCGAAGCCTCTCGGGCTGCTCCCGAAGCCACCGATGAATCCTGTTTCGGGTTCATCCTTTTTCTTGTTCTTGATTGCGCCTCCGAATAGGAACCAGAAGATTCCGTTCCCGCGTCCGCCGCTGAACTTGGCCATCAGGAGTAAAAAAGATACGAAGAGAATAAACAGAATCATAAGGGAGGACGTACTGTTCTCGCTTATCTTGTACGGCGTTTCGTCAATGTCGAGTTTAATGCCTTTTGCTTTAGCTCCCATCTGGGCGATTGCGTAGGCGAAGGAAAGAATGCCTTCGCCGTAGTTGTATTCGCGGAAGGCCGGGAGCAATGTCTTCTTCTGGATTTTCGCAAGAGCCTTTTCGCTATAATATTTTTCTGCGCCGGGAGTGACGACGATGTTTTTCCAATGCTGTTTCTGGGAGACAAAAATCATGACGCCTTCGCCGCTTTCTTTTCCGAGCTGCCATGCGTCTGCCGTACTTTGTGCGTATTTGTCGCCTTTTTCAAACTGGTTGGTGTGTCCAATGTCGTCTACGATGACGCAGGTGAGTTCAATACCGGTTTTTTGGTAGAGATTGTCTGCCAAGTCATCGAAAAGTCGCGTTTCTGACGGGTTTAGCAGGTGGTTGTCGTCGTAAATTTTGCTTTCGGAAGGTTTTTGCGGGAATCTAGGCGTGTCGAGTGGTGCTTCTGCCATTGCCCCGAGCGTAAGACTCAGGCAAAGGAGTGTAATACGTATGGAAAATCGCCTTAATAGAAACATCACTTTGAAAATATAAAGTTTATTTCCAAAAAGGTGCGCGTGAACTTATTTTTTCATATGATTTTGGCAATAAAGTTTATATGTATCTTACGAAATGGAATATTCCTGTTTGGAATATGATTTTTTTTCTTTGGTTGGTGCTCTATGCAAAAAAAACTCTATATATTTAGGAATGGGTTACGAACAGAACAATAGGATTGGATGATTATGAACGAAAAATGGACATGGCTCCCGGATTTTGCCTCGGATATGGGGATATGGGAAGACGATCTGATCGGCATTGCGCCAGATGCGGAGCATCTTTTTGTGTCCTACGAAACGATGGTTTCGTTCCTTGATAATCTTTACGATATGCCCGGCCTTGCCGAGGCCTCTACCGTCGTGGGTTGGGGTTTTGGTGCTTTTGTCCTTTTGAAAAATGCGGACAAACGCCCTAAGAACCAGAAATGGATTTTGCTTGCCCCCTATGCCGATTATTGTTCAGAGCACAGTGAATGGAATACTGAAAATCTGGCCTTTATTGCCCACCAGACCTTGACTGCCGTAGATGCTACGTTGAACGCCTTCTATGAGTTGATTGAAAATGAATTTGGCGAATGGCAGGACGACTGGATGAAAACGGCAAGAAACATGAGCCCGGAATCGATGCTCAAGGGGCTTCTGTATATTGCCAAAAACCGAATTGAAGAACCTGTTCCTATCACAGGCGAAACCCAGGTGCTCTATGGCAGGATGGACGGAGCTGTCCCGCCTGCAATGACGCTTGAACTCAAGGCGTTTATGCCCGGGGTGGAATTCAGGGAGCGTCCCAAGGCGGGGCACTGGCCGCCAATGCTTCTGTTCTAGTTGGCTTTGTACTTTCTAATGATGCTGAGCAATGCGGTTAGAAGGTAGACGGCAAAGAACAAAAGCAAGGAAATTTCAACTGTATCGCCGATGTGGCTGTAAAGGGTGTCGCGGGTCTTGAGCGGCACCTTTCTCTGTACAACGCGATCGGTGAAAATTTCGGTGTTCTTGTCGAAGTGACCGTACTGGTCGATAAATGCGGAAATGCCGCTGTTGGCGAGTCGTGCCACCGGCATGCCGTTTTCGATAGCGCGGTAGCGGATCAAGTTCAGGTGCTGGTAGGGGGCGGTGCTGCGGCCGAACCAACCGTCGTTGGTAATGTTGACCATGAGGCGGGAGCCTTCGCGGATGGCTTCACGCACCAGGTCACCAAAGATGGCGTCGTAGCAAATGTAGGGAGTCCAAAGGAACGGCTCGTATACGGGAGTTTCCTTGCCGGCCACAAAGTCTCCTTCACCCAGGTCCACGTAATTCAGGATGGGGAAGACTTCGTCGAAGGGGATGCGTTCGCTGAAGGGAACTAGGTGTTTTTTGATGTAACGCTGCGGGAATTTGAAAACTTTTGGCGTGAACAGGAAGGAGGCGTTGTAGATGTCGAACTTACGGATGCTTCCGCGGGGATTGCGGCGGTAGTCCAGGGCACCAACCAAAAGCTGTGCGTTTTTCTGGTCGGCAACTTTGTGAAGTCGTTCGATGACACCGGGTTGCCGGCGGATGTGGTCTGGAATGGCTGTTTCGGCAAGGACGATGATGTCGGCATAATCCTTGATGCTGTCGTTCACCATGCCAAGAGTCTTGTTCACGATGAAATCAAAGCGATCCTTGCTCCACTTGGCGCCTTGTTCAATGCTGGGCTGCACCAGGGCGATGGAGGGGTTATCTTCGGTTTCTGCGTTATAGAAAGGTTGTGCTTCGGGCTTCGATAAGACAATGCTCCCTTGAATGAGCAACAGTGCAAAAATTGCTACAGGTACAGCCAATGCCGGAATCGCTTTTTTGATGTCCTTGACTTTGCAAAGTGCATGGGCCACGGCCTGGTTCGATGCGACAACTAGAATGGTGTAGCCGAAAATGCCGATGTAAGGGAGCATCTGTAAAAGTTCCAGGCTGTTTCCGAAAACGTAACCCAGGTGGCTCCATGGGAATGCGAAGTCGCCGTAGGTACGGGTCATTTCGAGGCCTGCATAAAATACGGGGTAAAGAACCAGGAGAATGGGGCGGATCTTGGCGGGAGCGTCTTTGGCCAAAGTGTAGATGTATCCGGCCAAGGTGTTGTAGGCGCTAAAGAAGGCGATGAGCAGGAACAGACCAAAGAGAATCAGTCCCGAAGGGGCTGTCTCTACATGCATCACATTGTAGATCCAATAGTAATTGATGGTATTGTAGAGCATGCCCGACCAGAAGGTGGCAAACAGGGCTTGCCCGCGACTGAATCGGTTTAGGACGATGAACCATGGCACCAGAATCAGGAGTGCTGCGGGGCCCAGTGGCATGGGGGGATAGGCGAGTGCAAATAGCCCCCATGCAAAACAGGAAAGAATGAGTGCCGTACGGGATTCACGAGTCTTGATGTGTCTAAAGTTCCAACGGGCAAAAAGGATAATCCAGAATAATCCGATAGGACAGGATGTCAATATGATTTGAATCAGTCCGGCGTGCCCCACTTTGTTTGTGTCGCCAATGTTGTAATCAAGGACCAAAAACAGGAAGGATAGTAAAGCGAATGCGTATAGGGCGGGTTTGAAATTCTTGCGAATTTTCTTGAAGAACAAGAATGGAAGCGCGGTTAGCAAGGGCAGGTATTGTGCCCCGTGAGTGTAGAGCCCCGGTGTGTCTGGGCGCAGAGAAAAGGCTATGGTCTCGGCGACAATGATAACCGCTACATAAATCCAGTAAACTTTCGGGAAATCCTTAAATTTTTTCAACATAACCGTTAACTTTTTTGCTTTTAATCTACAGTCCGCTTTTGTCCTGGGGATTGAATATCAGCACGAATTCGCCTTTAGGCGGGTGAGCCTTGAAGTGTGCTGAAATTTCGGAGGGGGTTCCAATAAGGTGTTCTTCGAATTTCTTGGTGAGCTCGCGCATCAGGGCAATCTTGATTTCTCCAAAGACCTGGCCGATTTCTTCCACAAACTTGTCGATATTGTGGGGGCTAGCGTAAAAAATCTGGGTCGCTTCTTCGTCTTTCAGCTTTTCCAACAGGTGAATGCGCTGTGCGCTTTTTTTAGGTGAAAAATACTGGAAGGTAAAGTGGTCGGTAGGCATGCCGCTTGAAACAAGGGCGGTAATCATGGCGCAGGGGCCAGGAATCGCACGGACATCGATGCCTTCTCGGACGCATTCACGCACTAAATTGAATGCAGGGTCGGCGACACCCGGAGTACCAGCGTCGCTTACCAGCGCGATGTCGCCTTCGTTCTTTAAAAATTCCACATACTTGGGCGTCACTTTCTCTTTGTTGAAGTCGTGGTAGGCTTCCATGGGGGTGTTGATGCCATAGTTGTCGAACAGTACGCGGCTGTGGCGAGTGTCTTCGGCCAATACCAGCGGCACTTCTTTTAAAATCCGCACGGCACGGTAGGTGATATCTTCCATGTTCCCGATGGGGGTTGCGACGATATAGAGTGTGTGCATAACTAAAAATCCTGTGCCAAATTTAGGTCGGTGTTTCGGCCGAGGCGGGTTTCGAATTTCAGCCGTTCCAAAAGCTTGCGGTGCATTTCTTGCGAGGCATCGTTTACCAGGTCTGCACGCATACGGCCGTACCAGAACGCTTTGACATGTTCGCTTTCTTCAAATTCTACCCTGAAGGTGAGGGCACCGTGGCAGAAAATTCGGGCTTCCATGTGGTAATGCCATGTTTCGCTTACTGGGAGCATGGGCCAAAAGGGAATGATTGTTGCACCGATATTCCATGCGCTGGGCTCGTCATCGGGGGTGACGGATGCGTCGATATGTGCTACTCCGCGGCAGGATTCCATGGGGTAGCTTGCGGAATCTACCGCAAAAGAGTACGCTCTTTGCAAATTCGTGTCCAAATAAACCGTTTTTTCGCCGAAAGTAAGTGTAATTGGTTCAAAAAAGGGAATTGTTTTCGGGAATTCTTGCAAGTCATATTTTGTGAGACTCATAGAACAACCGACAAGTATTCCGCAACATAAGATTGCAATTTTTGAATAAAAGCGTCTCATTGTAATAAAATATAATAAACTCACGTCTCACACTTGGATGCTTCATTTCTCATCACACATTTCACATTCCTCATTTATCATAGTTTTCTATATTCTTTCTCGATGTCTTTGCCTGCATATTTTTTATCTGATGCGCATCTCGGGGTGAATCCGCCGGGTGCTGTTCCTGACCGTGAAAGGGCTCTAGTCCGGTTCCTGGAATCGATTAGAGGCAAAGCCTCCCATTTGGTTGTTGTGGGCGATTTGTTTGAATTCTGGTACGAATACAACGATTACGTGTGCCGTAATCATTTTGATTTGTTCTTTGCCATGCGCGAATTGGTAAAATCGGGCTGCGAAATCCACTTGTTACAAGGCAATCACGACTTTGCCTATGGCGATTTTTTTCCGAAAACGGTCGGCGCGCAGGTCCATAAGGAGCTTGTTTTAGAAATACAGGGGAAACGGGTCTATTTCTGCCATGGTGATGGTGTGGCCAAGTCCGACTTCGGTTACCGGTTGTTTCGCCGGATCCTTGATTTCCCGCTGAATCGCTTCCTTTTCCGCCAAATCCATCCGGATTGGGGGATGGCCTTAGCCCGATTTGTGGGCCGCAGCAGTCGAAAGGTGGGGGAATCCCGCGTCATTAAAATGGACGAATACCTGCACTGGGCGAACAAAATGCTTAAAAAGACCGATTCTAGCCACTGTATTTTGGGACACCACCATGTTTCAGGGATTTGGAACGTGGAGAACGGTGTTGTCGCTTCTGCTGGGGACTGGATGAAAAAACTCACCTACATCCAGATGGATGCAGGTGAGCTTAATCTCAAGGAATTCGGAATCTAGGGCTAGTTTCCCTGGATGTCGCTAGCGCGGGATTCTGTAGACTTCATCATTTTCTTGCTGGAGTTTTCACCCCAAATCTTGGCGACAAGGTCGGTATTTGCGAACTTGTCCCACATTGCGTCTACCCAGCACCAGTGATGGGTTTCTCCCTTGCTGTCGGTAATAGTCCATTTCTCCGGGGTTGCGGTGAAGGTCATCTTAATCGGCTGGGCCTCACTGTAACTGCCGTATTCGTTCGGCGTTGCTGCGGGAGGGTCGATTTCGATGGTCCAGGACTTACCTTCGGTTCTTTTGTAGATACCGACATTATACACTATAAGGAGTACGCCGACAATAATGGCTCCCTTGAAGTTCTTCTTTGATAAGAAGAAAATCAAGAGCATGAGCAATAAAATCGCTACAGCACCCAAATTATAGTGCGTCGTATAGAACAACTTGAGAACGTCGATCATGGGAGACTCCGACTAATTATTTCTTGGAACCCTTTTCGGCAGCCTTCTGCTCGGCGACCAGCGCGGCGACACTGAATGTAATCGTCTTGCCTTCAACCTTGCATTCGGTACGGAAGCTCTGTTTGGGGAGTGCCAGACCGTGAGAAGAGAAGGTGCCCATGAAAGAGGCGTTTGCGTGACTTGCGATGGTACGGACGTTGATGAAACCCTTGTCCTTGCTGAAGGAAAGCTTGAAGACCTTCTTTGTACGATCGTAATCGGCAATCATGGTCTTGTTCACCTGGGTATTCACTGCGTCTCTAGTCTTGCGGTCAAAAATGATGGTTCCGCGAGAGTCAATGGAGAGCATGGTCTTATTTGCGATGGAATTGCGGCAAGCGATCAGTTTCCACGGACCTTTTTTCTTGGTAGAATTCTTGCTCGTGAAAATGTACTTGTTGCCTTCTTTTTCCAACTCGTACGGACCGGTGGCGATTTTTTCGCCGATGGCGTTCAGCGCGCCCTTGAAGTAAAGGAACTTTGACTTTGTAGAGTTGACACCAACAATGAAACGGAAGGACGTGGTTTTTGCTTCTTTGGTGGGAGTGATCGCAACGCGCTTTCCGATGGGATCCACTTCGATGTCAGCGTAGGGGCCGATTTCGACGACTTCGCCTTTCTTGGAGGATTCCTGCTTTGCCATCTTGTCGAGTTTCATCGTCTTGATGGCTTGATCCGGAAATCGCAGAAAACCGCGAATATCCATTTTCACAATGATAGTATCCATAAACACCTCTTTTTGTTTATTTGTGGTTTTCTAGGTAAACTAATAATTTTTCGTAATACGGGCAATACTGATAAGAAAAAAAGCAACAAATTCTGTTCCCAAAAGGTTTTCCATTTGGTCAGAATTTGTCCGCTTTTATTGGTATAAATTGCCTTTTTAAGCTTAAAATAAGCAGTTTTTGTAAACTTTCTCCATTGCGAAGAACCAATTTTGCGTTTCCCAACTTGGAATATTCCAAGTAAGTACGATTTTCAAATTGCTTTCTGTCACTGACTACAGTTGTGTTGTTTTGTGCGCTTTTTAACTTGTCTGTGGCTACTTTGAAATCAGTGCGGACAAGGAATCTGGGGTACAGAAAACCGTATTTTTGATGTATAGCTTCGGCGATGTCGAAGATGGGATCGATGAGTATAATTTGTTCGTAATTTCGATGCTGGTTAATTGCCGAGATGGCGCCCATCCCGCGTCCTACAAGGATTTGCGGGGCGTTGCCGTTTACTTGTGTAGCGCATTCTGCAATTTGTGCGGCGTCTTGTGCGAAGGTCTTTTCACTGGGAGTTCCCTTGTTTTGGGCCGAGCCTCGATAATTGAATGTGATGACGCTCACACCTGGGAGCGAATCTACCTGCGCTAAAAATTGTGCGGCGTCTTCATCTGCTTCGGGGTAGTAAAGTAGGGTGGGGTCAGTTTCGTTTCCGAGGATGAATCCATTCAATACTGTTCCGTCTTCCAGTGTGCAGGAAAGTTGCTTCGCCTTATTCTGGATAGCTTCGTTCGCTTCTTTGTGGTAGATCGCTCGCGGGAATGCATTCCTGCGTTCGGTCAGCGCGAGGTAAAACACCATGCTCACATATATGACGGCAAGAATTCCTGCAAGCCGAAGAATGCGGAAAAGAGCCCCTTTTAAGATGGTGGTGATTTTAGAATTGCTGATCATCGGGCGCAAATTTAGAAAAAAAATTAAAAAAACACGTTTGTAATGAAAAAGGACTTTCGTCTGTTTCCAAACGAAAGTCCAAAGGATGGGATTGGGTGTTCCTTGAATATATCTAAAAAATTTGGGGAGCGTATCACTTCTTTTTTCAAAAGTGTTCACGAATTGTTCTTTTTTGCAAGATTTACGGGAATTTACAAAACTATTTCGGGAATAGGTGTTCCCAAAAATTGACAAAAAAAGTATATTTAGATTGATGAACGTATACGCTTACTACAATTACCGAAAGTTCTTGCAGGACTATTACGACTACCGTAAGTCCGTACAACGATACTTTTCATACAGGTCCTTTGCCAAGAAGGCGGGGTATTCCTCGTCGGGCTTTTATTTGGATCTGGTCCGCGGGCGCAAGTCCCTTACGCCCCAGATGTTGCCCAAGTTTATTGCGGCTTTAGGCCTTAACGAAAAGGAAGGCCGCTACTTTACGTTGATGGTGGACTTTACCCATGCCACCACGCCGGCTTCCAAGCAGGCCATCTTCGAACAGATGTCTGCCCTTTTGCCGAATGCCATCAAGTCCTTGACCAAGAGCCAGCAGGAATATTATAGTAAGTGGTATTACGTTGCCGTCCGCGAAGCTCTGTCTGTCTTGAACATCGGTCCCAAGAATATCCAGGAACTGGCTTTGTTCCTGAACCCCCGCATTACGCTTCCGCAGGCAAAGCAGGCTATCCAGCTGCTTTTGTCGATGCAGTTGATTGAACTTGACGAAAATGGTTTCTACCGTTCGGTCAACAAGGCTATCTTTAGCGGTTCTGAAATTGCCCCCTTGTTTGTTCACCAGTTCCAAAAACAGATGATGGATCTGGGTAAAGACGCCCTGGATCATTACAGCACCGAACGCAGAAATGTATCTTGTATGACGATGAGCGTTTCTGCCGAAGGTTTGGAACGCATTATCAGCAAAATAGACTTGTTCCGCAAGGAAGTGGTTGATATTGTCCGTTCGGACGAAGGTGAAACGATGGTGTGCCAGATGAATATCCAATTTTTCCCGCTTAGTAAGGAAAAGGTGGATCTGCCGCCAGAAACCGAGGAGGAAAAATGAACAAGATAATTTCTTTGTTAGTTTGCCTAGCCTCTTTAGTAGTTGCCTTTTGGGGATGTAGTAACGAGAAGGTTGCCGGTACGGTGACTGATACGGGAAACACGGTTACAGCCGACGCCCAGGTGACGGGTGTGGTTCTCCGTGTGGATGGCTCGCCTGCATCGGATGCCATGGTTCGCATGGCCCGTATGGCTGTTTTCGATAGCGTGTTGCATGTTCCCGAACAGATCGAAGTGCTGACGGACTCCGATGGTGTTTACGCCTTTGATTCGGCTTTGTCGGATACCTTCCAGTTGGCTGTGATTGATACGTCTGCGGTGGAAGTGTTCTACTTGCCACGTACGACTTTGCAGGCAAAGGCTTATGACAGCATCCAGCTTGCCAAGGCCGCAGTCGTGTCTACTGTACTTTTCTTTAACGAAGTCGAAGATTCCGCTGTGTCTGTGGGCGGCCACTTTATGACCTGCCTTTCGGGTACGCCCTTCTGCGATGACGTGTTTGCTGCGGATAGCTTCTCTATGCTGGTGCCGGCCGGTAACTGGAACCTGGAAATCTTCCCCGGAGATTCCATGATGGTTGCACGTATGCAGACTCTCGGCTTTGCCGATAGCTTGATTTACCGCAGCTTGAGCTTGGATCGCCTTTATGAAGGCGATACGATTAGCCTCGGCCCCATTGTTTGGAGTACGACCGCCAAGGCCGATACACTGATCAAGGAGTCCGAAAAGGAAGCGAAGAATGTGGCCCGTATTTCGGGAACGGTCCTTTGCAAGAACGGAAAGCCTTGCGCCGATGTCGAAGTGATGACCATTAAGGATATTTATGGTTTCAACTTTGTCGAAGGTGATTCGATGCAGTATGAGTCTCAGACCACGACCGACAGTCTCGGCCGCTGGTGGTTGCCGCTTCCAGATTCCCTGCCGGGCGATTCCTTCAGAATTGAATTCCGCAAGTTGCAGGACGATATCGTGACCCAGGTGGGCGTGTCTCGCTACATGACTGCAAGCGAAATCAAGGACTTGAACGACACTCTTGATGCGGGTAAGGTGACGCTTACTCTTCCTTCGAAGCTGGTAAGTGGCGTGAACCTGGTGATCGATCGCGAAGATACCACTCAGTCTAGTAACTGCATGGTGAACAGCGTGGTCGTGGGTATCAAGGGAACCTCGCATTTTGTTCGAGACGCGACCTGCGATAAGCTCATCCTTTCGGGTTTGCCGAAGGGAAGTCAGCAGATTGTCCTCTATTCGGGTGTTCCGAAGGCTATCGCCAAAATGAGAGCATCTGATGTTCCGATGCACTATTATGTGACCTTTACGGCCGTTTCGTTGCCCGAAGGTGATGTGCAGGAGGTTCAGTGGATGACTTATACTCCGCCTAATCAAAATATTTTTGAATAACCCCTTGCCGAGGTGAAATTCTTTTACTAACTTTGGGGGCGCATTGAGCTATGGTGTAATGGTAGCACAACAGATTCTGACTCTGTTTGTCTAGGTTCGAATCCTGGTAGCTCAACGAAACAACTCTTTGCTCATACCCCTGAGCAGAGAGTTTTTTTTTTATAAGGTTGCTACTACTAATTACTGTCTACTTCTAACTTCCTACCGTCTACTATATTTATATCATGGAATTTTTCGACTACTACGAGAAGCTTTTTGGTGACCGTTGGCCGGCCTTGTTGGAGTCCCTGAAGGGGGAAGGCTGTGCAACGGAATTGCGTTTTGGCGAAGGCCTTGAACCTTATTATTTGGACGAAGCTTCCGTTTTTGCCGCAAAGGCTCTTGGGGTAGAACCAGGTGACGATGTACTTGATATGTGTGCAGCTCCGGGTGGAAAGACTCTCGTGATTGCATCACAGCTTAAAGGGGAAGGTTCCTTGCAGAGTAACGACCGTTCGCCGGATCGCCGTTTGAGACTCCAGCATGTGATTGAAAATTCCTTGCCTGAAAGTTGGCGCTCTGTCATCAAGGTGACTGGCTACGACGGTATGAAGTTTGGGCTCCATAAAAAGGAATGCTTTGACAGGATCCTGTTGGATGCTCCCTGTTCATCGGACCGCCATGTGCTGAATTCGCCCGCCCATTTGGAAGTCTGGTCTGCAAAGCGTGTCAAAAGGCTTTCTGTAGAACAGGGGGCCCTGTTGGCGTCTGCTGTAGATGCCCTTAAACCGGGAGGAACTGTTGTTTATGGCACCTGCGCGCTTTCGCCGCTGGAAAACGACGATGTGGTTAGAAAAATCCTGAAAAAACGTCCTTCCATGCGCTTTGTGCAAATCGAGGACCTTTTGGAGGGGGCGGATCGCACCGAATTCGGTGTACACATCTTGCCTGACCGTTCCCAGGGGCGTGGGCCTATTTATTGTGCCAAGCTAGTGAAGGAAAAATAGCGGTTTTTTAGAGACATTTCCGCATTTTTTTATTTATCTTTACAATATGTTTAAGCGAATTGTTTTTTCGTCGTTTTTGACGCTGGCAACTGCACTTTCTTTTGCCGACGTCGCTGGTGGTGAACAACCTGTTCCGCAGGCTGAATCGTCGTCCTCGGTGGCTTTGTCCTCTTCTGCAGAGGTGGTGTCATCTTCGTCTGAAGAACTCGAAGGCCCCAAGCATCGCGAAGTTCCCGTTCGTTACTGGGTGAACGGGGATTCTGTAGAACTTGACGCGATTTTTGTGAAAATCGAAAACGATACGGTCTACCTGAAAAAGCCTACAGAAGCTGAACTGCGCCATATTGAACACCTTACGGACAAGAAGGCGGTCGCTCTTCAGGAAAGTAATGGCCAGGAAGTTGAACCGGTTGAAGACGAAAATGAAGAAGTGGATTTGACGAAGCCCGCTGCCGAAATCATTATGACGGATGCGATTAAGGATTCCATGGCGGCCCAATCCGATACGACTACGGTTGAAGCGGCTCCGGTAGACGACGGTTCCGATGACGACTTGGAAACGGCTCTCCAGAAAGAAGACAAGCGTGTGAAAATGGAAGAAATCGCGAAAATGGAACAGGAAATCCGTGAACGCGAAATCCAGGATAGCATTGCCGCCGCGAAAAAGAATCCCTACATCAAGATTTACAGGTTCGCTCTCAAGCGTCTTTATAACTTGGAAGACGACGTGATGATCGACCTGTCCCTTTCGAACTATTTTGTTCCTGAAAAGAAGGTTGTCGAAGAGACTATTGAACTTTATCCGCCGGGAAATGCAAACTTGCTGGTGGTTTCGGAACCGGAAGCCTGCTCCCTCTATGTGAATGGCATCCCGCTGAAACAGGTTGCTCCCGATACCATTAGGAATATCAAGCCTGGCAAGTACACCATTTCGGTAATGAAGGTCTTGAAGGATGTGGAATGGTGGGGCTCTGCCGTGGTGCGTATCAACGCTGACAGTCTGAATAAGGTGACCATTCCTGTGTTGCGTCCTTCCACGCGCTTGACGTTGAATTCGAACCCCGAAGCGGCAGAAGTCTATGTGGGTGAGGCTCCGTCTTTGAATAAGATGCCTCACTACATGACCGACATGATTGTAGATAACGTAAAGCCTCAGGTCAAGACGACGATCTACTTTAGAAAAGTGGGTTACCGTGATACATCGGTGACGATGGAAATCAAGCCCTTTATGCCTAACCTTGCATATGTAGACATGACGCCGGTGCTTGATGACCTTGAGTTTATTGAAGACCAGAATGCCTTTAACAAGGAACGTAGCCTGAGACGTATTGGCCGTGGCCTTTTGTGGAGCTCCATTGTTCCGATTATTGCCGGTGGCGTTATGTGGTACCTGGCAGAACGGGATTGGAGCAAGGCTGCCGACAAGAAACACGCCTACGAACGTTTGTCTGCATTCGATAGCGACGATACCCGACAGATGGTCAAGGATAACCATGAGTTGAATGACAGTGGCGATACCAAGTGTGGCGTTGCCATCGGTCTTGGTGCCTTGGGCTTTGGTCTCTTGACCGCAGGCATTATTCTTGCGTTCTAGCATAGTAGGCTAGTTATGATTTGGAAGTCCTTGCTGGCGTGTTTACTTTGCGGGACTTCTTTTGTATTTGCCCACCCTCATGTGTTTATTGATGCCACGGTCAAGGCTGTGTTTGATGATGCAGGCTTTTCGGCAATCAGGAATCATTGGGTCTACGATGAACTCTATAGCTCGGCCATGATGTCGTCGGGGGATACCGATGGTGACGGCCAGATTTCGGATTCCGAAAACAAGTGGTTCTGTGAAACGATCTTGGCTCCACTTAAGGAATACAACTACTTCAACTATATACAGTCGGGTACAGCATTTCTGAAGGTTTTGGGCCTCTCGAACTTCAAGGCGACTTTTAAGAATAATCGTCTGGTGCTGGATTTTGAAACGAAGTTCTCGATTCCTATTGGCTCTGATTACACGATGCTTGTCATTGCGATTGCGGATATTTCGAATTATTTCCAGGTGACTGCCGATATGGAGAATGCCGATGTAATTGGCCCGGATTCTTTTGACATTGAATTCTTTAACGACGGTCTGCGAGGGCTCACCTTGTTTAGGGCGTTCCGTTCGGATATTGAAGGCCTGTATTTGAGGTTTAAAAAGAAGTAATTCGGATGATACTCCGGTTTTTTCTATTATTTGAAAGACAAGGAGATCATATGATTAAAAAGTTTATTGCGGCTTGTCTGCTTAGCCTGTCGTTTGCGTCGGCACAGTTGGTGGATGATCCTCATGCCTATACTTCCGGAGCACAAGAGAAAGAAACTCCTGTGATGAACGTGAATCATACGGAAAACGATGAACCGTTGTTTGCGGTTTCCATCCACCCGGTGTCCATGTTTATTCTGACATTGTTCGACATACCATCGATTTATTTGACGATAGAAGGAAACCTGGCGAGCCACGTGTCCTTGATCACCAGGCCTTATGTTATCTGGAAGGATTTTTCGGATCGTGACGAAGAACTGGATGTTATGTTGTTTGGAATTTCGGAAGGCTTGCGTTTTTACTTTGACGGTGGTCACCGCGGCCTGTATTTGGCGGGGCATTTCAATTATGACCGCGTGAGCCTGGAATATACTTATGAAGGTGACTCTAAGAAAGATGTCGATATCCATGTAAACGGCTTTGGCTTTGGCTTATATGTGGGCCATAAGTACCGTTCGGGACGCTTTACGACGTCATTTGAAGTGGGCTATGTTTATTCGCGCTACACGGGCTCGGATAAGGCAAAAGACGATGTCGATAGAATTACTTCCGTGGGCTCTGGCATTGACTTGAACTATACGTTCGGCTTCGCGTTCTAGTACATTTTTCTATTTTTAGAAAAAAATTGGAGATTTTTATGCCAGCAATTCATTTGACTGCAGAAAATTTTGACTCAGTGATTTCTTCGGGCCAGCTGGTCTTTGTGGACTTCTGGGCCACTTGGTGCCGTCCGTGCATGATGATGGGCCCTGTTATCGATGAACTTGCCGACGAATACGATGGTCGCGCCGTCATTGCGAAGATTAATGTGGACGATGCCGGTGTGGGTGATATTTGCGCCCGCTTTGGCATTACGAACATTCCCAATATGAAGCTCTTCAAGAATGGAGTGGAAGTGGGCAATGTGGTAGGTGCCGTACCTAAGGCCACTGTTAAAGGCGTCATTGACCGCAATCTGTAATTTAGCGCTAAAAGCTTAGAATTTAGGACTTAGATTTTTCTAAGCTCTTTCAACTACTGCCATGCTTACTAAACGTCTTATAGTTTGTCTCGATGTCCGCAACCGCAAGGTGACGAAGGGCGTCAAGTTTAAGGGTAATATCGATATCGGCGATCCTGTAGAAATGGGTGCTCAGTATAGCGCAGACGGTGTCGATGAATTAGTCTTTTATGATATTACCGCAAGCGCAGAGAATCGCCCTTGCGATATGGAAATGATTCGCCAGATTGCTCACCGCGTGTTTATTCCTTTTGCGGTGGGTGGTGGCATCCGTAATCTGGATGATATGCACGAGGCCCTTTTGGCTGGTGCCGAAAAGGTGAGCGTGAATAGTCTTGCTGTGCTTCACCCGGAAATTATTGCCGATGGAGCAAAGGCTTTTGGTCGCCAGTGCGTGGTTTTGGGCATGGATGCGAAGTTCGTGGGCATTTCGGATAAGTTTCCGAGCGGCTACGAAGTGTACATTCGTGGCGGTCGCCAGGCCATGGGCCTTGACGCTGTTGAATGGGCCAAGAAGGCCGAAGGTTTGGGCGTTGGCGAAATTTGCTTGAACGCCATTGATACGGACGGTGTTCGCAATGGCTACGAGTTGAACATTACTGATCAGGTGGCCCGTGCTGTACAGGTGCCGGTGATTGCAAGTGGCGGTGCCGGAACTCCGGCTCACATTGTGGACTTGTTCCGCAAGACTTCTGCCGATGCGGCCCTGGTTGCTTCCATGGTTCATTTTGGTGACTACACGGTGCCTGGAATCAAAAAAGAAATGCTTGCGGCAGGAATCCCTGTGCGCAAGAAAATGAACGGCGAGGTGTAGTTTGAATCCTTCTGTTGCAGTCAAGATTTTTGAAGCAGGCAAAAGTGCCGGTGCGGATTTTGTCGAAATTTTCGAAGAAGAAACCCGCAGCTCTGTGCTGGGCCTTAAGTCTAGTCAGATTGAGTCTGCAACTGCAGGGACTGAATACGGCATCGGAATCCGTTTGATTTATGGGACCGAAGTCCTTTACGGTTTTACAAGCGACGACTCCGAGGAGGCGTTGGTAAAGCTGGTGCAAACCCTTGCCTTTGGCCGCATTGCGGGACAGGCGGTGAAGCCTGTTGAATTTGCACCCCAGAAGCGTGTTGCCGATTATAATGTGGATGCCTTTAAGGATCCTCGAGTGCTGGGTCAGGCTGTCAAGCAGGATTTCTTGTTCCGTGCGGACCAGGCTGCCCGTAAAATTTCGGATAAAGTAGTGCAAGTGGGCGCTTCGGTGACCGATTCCTGCTCGGCGATTACGCTCATGAACAGTGAAGGGCTGAATTTGTCGATGAACCGCGCCCGTCTGCGTGTGAATGTGACGGTGACGGTATCCGACGGAACCGAGAGATTGACGACTCACGAAGCTCCTGGCGCCTTGGGCGGTTACGAACTTTTGACAAATTATTCGCCCGAAGAATTGTCTACGGAAGCAACGGAACGCTTGTTGCGTATGCTCTCGGCTGGCTACATTAAGGGCGGCCAGATGCCTGTGGTGATGGGTAATGGCTTTGGTGGCGTAATTTTCCACGAAGCCTGCGGACATCCGCTGGAAACGGAATCTGTTCGTCGCGGTGCAAGCCCCTTCTGTAATAAGTTGGGCGAGGCTATTGGTCAGCCCTGCTTGACTGCTATCGATGACGGTACTATGGATGGCGTGTGGGGAAGTCTTAAGTATGATGACGAAGGAACTCCCACGCAGCGTACTACCTTGATTGAAAACGGCGTTTTGAAGACTTATATGAGTGACCGCGTGGGCGCCCAGGAAGTGGGAATTGCGCGCACGGGTTCTGCTCGCCGCGAAAGTTACAAGTATGCGCCTGTAAGCCGCATGCGCAATACCTTTATTGCTCCTGGAAAGGATTCTCTGGATTCCATGATTGCCAGCGTGGACAATGGGCTTTATGCTGCCCGTATGGCCGGTGGCTCTGTGAATCCGGCAACGGGTGAATTTAACTTTGCGGTGGATGAAGGCTATGTTATCCGTAACGGTAAGATTTGTGAACCGGTACGCGGCGCAACCCTTATTGGAAAGGGCCACGAAATCATGCCCCGCATTAGCATGGTGGGTTCTGATTGGGAATTGGCCGCAGGTGTTTGCGGTGCAAGTTCCGGACATGTTCCGGTGACTGTAGGACAGCCTTCTATTAAGGTTGACCAGATTCTGGTGGGTGGCCGCTAAGCTTTTTTCCAGCGCTTTTGGGGGTTGGGGCAATGGTCTTCATGGCCATCGGGCCAGATCCAGATTTCGTCTATAAATGGACAGGCGTCGCATTTGCCACCGACAGGGCAAAGACCCGAGGCGCCTTTAAAGAAAAGGCTTCCTTTGTTTTTAACCTTGCTTGAATGAAGGCTTCCCGAGAGGAATTCTTGCCGAAGGGTCTCGATTTCTTCAGTAGATATTCTAAAACGGTTCTGTAACGCTTGGGACGTGTTTTCGAGGAATACCACTGGATTCCATTTGATTCGTTGGATTCCTGCGTTTTCGGCCCAGTGGAGGATTGTTTCGACTTTGTCGATGTTTTCGCGGTGTAGCGTTACCTGTAGCGATAGGGTGGCGGGGGTGAAACTGCTTGATTGCCTACGGTATTCCAAGAGTTGCTCAACGTTTTCTCGCCAGCGCTCTTGGCTAATGCCGCCTACTTCGTAAGCGAGGGTACTGATTTTGATGTCGCTGCAGGCCGTAAGCAAATTGACCATGCCCTGTCTACTATTCCATAGCCCGGGAAAAGTTCCGTTGGTGGTAAGGTTTATCTTGATTTGACGCACCCTGCAGAAATCCAGCAATTCCTTGAATTTTGAATAAAGTAATGGTTCCCCCATGGTGGAGGGAATTAATTCCTGCGGGGAGTATTTTTCGATGGCCTCTTGCGCCAATTCAAAGGGCATTTCTCCATATGGAGTAGATGCGCCTCTTTGCCTTAAAAAACATAGCGGACAATGCAGGTTGCACAGGTCTGGATTTGTAAGTAAGGTTATTCGGCGCATCGCTTACTTTATGCTCGATGCTCTCGTATGTATTTGATGGCGGCAAGGCCTGCCTTGGCACCTTCGCCCACGGCGACGGCCACCTGAAGTGTTCCTCCGGTGCAGTCTCCAGCGGCAAAAAGTCCCGGGAGCGTTGTCTGGAAATCTTGGTCGAGAACCAGCGCCGATCCTTCGAAACCTGCGCCAGCCTTCTTGGCCAGGTCGGTAGCACTGGCACTTCCGAGAGCCACAAAGAGCCCATCGAAATTTTCTTCGATGCCGTCTTCGTAATGCACGCCCTTGAACTGGCCTTCGCCAACAAGGGATTGCAAGTGCCGATTCTCGATGCGAACATTGGGCGGAAAAGAGGTGGCCAAGGCGGCCCCGTTTGTAAGGAGTGTGACACTCTTGACAACGGACAAAAGTTCCTGGACCTCATGGAGTGCGTATTCGCCGTTACCAAGAACGGCCACATTTTTCTGACGGTAGAAGAATGCGTCGCATACGGCGCAGTAGCTGACTCCATGGCCTTCCAGTTCGGCCATGCCTGCGACAGGGTGCTTGTTTCGGGCGGCACCAGTAGCCATGATGCAGACCTTCCCGTGGTATTCGCCTACAAGGCCTTTGGCGGAAAAGCCTTGGCCGTCAAACATGAGGTCGGTGATTTCGTCATCGGCGATGTTCGCTCCCAGGGCTATAGCCTGTTTGTGGCCCACTTCCAAAAGTTGTTCTCCGGAAAGAGGCTTTTCAAGTCCATAATAGTTTTGGATCATGTGGGCCTTGGCGAGTGCACCTCCGTCTTTGCCCACCAGTTGAACAGAAAGGCCTGCTCGCAAACCATAGAGTGCAGCTGAAATTCCTGCCGGTCCGTAGCCTAGAATTAGCATGTCGAACATAAAAAACCTCTTTGTTGTTCAATTTATACAATTACTATGATACAATTTATTTATTTTAGAAAAGGTTGTTGGAAAGATTCCATAAAAGGATCATTATGCAAAGATATACTCCGCGCGATATGTTCGTTGAAGCTGGTTACGGCCCCAGTTTTGCTGCCCAGCTTATACAAAATGCCTATAGCAAGTTATTTGAAGGGGACCCGATTAACGAAAGAGTTTGCTTTGATGCCTCTGATGACATGAGCTATATCATCGATATCGGACATGACGATATTCGTTCAGAAGGCATGAGTTATGGTATGTACATTACCGCTCTGACAGGCCACGAACGGCAGTTCGATAAGTTGTGGAATTTCTCGAAGCGCTATTTGCGTAATGATGACGGTCCCCATGTCGGTTATTTTGCTTGGCAGGTATCGACGACGGACTTTAGTAAGATGGACCCGGGTGCAGCTCCCGATGGTGAAGAATATTTTGCCATGGCCCTTTTGATTGCTGCAGAAAAATTTAATCGTCCAGATCTCAAGGATGAGGCTGTTGGCCTCATTAATTGGATGCGTAACAAGCCTAATAATGGAATTGTGGGGCCCATGATTGACCCTGAACGGAATCTAGTGAAGTTCTCTCCTGTATTGGGCAACGACTTTACGGACCCGAGCTACAATACCCTTGCTTTCTATCGTGCTTTTGCTGAAGCGACCGGAGACGAAAGATGGTATACGACTGTAGAAAAAAGCCTTGAATATCTGCAGAAGGCTGCACACCCTGTGACGGGACTTTGCAGCGAGTACACCGAGTATGACGGTACCCCGAGGGCGACGCCTTGGTATCCGGAAAGCGATTGCTTCAGTGGTGATGCTTGGCGTGTGGCCATGAACCTGAGCTTGGACTATGCTTTGTTCCAGGGCCATGAGTGTGAAAAGCAGATTTGCGAAAGAATGCTGAACTTCTTTAACAGCAAGCGTCCGTACCTGGCTGACTACGCAATTGATGGTGGCGATTTCCCGCGTCCGGGCCGCAATGCGACACCTGGCGTGATTGCCATGAATGCCGCTGCAACTCAGGTGTTGCCTACGGATGACCCGCGTATCAAGCCTTTTGTGAAAGACTTGGCTGCGCTTTCGGTGCCTTACCGTTTCTGGCGTTATTATGATGGAATGCTTTATTTGATTGGACTTCTTGCCACTGCGGGAAAAATTAGAATCTAGAGTTCTTTTAAAGGAGTAGAATAACATGAACAAATTAAATTCGCTGATGGTTTCGGGTGCCATCGCAGCAGCATTGGTCTTTGCTGGTTGCGAAGACGTTCGTACTGAAGAATATCCTAGCGGAAAGATCCGCATTCAGTCGACTTACGTTAAGGACAAGAAAGAAGGCCCTGAAAAAGAATATTACGAAAACGGCAATGTGAAGCGCGAAGCGAATTATGTGAACGATCGTCGTGAAGGTGTCGTTAAGGAGTTCTACGAAGATGGAACGCCGGAAGCGGAATACAATTACGCTGACGGCTATATCGAAGGCTTGGTGACCCGCTACCACAAGAATGGCAAGGTGGCTTCTAAGGCGGAGTACAAGCAGAACAAGCAGATTGCTTTCGGTGAATATTATGATGAAAACGGGGAGCCTGCTACTAGCGGTTCTTACAAGGATCCTCGCGATGGTTACTCTTACGAATGGATCCGTATCGGAACTCAGCTGTGGACTGCAGAAAACATGAACTATGCGACCGCTTCGGGTTCCCTTTGCGCCCAATGCAATCACTGGGGACGTCTCTACAACTTTGAAAATGCGAAGAAGGCTTGCCTTGATGGTTTCCATATGCCGACCAAGGAAGAATGGAATGTGCTGCTGACTTATGCGGGCACCAGCAAGCCTGTGGGCGTTGTGCTTAAGGCGGGTTATGGCTGGGATCCTATCAAGGGTACCAACAACTACGGCAACGGCAAGGATGAACTTGGCTTCGGAGCCAAGGCCGGTGGCGGTCACTTTGCCAAGAGCGACGTTCCTCTCAAGGAGCGCAAGCTGGAAGGTGCTGGCCAGAAGGCGTATTTCTGGACAGCCGAAGGCGAAGTGCTCGTGTTCTTCCACGACAAGGATGTGGCCAAGTTCGAAAAATTCAATCCCGAACATGGTGCCAGCTTACGTTGCTTGAAGGACTAATTTGATTTAAGATAAAAAAAGAAAGGCGCTCCGAAGAGCGCCTTTTCTAATGGTTTGAAATGTGTTCGCGATTATGCAATGTGGCGCTACTTTGTAGCGCATCTCGCTCGGCTCGGTCATGGGCAAGCAAGCTTGCCCGCGACACTCGCCTTAGGCGATGTTCAAGGATTGTTCGCGGATGCATTCGACTTCGTTCTTGAGCTCGATGGCGAGGGCGGCGATGTCGGCACTCTGGCACTTGGTGCCCAGGGTGTTGGCTTCGCGGCCCATTTCTTGCAGAATGAAGCCGAGGTTCTTGCCTTGGGCGCCGCCTTCCTTGAGGGCGTTCAAGAAAAGCTTATTGTGGCTACGGAAGCGGGTGATTTCTTCGTGGATGTCCAGCTTGTCGGCCATGATGCAGGCTTCCTGCAGCAGGCGGACGTCGTCGATTTCGCTGTCCTTCAAGAGCACGTTGATGCGTTCCTTGAACTTGTCTTTCCAGACTTCGATGCGCTGCGGGTCAAGAACTTCAATCTTGTCGAGAACGGCGTTCAAGTGATTCACGCGGCCTTCGAGATCGCGGGCGAGGTTTGCTCCTTCCTTGGCTCGCATTTCGTTCACCTGATCGAGCGCCTTGTCGAGTTCTGCGGCCAGGTGCTTTTCCAGAGCATCGGAATCAGCGTCGGCATCGGTGAACTGCAGCACTTCAGGGATTGCCAGAATGTTTTCCAGCGTAATGTTGCCTTCGATGCCGAATTTCTTCTGCATGGCGCGGGTGATGTCCACGAACTTGGCGATGGCAGCTTCGTTATAAGATACCGGAATGTTTCCGCCGGTGCCTGCGCCGAGTGTTACGCTGAAGATGACGGAACCGCGGACCAGCTTGTCCTTGATCTGGTTCTTGAAACTATTTTCGAGGTAGGCCAGGTTCTTGGGCAATTTGCAAGAGATGTCCAGAAAGCGGTTGTTCACGCTGCGGACTTCAATCACGCAACTTGCGCCCTGATACATGGACTCGCTCTTCCCAAACCCCGTCATCGATAAAATAGCCATAATTAATCCCTAAATTTATTTCTTGCTCACCATGGCAATCACGTGTTCTGCGCCGAAGGTCGTGAGGCCGATAGCCGTCAGGAACTTGCTGAACTTGTGTTCGTTCTGGTAATGAATGGTTTCGACTTTCAAACCTTCTTTTTCACAAAGAGTATAGAAATCTTTGAGCGTGAGCACACGGATGTTCGGCGTGTCGTACCATTCGTAAGGCAATTCCTTGGACTTGGGCATGCGACCGCGCAGCATCAGGCTTCCGCGGGTTGTCCAGTGACCGAAATTCGGGAAGGTCACGATGGCACGCTTGGCCACACGCAAGAGTTCGTTCAAGAGAGCCACCGGATCGCGGATTTCTTGAATGGTGCGGTTGATGATGGCGTAATCGAAGCTGCTGTCCTTAAAGTCGCGAACGCCACTTTCGTCAAGGTCGCGCTGGATTACGGGCACATCGTTTTCGAGGCAGTCCATGATGCTCTTGAAGTTGCGTTCGATGCCGAGAACTTCGACATGCTTTTTCTTGTTCAAGAAATCGAGCAATTCGCCGTTACCGCAACCGAGGTCGAGTACTTTAGTGTTTTCCTTGACAAGGCTTCCGATGTAGTCGAAGTCTTCGGTGTCGTGGAATACCGGCATGACCTGCGTGTCGGCCGAGGCCGGAATAATCTTGCTATCGAGGAAACGGCCCACGGCCTTTCCCAGGTCGCCGACTTCGATGAGGAAGCCGTCGTGGCCGAATTGGGTGTCGAGTTCGAGGCTGGTGACCACTTTGCCGGTATTCAAGAGTGCGCTTGTGATGCGGCGGGATTCGTGGGGCGGGAAAAGCCAGTCGGTACTCAGGTTCACGTTCAGGAATTCAGCCTTTACTCCCTTGAATGCGTTTTCGAGAGAGCCGTATTCCGTTTCAAGATCGAAACTGTCAGTAGCGTGAGCAATGTGCAGGTAGCTGTTGGCGTCGAAGCGATCCACGAATTTTGCACCTTGGTAACGCAGGTAGCTTTCGAGCGGAAGATTCAAGTCGAAAGGAGTGCTGTAGGTGACTGCGTGGCTGCGACTTTCCTGGTCTTGGGCGCGCTTGAACTTTTGTTCCATGCCCACAGCGCTGAGGTAGGTGATGTGGGCGAGCTTGCGGGCGTTGGAAAGACCGACGTCGGGGTGGGCGGATTCGTAGTAGTCGCCACCGTTAAAGTTCGGGTCTTGCGTAATCACGTCGCGGGCGACGATTTCAAAACCGAGGGCCTGGCTGCTGAAACGCGGAGAGCTTGCAATCACGATGCAACGGCGTACAAGGTCCGGGTAGTAAATGGCCCATTTCATGGCCTGGAAACCACCCATGGAACCGCCGATTACGCAGCAGAGCTGATCGATGCCGAGTCCCTTGGCGAGTTCTCGTTGGGCGTTCACCATGTCGCCGATGGTAATCATGGGGAATGTACTGCCGTAGGGCTTGCCGGTGCGCGGATTGATGGAGGCGGGGCCAGTTGTGCCTTTGCAGCCACCCAAAATGTTACTGCACACGACAAAGAATTTGTCTGTGTCGACCGGTTTTCCGGGGCCAATCAGGGCGTCCCACCAACCGGGTTTCTTGTCGTTTTCGGTATAGTATCCGGCTACGTGGGCGTCTGCCGTAAGCGGAGAACACACCCAGACCACGTTGCTCTTGTCGGCGTTCAGCGATCCGTACGTTTCGTAACGGATTTCCAGCGCCGGAAGGGTCTTGCCACTTTCGAGCTTAAAACCCTCGTCCCCGTAATCCTTTGTAAAGGTCTGGGGCACCACAGGGCCGACGCTATGTTTATGCAAAAATTCACTCATATGCATAAATATAGCTTATTCCAACATAATCGTAAATGGTCCGTCGTTGGTTAAACTCACTTGCATGTCGGCGCCAAAGCGCCCTGTTTGTACTACAGGGATCTCTTTTTTGCATTCAGTTATAATATAATCATATAGCTCACTTGCTAAGGTTGGATTTCCGGCTCCGTTGAAGGTAGGACGGTTTCCCTTGTTGCAATTTGCGTATAAAGTAAATTGCGAAACCAACAATAGTTCGCCGCCGACATCTTTGATCGAAAGATTTGTCTTGCCGTTTTCGTCTGCGAAGATGCGGAGCGCAAGCATTTTGCGGATGTAGCGGTCGGCAACTTCCTTGGTGTCGTCTTCGCCCACTCCGATAAGAATCATATAACCCTTGCCGATTTTTCCGACGGTTTCTCCATCGATGTCGACTTGGGCGTTGAGAACTCGTTGAATCAGGAATTTCATAGGCCTGCAAAATAATAAAAAATTCCTATAGCAGCTTTAGGAGACGGCGGAATCTGTCAGAAATCTTATAAAATTATATTTTCCTTACAAAATTGAGGGGGGATGCTCCAAAAGGGTAGGAAAAAATCCATTCTTTTCTAAATTTGGCGCGGTTTGTAAACAAAAAGTTAAGAAAAGAGGTGTTAAGATGGTCGTTGAACCGATGATCCGCAGCAATATGTGCGTGAATGCACACCCCCAAGGCTGCGCAATGGATGTGAAGCGCCAGATTGAATACGTACAAAAGAAACGCGCTGAACGTGGTACTCCAAAAGATGCTCCGAAAACGGTTCTGGTGCTGGGATGCTCGACCGGTTATGGACTTGCTAGCCGTATTTCGGCTGCTTTTGAATTCGGTGCTGCCACCATTGGTGTATCCTTCGAAAAAGAAGGTGCCGATGAACCTCGCCAAAAGAGCGGAACTCCGGGTTGGTACAACAATATGGCTTTCGACAAGTTCGCTCATGAAGCGGGCCTCGATGCAGTAACGTTCAATGGTGATGCGTTCTCTCATGAAATGCGTAAGAACGTGATTGACACTTTGAACAAAATGGGCCGCAAGGTAGATTTGCTGGTTTATAGCGTGGCATCCAGTGTGCGCGTGGATCCGGACAACGGAACGCTTTATCGCAGCGTGTTGAAGCCGATTGGCGAAACTTTCACCGGTGCGACCATCGACTGCATGACAGGTGCTATCAGCACCATCAGCGCAGAACCCGCTACAGAAGAAGAGGCTGCCAACTCCGTGAAGGTGATGGGTGGTGAAGACTGGGCACTTTGGGTGCGTCAGCTGAAGGATGCCGGCGTGCTTGCCGAAGGTGTCAAGACGGTGGCCTATTCTTACATTGGCCCGGCTTTGTCGCATGCAATTTACCGCGACGGTACCATCGGTGGTGCCAAGAAGCACTTGGAAGCGACTGCCAAGGAACTCAATGCGGAACTCCAGAAGGAATTGAAGGGCGAAGCCTATGTGTCCGTGAACAAGGGATTGGTGACACGTTCCAGCGCCGTGATTCCTATTATCCCGCTGTACCTTTCGGTGCTTTTCAAGGTGATGAAGGAACAGGGAACTCATGAAGGCTGCATTGAACAGATGGAACGCCTGATGAACGAACGCCTTTACACGGGTAGCGCTGTTCCGACGGATGAAAACCATCTGATTCGCATTGACGATTGGGAACTTGACCCGAAGGTACAAGAAGAAGTGAACAAGCGCATGGCTACCATCACTCAGGAAAATCTGGCTCAGGTGGGGGACTTGGAAGGCTACCGTCACGATTTCTTGGCCACGAACGGCTTTGATATCGAAGGTGTGGATTACACCGCTGATTTGAAGAGCATGATGACGATTTAATTTGCGTTTTATGTTGTGAAGCTAAAAAAGGCGCGGGTAAAACCGCGTCTTTTTTATAGGGCGAAAACCCGCTTGATGTCGTCGGTGCGGCTTGTTTGCGTGAGCACGAGCTTGAGGAGGACTGCGGCCTTTTGAGGCGGCAGTCGTCCGGCACAGATGCGGCCTGGCGCAAGGGATTCGTTGAGTGTCACGAGCCCGTGGTGAGTGCGGCTTGCGATGACGACCGGAATGTCGATGTTTTCGAGGGCGCGGGCCCAGGCGATGCTGAATTCGCCAGCGCCGGCGCCCGCAATCACGAGGCCGTCGGAGACGCAGGCCGCGTATTCTAGAATTTTCGGGTTCGCATCTACGGTAAAGTAGACCACGTTGACGCGGGGGAGGCTTTCGATCTTGGAGACGTCAAAGAAGTTCTGTTCCTTGAGGGCGTTCCAGTTAGAGCCTTCGCCGGGAGCGCTGACGCCCATCGCGTTAATCGCCGAGGCAGAGCACTTTTGAACGCTCCGGGCGTCAAAAAGTTCGCCAGCAAAATACACCCACACTAAATTCGCCGGAGGATCGTCGTCGACGGCGAAGCCGGCTGCCGCACGTACGGCACCTAACAAGTTCTCGGGACCGTCGGGATCCTTGGCGGTAGCGGGCTTCATGGAGCCTGTAAAGATGACCGCCTTTTCGCACTTGACCGTAAGGCTTACGAAGTAGGCCGTTTCATCCATGGTGTCGGTGCCGTGGGTGACGACGATGCCGTCCACTGAATCGTCGGTCTGCAAGTCAGCGATGCGGTTTGAAAGCGCTATCCACAGCTTGTCTGTCATGTCGTCGGAATTCACGTTGCAAATCTGTTCGGCGGTAATTTCGGCATACTCCGAAAGTTCCGGCACGGACGCTACCAAGTCCGCGGCAGAAATCTGCCCAGACACGTAGCCCGTATTTTTGCCGGGTTCACCGACACCTGCAATAGTGCCGCCAGTAGCAAGAATCACGATGTGTTTTTTCTTTGCCATAGAAAGCCTCCGCTATTTCACTTCGTCGAGCAACTGTTGCGCCGTGACGCCGTAGTATTTTTTGAGGGCTTCGTCGTTGCCGAGGGTGCGCATGTCTTGAATGAATTTTCTGAAGTGCACCAGGTCTGCGTTGCGGGCCAAAAGGCGTTCTACCATGGCTTGAGAATACCAATAAAGTTTTACAGCGGCTCCGGTGTTGTTTTCGTTTATGAATGGGGTCGTGAGCGCTTCGATGTTGGGGGCCTCGGTGTCGGGCCTTGCCATACCTGTACGGGAGGCGTCGATTACTTGAGCGATACCCTCGTTCACCCACAGCGGAACATGATGTCGGGTCATGGCGCGGATAAAGGCGTGGGTGAGTTCGTGGAAGAACATAGGGCGGTAAATTTCGCGGTAAGCCATCACGTTTACGGGAATGCGAAGCTTGCCGTCGAATACGGCGCCGACCCATTCGGGGCGGGGGCCAATACCTTGGTACTGTGACGATTCGTAAAGAACCAAACTCATCTTGTTTTCGGGGTGGAAATCAAACAGATGACAGAGCGAATCGTAAGCGACCTCTAGTACCGCCAAAGCTTCCATAATGTCTTTGCGGGCGGGGCGACCTTCGAATTCCACGCGGAAGTGCATGGAACGTTCCAAACCCAGAGTCTCTATTTCGCGAATCAGGGATTCGCTTTTCTGCTTCAGGTAATCCATGTCGGCGTTGCTGAATTTTCGGGACTGTATATAGGCAATGCAGTCTTCGTAGCGTTCCTGCTCAAAGAGAATTCCTGCCAAGTGCAGTTGCAGATTTTGGTCGTCAGGCGTTTCTTTGAGGAGCGCACGCACATTCTTTTCGGCACAATTCCATTCGGCCATTTCCAAGCATTCATTGGTTTCGATAATCAGGGCTTCATGCTTTTCAAAAGCCTCTTTGGCCGCCGATTGTTGCATGTACCAGCGGATTCCAACGAGTAAGACGACTACGCCTATGACTATTGTGACGATGTTTTTCAAAGCCTTACCGCCGTTTCGTTAGAAGAAGTTTTTCCACCACCGGCTTTTTTGAACCTTTCGCGGATTAATTGCAGGTCGTGCTGGTAGGGATTGCGCTTAAAGTCTTCGAATGCCCAGGCGGTGGGGTGGAATTGCCCTTTTGCGTAGGTGAGGAGCATGTCGAGCCAAACGCCTTTGCCTGCGTAAAGCTTAAAGGGACCGCGCTTGTAGCTGGGGAGTACAACCTTGTCCAAGTCCATGTAGCCGATGTCGATGTTCACGCGACGGGACTCGGGGTTGTCTGCCATAGCCATGGTGAGTTCCAGCGCATTGCTGCGTTCTTTTTCTTCGGCAATGGTTTCGGGTGGAATAGTCTTTTCAAAAGAGATGACACCGCGGTATAGGCCTTCTCCCATTTCGGGGGTGTAATAGGGCGTCTTGTCGAAGGCGAAAAGTTTGCCTTTGTGGCGGATTTTGCCCCAAGTGCGTTCCAACGCGTCGATTACTTCGGGGAGCCATTCGGCACCGGGTTGCAAAACAAAAGCCAAAAGTTGGGCGTTTTCAGAAAATTGGGAAGACTTCATAAAAATCAATGGGGATAAATCATCAGTGACTTGCGGATGATTTCAAGTTGCTGTTTGCTAAAGGAGAGTTCCTTGCCATTTACGATGGTGGGGAACATGTAGTTGCTAGCATCTGGGCAGTTGCTTAGGTCAGAATTCGATGCGTTGCTAGAAACATAAATCCTAGGTAAGGCTGCGTTAATATCTGTTTTTGAAACTTTCAACAAGGCCCAGCGTGTTTTGCCGTTACAACGGGGGGTGTCGTCAAGCCCGTCTTCTATGTTTGAATAGTCCCCAAAATCGTAATTGTCTATAATATATTCGATGTCTGCAATGGTGGTGGTGGTGTGCCTAAGTCCAAAGAAATGTCCCGTTTCGTGCAATGCTGTTTCAACGATATCTTTCATAGATACTGCTTCTTCTCCGTAGGGGGCCTTGACATGGGTGCCCAATACGACGGTGCTTCCGATTCCCTTCCCGAGATTCCCGCTGAACAGGTTTGAATAACCTAAAACGCCTTCGTCGTTGATATAGTGCACGAATACGATGTCAAGTGCGTTTTCGATACCGGGCCATCCGCCTAGCTCAGATAAAAAGTGGTCTTTGGACGAGTAGCCTGCAAGCCAGGGCTCGTTGGCGGGGTATTTTTTACCTAGGGTGGGGTGCTTTGCGGCGTGGTTAATGTAGATGGTGTCTATAGTTACCGAGGTGTACTGTTTTCGGAATTCTTTCAGCAAATTTGAGGCCAGCTCGTCGATGGTGAAGTCTTCAATTTCTTGCTCGATATTGCCGACCAGAATCATGTTGATCGAAAAATGGTCCGAGTAGGCTCCGTCTCCTGTAAGCCGGATGTTTGAGACTCGCCCTTTATAATAGGTCTCGTCTAGTTCGAGGGATGTAGCCCAATCTGTTTGGGCATTTTCTTCGCACATGAAGGAATAGACATACCGGCCATGATCAATGGTGGGCTCTATGGATCGAACCTTGTATGGGTACCATTCTGTTTGGTCTTCGCTCAATACCAGTCTAAAGAGTTGTAACGTGGGGGCTTCAAAATTAGGGTCTACATCAAAAGACAACTGATAGGTGGCCTGAGGGTGAACTATTAGCGTAATGCCGTGGGCGAGATAGGCGGCTGCAGAATCGTTTTGCGCCTGATCGTTGGGGAATAGCTTGCGAAAATAAAGGTTGGTGTTGTCGGGATAAAGGGTGTATTCTGTGGAATCATCCTCTGCACAGCCTGCAAAGAATAGGACAATATTCAAAAAAAACAGTACACAAAATTTTTTACAAAAAATTTTCATAAAAACGAACTCCGAAGAGCCAAAAAAAGCGTGTATAGAATAGGGACTCTTTTTAAGGCTTCATAACTATGAAATCTAGTAAAAAAAATAAAAATTCGACCGATTTGCAAAACCTTCTCACCCCGCTCATGGGAAAACCTGCGTTGTTGAGCGCCATAGTGGTAATCGGGACTGTTGCGTGTTTAGATGAACCGGCATATGCTTACGTTCTCTTGCCTGTCTTGGCGCTATGTACTCATGTGTTTCAACGGGTTTTGCAGTGGGTGGTGCTGGTTAGCCTTGTTTTGGGAATTGTAATACATGAATATTCGAGGGAAATTGCCGTAGAAAATCCGCCTGCAGTAGAAGCGTGCGGAATTGTAGAAAGTTCTCAGCACAAGAAAAGCGGCATGGCCGTTGTGATTCGGTCGATGCAGTCCTTGGCGGGGGAACCTTTGGCTGCTTCCAGGATACGTTTGACGGAAAAGCGGAATTTGCCGCGATACCCCATGCCGGGCGATTCTCTTTGCTACGAGGCATCTTTCTATCCGGTCTTGCCGCCTATGGTGCCGGGGGGCTTTGATACCCGGGGGTGGCTTAAGTCCCAGGGGCTTGTGGCTTATGGAAAATTTATTCATTGGACGGTTTACGGTGAAACATGGGTGCCGGAGCGAAGCTTTTTTCAGTTCCGCAAATGGATCGGGTCGCGATTTAGCGAATATTTGGACCCTTCGGAGACGGGGTTGTTGCTTGGGCTCTTGGCGGGAGATAGAAGTGGAATTCCCGATGCATTGCGGAGCGACTTTCAGCGTTCGGGACTTGTGCATGTGCTAGCCATTAGCGGCTTTCATGTGGTGCTCTTGGCTGGAATGTTGATGATATTCCTGAAGGCGACGGGGCTCCCGCACCGGGTGGTGCGAATTTTGGCAATCGTTTTGTTGTTCCTGTACATTCCAGTGACGGGAGGCTCGCCGGCCGTAAGGCGGGCGGTGCTTATGTTCGCCGTGCCGCAGGTAGGAGCGTTGTTCCAAAGGCCGGCAAATACCTTGAACAGTTTGGGCGTTGCGCTTTTGTTCATTGTGATTCCTGAGCCGTCGGTTATTTGGAATCCGGGGTTTCAGCTTTCGGTGGCGGCTACCATGGGAATTTTGATTGGCGGCTTTTGGAACCCCCTAAAGCAGTTGCCTGAAGAAATTCAGAAGAACAAGTGGTGGGCTCGCTTGCAATCGCTAGTGGTGGAACCGACTTATGTGACCTTGTGTGCCACGCTTTCCACATCGCCTTTCTTGATTCACCATTTCAAGACGCTTTCGCCATTTGCATGGCTTGGTAACATCGTGGTGGTGCCTGCAATTTCGATGGGAATGCAGGCGGGGCTGTTTGCGCTTCTTTCGCCATTGGATTTTCTGCGGGAACATTTTTGCTATGCGGCGCGGTTCTTTTTAAGGCTTGCCTCCTTGTTGACGCGGTTGCTGTCGGCTTCTTCGCAAGCTTCCGTTACAGTAGGTCCATTTGATCCGTGGGTACTTTTGCTGGGAGGTTTCTTGATAGTGGTGTTTCCAATTTTTGCCAAGAACCGCATTGCCAGGCGCTTTTCGTTGTGCTGTATGTTGCTGTTTGCGGCATTCTTTGCCTATAAGGGGTATGGTGCGGTAATAAAGCCTAGCTGGAAAATGACCACCATTGATGTGGGACAAGGGGATAGCCACTTGATTACTACGCCTTCGGGAGCGCACATTTTGGTGGATGCCGGCGATACGAAACGGCAGGATTCCGGAAAAGACATTGTGGTTCCGTATTTGCACCATATAGGGGTGTCTAGCCTTGATGTCTTAATCGTTACCCATGCCGATCAAGATCATTTTGGTGGGGCATATTCAATAATCAAGACGTTTCCGGTCAAGGAACTTTGGATTACCGATTGCGCAAGAATTGACGAAAAGGAAAATTGGCAGAAGATTATTGCCGAAGCGTACCGACGTAACATCTTGATTCGGGATATCCATCGCGGCTTTTTATACAGGGAACGGCTTTTTGAAATCAGTGTTGTTCACCCCGAAACGAGACGTTGCATAGATGCAAATACCCAGAGTATTACCTTCCGGGCAAAGGGCCTGGGACATTCCGCCCTGCTGACGGGGGATCTGACGGTACAGGGTGAAAAGGAAATCATGAAAACGAATGCTTATTTGCAGAGCGATGTGCTGAAGCTGGGGCATCATGGTTCGAAAACTTCAAGCGGAAGGAGCTTTTTGAAAAGGGTAGACCCGAAGTTGGCGATTGTTTCAAGTGGCCGTAAAAATCGATTTAGGCACCCGAGTAAACAGGTGATTCAAAGACTGGATTCTTTGGAGATTCCCTATTTGAATACAGCTGAAAAAGGAACGATTGATATTATCTTTCGTTCCGATACAATGCTGGTCAATACGATGTTAAGGTAATTACAGCGCCGTTATCACGTAGAGGGCGATGCTTTTTTGATCGTTGTTGTCTTCTTGCATGATGCCGATATCGAATACTACTCGCACGCGAGTTGCACCAAAGGCGGCTTCCATCTTGGGAATAATGTCCACCATGAAGTCGTCTCTTAAATGGCCTGCACTTCCGCTAGAGGTGATTTCGATGAGGCACAAGAAGCTACGGCCGAAGTGGAGGGTGGGGGAGGTTCCCAATGAGAATTTTACGTAGCCGTCTTCTCCGGTAACGCCTTCCAAAAATCCGGCGCGAGCTTCGTAGAAGTTGGAGAAGTTGCTTGCAATGTAGACATCCTTACCGTAGGTCAATATCACGGCACTTCCATTGTTGCGGTTTAGCCCGAAATAACCGTCAATTTCGATAAAACGACCTGCGCCCATACGGTATCTGCCACCCAGATCAATGGAGGCTTCCATGTTGTCCAGCTTATTGTAGGTGTACATGTCAACCTTGGCGCCAAGTTCCCATTCTTTGCTCAAGGCTCCCATAATATTGATGGGGAAGAGCACGTTATCGCCAAAGTCAGAACGGAGGCCTACGCCGGCAGCGAACTTAGGCGAGGGACGGGCTTCGGGGCCGAAGGTGTAGCGCATGTTCCAAATACGGTCCAAGGCGAAAACATTTTGGACGCAAAGGCTTATTAACACAAAAATAATGAAATGGGGGATTTTCATGAGCCTCAATTTAGCTAAATTTTAGGCGCAAAAAAGAAGAGGATATCATGATTGATCCGCGTCCAGAGCTTTCTAAACTTTCTGATTACGTTCCCGGCAAATCCATGGATGAAATCCGTGCGAAGTACGGGCTTACGAATGTCGTTAAATTGGCTTCGAATGAAAACCCGCTCGGTGCTTCCCCGAAGGCGGTCGAAGCCTACCACGAAATCGCGGACTCCTTGCACTTGTACCCGCGCGGGGACGCTCCCAAGCTGATTAACGCCATCGCTGATTTTTACGGCGTAAACGCCAACCAGATTGTTATCGGTAACGGTTCCGACGAAATCATCGACATGGTGGGCAAGGCCTTCATCCGTCAGGGTGACAATTGCGTGGGTATTACTCCGACGTTCTCGGTCTATAAGTTTACCACCCTTTCGAACGGCGCCGACTTTATCGGTGTCGGTGTGGGCGACCAAAAGACTCCGCTTTCGGAACTTCTGAAGGCCATCAACGACAAGACTCGCGTGGTCTTTATCTGCAGCCCGAACAATCCGACTGGCGTTTACTATAACAAGTCTGAAATTCTTGAATTCTTGGAAAAGGTGCCGAGCAATGTGCTGGTGTTCCTTGACCAGGCCTATTCCGAATTTGCAACCGCCGAAGATTACCCGGTGCTTCTCGACATGCTCGACAAGTACAAGAATCTGTTTATCAACCGTACTTTCAGCAAGATTTACGGTCTCGCAGGCCTCCGCATTGGTTACGCCATGGCGAATGCCGAAGTGATTAAGGCCATGTGGAAAATCAAGCCGCCCTTCGATGTGAACCAGGCTGCCCAAGTGGCAGCAATCGCCGCTCTTTCCGACAAGGAACACGTCAAGAAGACTCTCGAACTCAACGCCGAAGGTATCAAGTATCTGACTCCGGAATTTGAATCGCTCGGCTTCAAGGTGCTGCCGACCCAGGGCAACTTCATTTGCGTACACATTGGTGCGAAGGCGAAGGACTTGGTGCTGTTCCTCGAACAGAACGGCATGATTGTTCGCGGCCTCACAAGCTTTGGTTTGCCTGAACACATCCGCGTGACTCTCGGCAAGCGCGAAGAAAACGAACTCCTGGTCAGCCTCGTCAAAAAGTGGAAGGCGGAAAATTAATCACCGGAGGTGTTATGGCAGCGACTGCTGAAAATCAAGAGCTTTTGAAGATTGCCCTCAAGGCCGCGGACCTTGCCCAAGAAAATATCATGAAGTATTTTCAGGCGAGTGTCGGCGTCGAATGGAAAAAGGACAATACGCCTGTAACCATCGCCGACAAAAGCACCGAAGAAATCGCCCGCAAGTTCTGGGAAAAGGAAACTCCGGGTTTCGGCGTGATTGGCGAAGAATTCGGCATCGAAAATCCCGATGCCGAATACCAGTGGGTGATTGATCCCATTGACGGTACCAAGGCCTTTATTCATGGCGTGCCGTTGTTCGGAACTTTAATTGCGCTGTATCGCAAGGGCATGCCTATTGCAAGCCTCATTCGCATTCCCGCTATGAACACGGCGGTCTGGGCGGTGAAGGATGGCGGTGCATTTTTAGATGGCCGTGGAATCAGTTGCTCCAAAGTAGCGACACTTTCGGATTCCCTTGTACTTTCGGGTACGGTGAATACCATGGAAACCGCAGGCTATGGCGAAAAATTCGCTGCTGTGCGCCGGGCTGCCAAGCTGCATCGTGGCTGGGGTGACTGCTACGGCTACTACCTGGTGGCCGCCGGCCGTGCAGAACTTATGATCGACCCTGTGGTTTCGTTGTGGGACATCGCTCCGTATCCGCTCCTGTTCAAGGAGGCGGGCGGCAAGTTCAGCACCATTGACGGAAAGACGGACCTGTTCGATGCAAGCGGCAAGCCGGTTGCCCCGATTTACGAAGGCTACACGAGCATGGCTTCTAACGGACTCATCCACGACGAAGTCGTGAAAATCATGTCCGCCAAATAAAACGCTAGTCAAAAGACATTAAAAAATGACCTGCATCGTTCAAGATGCGGGTCATTTTTGTTTGGGAGGGATGATTGGAGAATATTACTTTACTGTGAATGCATTTCCGTCGTAGTCGATGGTTACCGGCTTTGCGGCACTCACTTCGCCAGCGAGGATTGCGTGGCTCAGCGGACGTTCCACGTTCCTTTCCAGGTAACGTTGGATTGGGCGTGCACCGAATTCCGGCTGGTAGGCACCATCGGCAATCGCTTCGAGCGCCTTGTCGGTCAGCGTGAGCTGCAAATCCTGACGGGCGGCGCGTTCGGCGAGTCCCTTGAATTTGAGTTTCACGATGTCCTTGATCTGCGGCTTCGTTAAGCTCTGGAACACCAGCACTTCGTCCAGACGGTTCAAGAATTCCGGCCTGAAGAAGCCGCGGAGTTCCGGCTCGATTTCCTTCAAGGTCACAGGCTTCGCATCACCTGCGCGGTTCTGGAAATGAGCGGCACCCAGGTTCGACGTCATCAGAATCAAGGTGTTCTTGAAATTCACGGTACGGCCCTTGCCATCGGTCAGACGACCGTCGTCAAGTACCTGCAACAGTGTGTTGAACACGTCGGGGTGAGCCTTCTCGATTTCGTCGAGCAGAATCACGCAGTACGGATGCGTACGCACGGCTTCGGTCAGCTGGCCGCCTTCTTCGTAGCCCACGTATCCCGGAGGCGCACCAATCAAGCGGCTCACGCTGTGCTTTTCCATGTATTCGCTCATGTCGATACGCACTAGGGCCGCTTCGCTGTCGAACAGTTCGGTCGAAAGAGCACGGGCCAGTTCCGTCTTACCCACACCCGTCGGGCCCAGGAACAAGAAACTACCGATCGGCGCATTTTCGCGGCTAAGGCCACTACGGTTACGCAAGATAGCTTCAGAAACCGCTTCCACGGCTTCGTCCTGGCCAATCACGCGGGCATGCAGGCGTTCATCCAGGTGTAACAACTTTGCCTTCTCGCCTTCGCAAAGTTTCGTTACCGGAATTCCGGTCCAACGGCTCACTACAAGCGCGATGGTTTCTTCCGTCACTTCCTCGCTCAAGTCGCTGTCGCTGGCGGACTTCTTGATTTCTTCCGTCTTCGCGGCGATTTCCTTTTCAAGGTTCACAATCTTGTTGTACTTGAGTTCGGCAGCGCGGTTCAAGTCGTAGCGGGCTTCGGCCTGCTCCATCTCGTCCTTCGCCTGCTGCAAGGACTTCTTGAGGCCCTGCAACTCGGCATTCTTCGCACGGCGTTCCTGCCAACGGTCCTGCATCAGCTTGACTGCGGCATCCGTCGTCGCGAGTTCTTCGCGCAACTCTTTCAAGCGCTTCACGCTGGTGTCGTCAGTTTCCTTCGCCAAGGCCTGCTCCTCGATTTTCATCTGGAGTTCCTTACGCTGCAAGGTGTCCAAGGCTTCGGGCACGGTATCCATCTGCGTCTTCACAAGGCTTGCTGCCTCGTCAATCAGGTCAATGGCCTTGTCCGGCAAGAAACGGTCGCTGATGTAGCGGTTCGAAAGTTTTACGGCCGCCACGAGCGCGTTATCGTGCAGACGCACGCCATGGTGCGCATCGAATCCGTCCTTGATGCCACGGAGAATGGAGATAGATTCCTCTTCGCTGGGCTCGTCAACCTGCACGGGCTGGAAACGGCGTTCCAATGCGGAATCCTTCTCGATGTACTTGCGGTATTCCTGCGTGGTAGTGGCACCGATGCAGTGCAGTTCGCCACGGGCGAGTTTCGGCTTGAGCATGTTGCCCAAGTCCATAGAGCCTTCGGTCTTGCCCGCACCCACGATGGTGTGGATTTCATCGATGAACAGCAAGGTATTGCCGTCTTCTTCGAGTGCGTCCAGCACGGCTTTCAAACGTTCCTCGAAATCGCCGCGGTACTTTGCGCCCGCCATCAAGGCGGACAAATCCAGCGCAAACAACTTTTTACCCTTCAAAGCATCTGGCACGTCGCCGCGGTAAATACGCTCGGCAAGGCCTTCCACAATGGCGGTCTTACCCACGCCCGGTTCACCGACCAGGCACGGGTTGTTTTTCGTCTTTCGGCTCAAAATCAAGATGACGCGGCGGATTTCTTCTTCACGGCCAATCACCGGCGAAAGTTTGCCGTCGGCAGCCATTTCCACGAGTTCACGGCCATAGAGTTTCAGCGGAGACTGCTCCTCGGCATTGGCGGCACCCGCAAACGGGTCCGAAAGCCACGTTTCCACGACCTCAACGCTTCCCAAGGCATCTTCGAACACCTTCGCAAGGCCACGGTCGCCCGAGAACTTCATGAGGGCCACGAGCATGTCGCCCGGGGTCACCATGCGGTTCACCTGACGTGCCGCCTGCACCGAGGCGCGCAAAATACGGTTCAAGTCGTTATCGGGTTCCACGTCGGGGTTCACTCCCTCCATGCGCGGAATCTTCTGCACAAACGGCTCCAGCTTGCCGCGGAGCTCATTCGTCTTCGCGCCTTTGGACTTGTAGAGTTTCTTCAAGGTGGCATCCGGGCCTTCGACAAGCCCCACCGCCAAATGCGCCGCACCCAGGTAGGAATGCGAGCAACGGTCACGCAGGCTCTGCGCCTTGGCCAACACCTTTTCTGCATCGTTATTAAAATCGGACATAATTTCCTCTCTTTTTTACCGCCATATATATGCAAAGGCTGTGCCAACGCCAAAAATGCCCCAAAAACACTCCAAAAACGGCAAAATCCACCCCCCGTGTTTAATAAAAACATGCCGTTTTTTCAAAAAATAACGCTATTTTGGCTCTTTTTGAAACCATGGCGGACCCTCAAATCACATTTGATACATTTTTATCACTTTGCGTTGTAAAATGCAACAACGCTTTGTTCCCCTAACCCATACCTTTTGACCCGGTACAAATCTATCTTATGAATACGAAACCAAACATCCCAAACACCAACTACGGCATCCCTTGGGGGGGATGCCGTTAGTTTTTTATATAGGTATTTTCAAATTATTTCGAAAGGCACTGGGCCGCCTTCAGCATGATGTCGAGTTCCAGTTTTTTCTGGTCTTCAAAAGCGGTTTTCATCAGGTCGCGCACGGTGTAGTCCTTCTTGATCGAATTCAGCACGCATTCGCAGGTGGCCTTGTCCACGTCGCCGGCCTTAAGGCATTCTTTTACGAAGGCGTTGTCCGTTTCGGCGGGGTAGTTCTGGGGAATGCAGGGCTCGATAAATTCAAATCCCCATTTTTCAAAATCGATGTTGTCGCCGTTGATCGAGCTCATAATCTGGTTGATGAACTTGCCGTCTTTAACAAGGCGGTTGTAGGCGCAATTACAGGTCTTGTCGGCCTGGTTTACGCCCAACCATTCCATGGATTGTACCGTGCAAGACTGTACAAAGTTGTCCTTGAAAAGCGGAGTTTGTAATAGAGTCTTGAAAATCAGCATTTCTTCTTGCGAAATTGCGAGAGCCTGGGTGCTAGCCTGTGCGGGAGCCTGGGTTTTTGCGGTAGATTGGGCTTTTGCGGTCGAATCGTTGGCGGCAAAGCAGAAGGCTGCTGCGCAAAGGAATGCGGCGATAGTTTTAGATATAGACATAAGACTCCGTTTTTTTCAGAAAATAGAAAATTAGTTATTTTTGGGCCATGAAGTTTTGGCTTGCCTTATTTGTAAGTTTGCTTGTAGCCTATGCCTCGGCGGCACCTAAATCCAAAAAGAAAAACGAGTTCAAGGACCCGCGCGACAAGCAGACGTACCGCACGGTAAAAATTGCCGGCCTCGAATGGCTGGGCGACAACCTGAATTATAAAACTGAAGGCAGTTTCTGCTACAAAGATGAAGACGACCAGTGCATGGTTTACGGCAGGCTCTACACTTGGGATGCCGCCAAAAAGGCATGCCCCGCCGGGTTCCGCTTGCCCACGCACGCCGACTTTGAAAGCCTCTGGACTGCGGCGGGCGCCGACTTTAACGCGGGCTACTTGATCAAGGCCGATTACGGCTGGTCGGGTGACACCAACGGCAACGATACTCTCAAGTTCTCGGCGATGCCCGCCGGCAACCGTTTCGACGACGAAACCTACGGCAACACCGCCAAGTTCGCCTTCTTCTGGAGTAGCGACGATTCGTCCGAAGGCGTTGCTCCCGGCTCTGCCCGCGTGTGGTACCTCACCAGTAAATCCATGGCGTTCGGCTACATGTCCAAGCCCAAGAACTTCGGGTTTTCCGTAAGGTGCGTGCGGTAGTAAGTTGTCATATGCCAAGTTCGTCCCACAGCTCCTGCGGTGAAGCATAAGTTTTTGCATTAGGATCGTGGGCGAGTTCTTCGCCTTCCTTGATGGCTTCGAGGAGTTCTTTGGACGGAGGTCTTGTAACGGCAAAAGGCAGGCCGTGGTGCAGAATGGCTTGCTTCAGG